>JBGTGP010000011.1:0-114014 GCA_041746735.1 Saprospiraceae bacterium
GTGTCGGGGGGGGCCCCCCCCCGCCCCTACACACTCGCCATGATCTGGCCATATACACTCGCCGCGACCCGCCCCTACACATTCACCGTGACCTGCCCCTACACACTCACCGCGACCTGCCCCTACTCACTCGCCATGATCTGGCCGTACACATTCACCACGACCTGCCCGTACACATTCACCACGACACGCCCGTACTCACTCACCGTGACCTGGCCGTCCGTATGATCCCCATGGCACATGTCTTTACCTTTTACCATTCACCCTTTACCCAACTTGTGCCCCAGCACAAGCGGCCTTTCACCACTGATACGCCAAATATGGCGTATCTACATCTTTACCGTTTACCCTTCACCCTTTACCCCCCTTGCGCGCAGTACGCGCAAGAGCTCTTCCACCATCTCAGGAACGCCTTCTGTGGCTTTTTTGGCAATGACCCGCAATCCACGTCGGTGGGCTAATTCATTATTGATGCTGGGATTTGGATCTATATAGATAACCTCGGCATCAGCAGGTGCATAGGCCACGAGACTGGCTGCGGGATATACCTGCATGCTACTCCCGATGACCAGGACTGTATCCGCATTTGAAATTTCATCAATAGCCGTCTCCAGCATAGGCACCATTTCACCAAACCAGACGATATGGGGCCGCAATTGATGACCTCGCTCACATAAATCGCCCTGTTGTATATCTCCTGTACATGGATACACCAGATCCACATATTTTTCACTTCTGGCTTTTCTGAGTTCGCCGTGTAGATGAATAATCTTTTGGCTACCGGCGCGTTCGTGCAGATCATCCACATTTTGCGTGATGACCACGACATCATGATACGTTTCCAGGCGGCAAATGGCATAGTGTGCGGCATTGGGCTCTACGGTGGCTAACTGCTGTCTCCGATCATTATAGAAGTCGAGAACAAGCTTTGGATTTTTATGCCAGCCTTGTGGCGTGGCGACATCTTCAATAGAATGACCTTCCCAGAGTCCACCAGCATCCCTGAACGTGCGGATACCACTTTCGGCGCTCATCCCGGCGCCTGTCAGTACAATTACTTTACTCATCCAGGTCTTCTTCTTCGTCAATATCGGTTTCACGGTGTCGTAATTCTTCAAAAGCATCTCCCAGATACTCGACAATATCACTCGCGATAAGACTTTCATACCCCAGGATTTCGGCCGCCTGATCCCCTGCATTGGCATGGATATACACGCCAAGCAAAGCCGCAAAGTCCGGGGAATATCCCTGGCTCAATAATCCAAGAATGAGACCGGTCAGTACATCTCCGCTTCCAGCAGTAGCCATACCCGGGTTACCGCGTGTATTAAAGAAACTTACACCGTTCGCCTGGCAAATAATGGTGATACCCCCTTTCAAGACAATGTTGATTTTGCGTGCAATGGCTTCCCGTACGGCTGTATGGTAGCGCATATAATGGTCATCCTGTTCGCCAAACAGGCGGTCAAATTCAACAGGGTGGGGGGTGATGATCGTGCCGGGCGGAAGCAGATCCAGCAATTCCCTTCGCTCTGCCAGTATATTGAGTGCATCTGCATCCAATATCATGGGAATTCGTGCATGATGCTTCAAGAGAATGCCAAGAGCCTCAACGGTATCAGGATGCATACCCAGCCCGGGCCCAATGGCTAATGCCGAAATTTTTTCAGGTAATGCACATTGACTAAAGTGATCCGGATGGGGGTCCAGACTGACCATAGCTTCCGGAATCGATATCTGCATCACCTCATACAAGCGATCCGGAACATGGACCGTGAGCAAGCCCAGCCCTCCGCGCATAGCAGCACCCGCTGCCAATACGGCAGCGCCGCCTTTCCCCAGACTGCCCGCAATAAGCCACCCATGACCAAAATCACCTTTGTGACTAAACCGGTTGCGTTCGATGAGAAATGGTAGGAGATAATAATAGGTAAGCTCAAAGGTCCGGATATCATGTTCGAGCAAAAACGTTTCCGATAATCCAATGGAACAGACAATGACTTCTCCAAAATGGGGTTCGCTCTCCGGCATCATAAAGGCCAGCCTCAGAGATTGAAAAGTCAGGACCAGATCCGCATAGACGACCTCTCCATCCGGTGGCCGGTCGACGTATAACCCGGAAGGCATATCTATTGCGATGGTCAGGTTACTCTGTTCATTGACCCAGTTGGCGATAAACCACCATTTATTCTCCAGAGGCCGGGTCAGACCTGTACCAAACATCGCATCCACGATAGTGCCGGAAGGACTCAGCTCAAAATCCTCAGGTTTCCAGGCGGTATGAATTTCCAAATGCTCAGGATCCTCCGACATCAGGCGTTCATAGTTAGCCTTCCATTCGTCCGAATGATCTCCTTCCAGACTTACATACACATCGACGAGGTAATCCATTTGGACCAGCATCCGGGCAATGGCCAGACCATCCGCTCCATTATTTCCATTACCACAAAGGATCAGCACTTCCTGGTCCTCCTCACCAAGCAAAAGGTCTAGTTTTTCCACTACAGCCATGGCTGCCTGCTCTACCAACTGCAAAGAAGGCGTACCCTTGGCGATTGTGTACTGATCCCAGGCTTTGATCTGGTTTTCATTCAAAATGATCATATGGGGAAAGGTACAAAACTCCAGCGGGGCTGAAATTTTTTGGTTCATCCACCTATCTTTTTTCAAAATAAATTTGCATTGTTGAAAATTATATTATCTTTCGAATAGTAACTCCCTCTACGGTACGTCAAAACGCTAAAGACTACCAACTATACCCAGCACCTTTATTAGAATGAAATCCATGATTGAGTACAGTTTTTGCTGTATCATCGCAGGACCAAATTATAATCCATATCATTGAATTAACTAGCTGTTAAATAAAGATTTAGATATATCGAATAACCATATATCAAACCTGAGACGCTGAACATGAAACTGAACATATCCCTGACAGCGGTAATTTTTTACCTGCTGACCATTCCGCTTACTGCCCAGGACATCCATTTGTCCCAGTATCATTTTGACCGGTTGCAGATCAATCCGGCTCTGACTGGTATGTTTAATGGAGACAAACAGGTCGCTGTGATTCACAAGCAACAGTACTTTTCTGTACCAGTAGACTACCTGACATTTTCAGGCAGTTTTGATATGAAGATCCGAAAGACGCAGACTCAAAAAGGCTTTTTTTCTGCCGGGGCGTTATTCAACTTTGACCAATCCGGGGACTCCCGTTTAAGCCTCGGTAGCCTGACATTCAACGGATCCTATACCCGGGCGTTGACCAGGTCCCTTTTTGCTGGTGCAGGGGTATACCTTGGTGGAGGCCAAAGGGCGTTTAAGCAGGCCGATCTGCAATGGGACAATCAGTGGAACGGAACCGTTTTCGATCCCACGCTTCCTTCAGGGGAGGATTTCTCCCGTACCAACTTTTTCTTTCTGGACCTGGGGGCAGGTGCCAATATCCGGGTGCAGGGTAAAGACCGCACCAAACTGGATCTCGGGATTGGAGCTTTTCACCTCAATAAAGCTAAGTACAGTTTCTATACCGATTCTGATATCCGCCTTCCGATCAGAACCTCCATACATGCACTTGGTATTTTGAAATTGGCCAACCGGCTGGATCTGTATGCCAATGGCCTTTTGCAGAATCAGGGACCTTATGAGGAAACAGTCGTGGGAGGGGGCTTTATCGTTCACATCAGTAATAAAAAGTCTAGAGAAGTCGAGCTGCATCTGGGGATGGCTACCCGCCTGAAGGATGCTCTTATCCCGATGATCGCCCTGGGCTACGACGGATGGAAAGGCGGATTTAGTTATGACATCAACACTTCGGATTTTCAGGCGGCCACAGACCGGAAAGGGGGGCCTGAATTTTTCCTGACGTATACCTATAAGAAACTTTGGCCATTGGAACAAACCCGGGTTTGCTCGATATTCTGATCCCCATGCTTAAGCTAACTGAATCTACAATGAAGCGTCTATATATACTCCTCCCGTTCCTCACCTTCGCATTGCTGCATGATGCAACCAGCCAGACTCTCAATGCCTATATAAAAGGAGCAAGGGAGGCTATGGCCAAGAAGGATTATTTCTCAGCCTACAACTTCCTCCGGATCGCCAAGGAAATAGAGCCGGAGAATGTCGAAACCACCTATAATCTGGCGGAAGCAGCGCGCCATTATGCTGCCTTTACCATGGCGGAAAAGTATTACCAGGAGGTGTTGGACCACAAGAAAGCCAATGATTATCCAGCAACAGCTTTTTGGCTTGGTTTTGTACGCGAGCGACTTGGAAAGTATCAGGAAGCACTGGATCTGTACCAGATTTATATTTCCGAACACAGTGATGATGATATTGAAATGACGGCTCTCGCCCTCAAGCATCAGGAAACGGCTACTTGGGCAATGAGAGAACTCGAAAATGCAGATACGACACTCGAGATCGTGCATCTCGGCGGTGAAGTGAATACCGCCTTTTCAGAATTTGGAGCCATACAAACCGAAAATCTGCTGTATTATAGCTCATTACGTTTTCTGGGTAAAGGTGGTGATGTTACTCAACCGGAGAAGCCTTATTCCAAGATTTTAATCAGCGAAGAAAGTGGGGCAGGGCAGGTGGATAGTTTCCTCAATGATATTAACCTCCATACGGCACACACAGCATTCAATGCCGGCAAGGACAGGGTATTTTATACACTCTGCGACTATATCAATGCCTCGGAGATCCGGTGTGATATGTACTATCGCGACATTGTGGACGGAGCCTATAGTCTCGCCCAAAAATTACCCGATCCGATCAACATGGCCGGCTACACGAATACCCAGCCTCATGTCGGGTTCGACCCGATCTCAGGCCGTGAGGTCTTGTATTTTGTTTCCGATCGCCCTGGTGGTAAAGGCAAGAAAGACATCTGGTATTGTTATATCGCCGGTAAAGACAACTTTACTGCCCCCGAGAATCTGACAGTGGTCAATACACCCTACAATGATGTATCTCCTTTCTACCACCGGACCTCTCATACACTGTATTTTAGTTCAGACGGGTATCTGGGTTTTGGTGGATTGGATGTTTTTAGCGTGGAAAATGATAATGGCGTCTGGGGTACACCTGTTAATCTGGGTTCGCCAACCAATAGCAGTCTCGATGATGCTTTCTATAGTTTGTCTGACGATGAGAAAGAAGGCTATTTTTCATCCAATCGCCTAGGTTCGATGTACCTGTCTCCGGAAGATGAGGCCTGTTGTTATGACATCTATTATTTCTCCAAGGAGCCCATTGAGGTCAGCCTCAAAGTGCTGACATTTAATAAACTGACCGGAGAGCCACTTGACAATGTCACTGTGTACCTCACGGAAGCCAGTGTCAACACCGAGACGTATTCCACAGGTGACGGCAATGAAGTGATTATCACCATTAGCCGGAATTCTTCGTATGACCTGTTAGGTGAAAAACCAGAGTATGATTCCGATTCCACCAAATTCTCCACCTCAGGCATTAAAGAGTCTACCGAGATAGTCAAGCGCTTGTATCTCACACCGTCGCAGCGGGTAGTGCTGGTACGGACATTTGAGAAACGAACAGGTGCTCCGCTCGAAGGTGTACGGGTCGAACTCATGGAGTTACCTAACGGTACACCCAGGGTCAAGCAGGATCCTTTTGCCACACAACAGACTTTTATGGTGTACCCGGACAGGGACATGAAGGTATCAGGCAGTAAGAAAGGCTACTTACCGGCCAGCAAAACGTTCAATACCGATGAAGATCCGGATAAAGACACTTTAGTGGTAGATCTTTATCTGGAACTTGGCAGTCTTGAAGACTTTTTACCATTGGCCATCTTCTTTGACAATGATGAGCCTGGACGAAGAAGCCAATCTGAAACCGCGGTAGTCCGATATCTGGAGACATACGGGCCTTATTATGCAAGGAAGAGTGAGTTTATCAGCAAATATGCCAATGGTGCACCACCAGATGGGCGTGAGGCCGCTGCTAAAGCTATTACGGATTTCTTCGAAAACGAGTTGGCTGTCGGTAAACGGGAGTTTGAATCCTTTATGCATATCCTGGATCAGTATCTCCAGGAAGGGCTGACCTTCACGATATATTTGAAAGGATACACCAGTCCACTTGCCTCCAATGCCTACAACCTTGCGCTCGGCAAGCGTCGAATATCCAGCATTCAAAATGAATTTAAATCCTTCCGAAACGGAATTCTCTGGAGGTATATGGAAACGGGAGATCTCGTCGTCACGCAAAAATCTTTTGGTGAAGAGACGGCCCCCAAACACATCAGCGATGACCGCAAAAACTTGCGGAAATCAGTCTTCAGTCCTGATGCTTCCCGTGAGCGCCGGGTGGAAATTATTGAAATACAGAAATAACCGACATGAACTCATATATCGATCATATCATGCAAGGGGGTAAAACAATCCTGCGTCTTGGAATTATCCTGTGCAGTCTCCTGATACTGTCGCCACAGGATGCCAGCGCCACTCATATTGTAGGTGGAGACCTGACCTACAGATGTCTGGGCAACAATATGTATGAAATCCGTCTTACGCTTCGAAGAGATTGTTTGCTCGGCGCATCGGATGCTCAGTTTGATAACCCGGCATCCATTGGCTTTTTCGATCTGACCACCAATATGCCTCTGATCTTTGTGGGTTTTGGGGGTGAATTGCGAATGCCATTCAACGCGGATGATACACTCAACCAGATCTTTATCAGTGATTGTACGATCGCGGGCAGTGATGTCTGTGTGCATCAGACCACCTATGTGGATACCATTTTTTTGCCGTTCTGGGCCAATGGCTATGTCATGGCCTATCAGCGATGCTGCCGAAATGAGTCCCTTAACAATGTCGTCAATCCGTTAAACACCGGTATGACCCTCATCGCAGAGTTGAGTGGTCTCGCACAAAATCAGTGCAACAGTTCACCTTACTTCGGTGACTATCCCCCAATCTACATCTGTGTAAACGAGCCCATTAATTTTGATCATGCTGCGTTTGACATTGAAGGTGATTCACTGGTCTATTGTTTGGAGACACCATTTTCCGGGGGAGATATAGTGAATAATCGTCCACAGCCACCCCCTGCACCACCCTATAATTTGATCAACTTCAGACCCCCCTACGATATTTTTAATGTTATGGGAGGGGATCCGCTGATGATTGACCCGGAGACCGGATTAATTACCGGGTTACCCAATACCATTGGTCAGTTTGTCGTCACGATTTGTGTCACGGCCTATCAAAATGGTGTTCTTACCGGAAAGACCCGACGAGATTTTCAGTATAATGTGCGAATGTGCCGTGATGTACCAGTCGCGAATTTTTCCGCACCAGCTCTGACCTGTGATCAACTCACGGTCAACTTTACCAACCTTTCTTCCCTGTCAGATGAGTACCTATGGATCTTTGACTTTGGTAATCCTAATAGTGCGACTTCTACCTTGGCCAACCCAACATATACCTATCCTGATGATGGATTTTATAATGTCGCCCTTATCGTCAATGACAGCGACAAGATTTGTTTTGATACCATCGTCAGACAAATAGGTGTATTTACATCATTACTCAATGCCGAGTTCAGTTATACAGTGCCTAGTTGTACAGATGAAATTGTACTACAGTTGACAGATCTTTCTACAGATCCGGAGTACCCCATTACAGGCTGGGAATGGCTGGTGACGTATCCGGGCGGTGTACTGGCCAGCAGCCAGCAAAATCCAACCTTTACGTTTGAACTGGACGAACCTTCTACGATATTCGTAGTGCTGATCGCTACAGATATAAATGGGTGCAAGGATAGTCAGACCCGTTCGTTTCAGTTGCGTATGATCGATCTGGAATTCAATCCCGCAGCGGACAGTATTTGCAGAGGTGAGTCGGTACCCTTGTTGCTCAATGGGGACCCTGACCTGACCTATACCTGGTCTCCGCCAAATGGCCTTGATTTGACACAACCTTGGAATCCGATTGCATTCCCCGGATTGTCAACCTGTTATTATGTGACAGTGACCGATGGAAGTTGTGTCATAGAAGATTCCATTTGTGTGGGTGTGCAGCAATTACCCAACCTGGGCTTTACCTATGAAACCGATTGTAAAAGTCTCACAGTCAGTTTTACCAATACCTCCACCAACGGTATACGCTATCACTGGGATTTTGGAGACCCTGCTATTACGAATGACACGTCTATTGTGGTCAGTCCGGTCTATGCCTACAATCAACCAGGTGTGTACGTCGTCACATTATCTTCGCGTGATGGTTGTGATGTGAGTATTACACAAACGATTACCGTCAATATCATCTCCGAAACACTTGACGATGAAACCATCAACTGTTTTGAAAATTCAATCAGTCTCAACCCGGTCTTCAATCCCACCTATACCTATATTTGGACACCAGCTGAATTTTTGGATAATCCTACATCGCCCAATCCCCAGGCTACGGTAGTGGATGATACCTGGTTTTATGTCACAATTACAGATCCTGCATTGCCGGGATGTGAAATTGTCGATAGTATACTCGTGATCATACCTGACTTCTTTGATATTTCGGCGCCGGATGATTTGACCAATTGTGATTTTTCAGACATCGAACTGGTGGCTATCCTTACAGGTACATCCAATGTGGACGTGACCTGGAAAGATCTCAACGGAAATGTTTTAGGGACGGGTCTGACTTTTACAGTCAGTCCGCTTGTCACGACCTCCTATGTGGTGATGGCGGTGGATTCCCTGAATTGTATGCAGTCAGATACCGTGACCATTTCCAAGTCGGACCCCACATTTGAAGTGATTTCAACCAATGATACATCGTATTGCAATATTCAAATTATTACACTTACCGCGACGTCCAGTCCCGGTGTAACATTTGAATGGTTTAATGCTTCTGATGAACTTATCGGTACAGGGCCCACAATAGAGGTTGCTCCGGGCATCCCCGCCTGTTTCCATGTTATCGGCACAGACCCGCTATTTTGTCAGGCTGCTGATACCGTATGTCTTACACCTGTTTTCTTTGATCTGGACATTACAGATGATCAGGGGATATGCATTAGTTTTCCCGCGACGATTACTGTGACGGACAATAATGGACAAAATCTCAGCTATAATTGGGATCCGCCTCAACTGAATACCCCTGTGATCGTAGTGTCGCCAACGACGACCACAACCTATACCGTGATTGTGACCAATATGGATCTGGGGTGCATGGATACACTAACCTCTACTGTTGAGGTTTTTGTTTTCGTGCCACCGATTATGATTGATGCAGATCCGGATTCGATTGTTATTGGCACACCCGTTCAACTGACCGTCAATCAGGACCCAGATTATACGTATATGTGGATGTCGTCTACCGGAGAGGTGGTACCCCCGATCTACAATCCGATTGTCAACCCTCAGGAAGGCACGACATACTCGGTCACCGTTACAGATGAAAACGGATGTACCGGTACGGCGACATTGACCGTTCCGGTGATCAGTCCCTTTTGCGATGAACGTGATATATTCATTCCCAATGCTTTTACACCAAATAATGATGGGATCAATGATGTCTTGTATGTCCGAAGTAATTATGTCACGAGTATGGAACTCCATATTTACAACCGCTGGGGCGAGCGTGTTTTTTCTTCTACAGATATCAACATCGGTTGGAATGGAACCTATAACGGCAAGACCCTGGCACCGGACGTATTCGGGTACTATCTAAATGTCGGTTGCCCGGGAGAAAAATCGTATTTCAAGAAGGGCAATATTACCTTATTACACTAAAGACATTAAGCCGGTTATACCGGCCTTCAGCGCAAACCCGGAGCCAGATAGTTCCGGGTTTGCTTTTTTTTGTCCAATTTTGCAGCCGCACCACCGGATCGACATGCAGGAAGAATCCAAAAGCTGGTATCAACGATTGCGCCACGGCATTCAAACGGCCACCAAATCCAAGAAGGAAACACCTGATGGATTATGGCATAAGTGCGAGCAATGCAATGAGACCAGCACCGTAAAGGATCTGAAAGAAAACTTCTATAAATGCCCGAAGTGCCAGTATCATGAGCGCATCGGCTCGAAGGAATATTTTCAGTTGGTTTTGGATGAAGGATATACACGACTTTTTGATGAGCTGATATCCTATGATTTTATGGAGTTTACAGACCTCAAGCCGTATGGCGAACGTCTGGTTGAGGCCAGGAAAAAAACTGGACTGGATGAGGCGATGGCTGTAGCCACAGGTGAGGTGGATCACCAGCCGCTTGTGATTGCGGCTATGGATTTCAAGTTTATCGGAGGAAGTATGGGATCAGTCGTCGGCGAGAAAATCAGCCGAAGCATTGATTACTGCATTGCGAATAAAATGCCCCTCATGATCATTTCCAGATCAGGTGGTGCCAGGATGATGGAGTCGGCATTCTCCCTGATGCAAATGGCCAAAACGTCGGCCAAATTGTCTCAACTCGCTGCCGCTAAATTGCCCTATATATCCCTGATGACAGATCCGACTACCGGAGGCGTTACGGCCAGTTATGCCATGCTGGGTGACTTTAATATTTCAGAGCCGGGAGCGCTGATAGGTTTTGCAGGCCCTCGCGTGATCCGGGAAACCATCAAGAAAGACTTGCCAGAAGGTTTTCAAACCTCAGAGTTTCTCCTGGAACATGGATTCCTGGATTTTATCGTCGACCGAAGCGAACTCAGGTCCAGATTAGCCATGCTCTTGATGCTCCTGGAAAACCGCGCCAAACCCCGCAATGAGGTCAGCCCTCCTGTACCACAACCGTAAATTTTCCAATGAGCGGATCCGCCATCCGCACAATAGTATCGATCCATGCCGGCCCGGACTGGCTGTAGAAAGCCAGGAAGTTTTCATGCCTTTCCTGAAGCCCCCCTTCCGGAAATAATTTTTCCTTGAGTTTCTGAATCCGCTTGATTTGGGTCTCGTGCAATTGCTTTTCCGTACGCATCAGCCGCGATCCTAATTGCTCAAATTGCTTGAGTTGTTTCGTTTCCTCCGCCAGAATGGCCTTGGAAAGCGTAGGATCCAATTTTTCCGCTTTGTCCGCCAGTTGAGCATACGCTGAACGGATCTGCTCCAGTTCCGCTTCGAATGAAAGTTCTGTTTGGCTGTGGCGAAGGATATATGCCCGGACTATCGCATCATACTCATCCAGAAGATCCTCCCACAGGAGATCCGCTTTGCGAATCTGGGAAGCAGTGCCGGCGTCGATATAGAGTAGGGAGTTGCGTCGGATGAGAACTGGATAATGAACGCCTGCGGCCTCAAATTGAGACTTACGTTCGAGCCAGTAGGCAAGTTCACCTCCACCACCAACATAGGCTAGATTTGGGAGAGTGAACTCCTGGTACAGGGGTCTTAGCACTACGTTGGGACTGAATCGTTCGGGATGATCATGAAGTTCGATCATGATATCAACTTCCGACATTGATATACCACTCTCCACGCGGAGAAAGCCGGTATCGGAGGGTTCGATCCGTTCACGGGCATCATCTGTCATATAGAACAGATTGACCAGCCGGCAGTAAGCCTGGGCTTTGAAGCCAGCTGCTTCCAGTTTGGATTGCGTCTCCGGGACATGGTGAAAAGAAAATCGTTCCCGCAGTTCTTTTTCCATCGAGGGAATAAAGGCTCGTTTGAGATCCGGATCATCCATACTGAGGATGATCAGGCCAAACCGGGAAAAAAGGTGATGCAGTAACAGATGATGAAAATCGCTGTAACGGTTAGCTGTTTTCAGGGACCTATACAACATCTCTCTGATGTCCTTTCCGTAAGGAGTATGAACAAAAAGTTCGCTGACAAGCTCCAGGAGCGTATCAAGGCCCTCCAGACTCAACCTGCCACAGGGCCCAGTCGCGGCTCGGTCCCAGGTATATTTTTTACCAAAAAGGTGTACGTGATTGATCTCCTCCCAGTCATGATCTTCGCCACTCATGATAAAGACCGGAAGGATATTCTGTTCAGGATGTAATTCGGACAATTGACCGGCCAGATGAATTGTGGAAGCGATTTTGTAGATGTTGTACAGTGGGCCCGTCAACAGAGATGGCTGATGGGCAGTAGCGACTGTAAATGTATTTTCATCGAGCAGTTGGGCTTCGCTTACTGGCAGGGGTATGCCGAGAGCATCGTATTGTTTTTGCAGGACCTGATATAAGAGCGTGCGGTCTGCCGGAAATGATTTTCGGTGTTGGATAGTATCAACAAATGAACTGGCATTTGGAGGATAGGCTATAAAGGGTTGAAGCGCGGCATCCTGGCGGATATAGGCCAGGTCCGTATGACTCCACAGCCCCAACCGCTCGTATGACATTTGAAAAACCTCCATTTCGATACGCATTTATGGACAATGTCTTGCCAAACATCATACCGCAGTATATGTTGCAGGCGCAAGGTATCAAATCCACGGCAACCCGGTTGGGAAGAAGCTCCATCTGTAAAAACAAGGGAAGATGTCATTATACCCTTACTTTGCATTTCGTACACACTTAATACATGATGCATCAGATAGGTATTGCGCTATCCGGCGGGGGCACGAGAGGGGTGGTCCATATCGGTGTTCTGAAAGCCCTGGAGGAACATGATATACACCCCACGATTATTTCCGGAACCAGTGCCGGAAGTATAGTGGGCGCCATGTATGCGCATGGATATTCCCCGGCAGAGATCCTTTCTATTGCAAGCGAGAGAAGCTTGATCTGGATGTTTTCGCTCCGGCTGCCCACCAAAGGTTTTGTACGCCATACCTTCCTTCGCAAAATGTTACAACGATATCTTCCGGAGAAAACCTTTGAGGAGTTGAGCAAACCACTCTATATCGCTATTGCCAATCTGAATACCGGCAGAGCTGAGATACGAAATGCCGGACCGCTCCATGATGTCATCGTAGCCTCTGCTTCGATTCCGGTGCTGTATGAACCCGTCCGGATAGGCCAGCACTACTATGCCGATGGTGGCCTCCTAATGAATCTGCCCGTCACCCCCATGCGGGACAAAGTGAAGTGTATCATCGGGGTGAATCTCATCCCACGCAAGGAAATCAGCGCTGAAGAGGTGAATACAATAGCCGGTGTTGCTTCACGGGTATTCAATCTGGCGGCTATCAATACCATTCAACCTGAATTGCAGTTTTGTGATGTAGTCATCGAGCCGGACGCGATCCATCAGTATAGCCGGTTCAATTTCACCCATATCCGGGAGATGTATGAAATCGGATATCAGGAGGCCTTAAAAATGATACCCGAGATTAAAAAGGCAATAGCAGAAGCATAAGGTCGGAACGATCAAGTCCCTTGGTAAATCTGTTGAATGCCTATCACTCCGTAAACCAGTCGTACAGTTTTTTCCCTGCACCACAACGATTAGTTCAGATACACGCCCCACTCCTCGGTGCTGAGGATCCGGGCATCAATGTCTTCCTTGAGGGTGGTAGCCAGCGCAACCCCGATATACTTCGGATGAATGGGAAAGGTTTTGTGTGTACGGTCTACCAGGACAGCCACTTCCAACTTGCGGGGTATGATATCCAAAATCGGCTTGCACGCGTAAAAAATAGTGCGTCCCGTGTTGGCGACGTCATCGACGACGATAATGACTTTCCCCTTCAATGTTGCAACCGGCGTATCGATTTCGATTGGCGTGGAGAGGGGAGCAGCAGGATTGAGCCGAATAGTGACCCGTTGAACAGGGATTTCCGTGATCTTCCGGAGTTCCTTTTCAAGAAGTTTGGCAAATCCACTGCCGTTGTTGTTGATGCCGGCCAGGACGAGATGCTTTTCGTCAAAATTGTTTTCTACGATCTCAATAGCTAATCGTTTGATTTTCTGTCGGATCTGGGATTGGTCCAGTATTTTCATAGTCGTGTGAATGACAGGGTCCAGCTCCCAGTATGATGTCCACGCTGACAGAAGGATTGTTGGGCGAAAGTAGTGACCAATGTGGAAAATTACTAATCTTTGTTTGCCGATAGACCCTCACGTATGGAGATAAGTGTTATCTTTTTTAGCATTCTGACCCTGGTCACATTTACGATTGCCGGAAGGCAGTTTTATCGCATCTGGCAGAATATTCATATTGGAAAACCGGAACCAGTCGAAGATAACGATCCCCAGAGATGGCGCAATCTGCTACTGGTAGCTTTTGGCCAGCAGAAAATGTTTAAAAAATGGATTCCGGCATTTCTGCATCTCTTTATTTATGCGGCATTTCTGCTGACGCAGGTGGAACTCCTGGAAATATTCATTGATGGCTTCTTTGGGGTGCATCGTTTTTTCGCAACCTATCTGGGTGGATTCTATACGTTTGTGATCGGGCTGGTTGAGATCCTGTCGGCGCTGGCACTGGTGGCCACGATCATCTTTCTGATCCGGAGAAATGTGATCCGACTGTCACGTTTTTGGAAAGCTGAAATGACGGCATGGCCCAGGCTGGATGCCAATCTTATCCTGGTAGGTGAGCTCCTGCTGGTCGTCGCCATCCTGAGTATGAACAGTGCAGATATCGTGTTGCAAACACTTGATCCGACACATTATCCTTCGACCGGAAAATTACCGGTTAGTGGATGGCTGGGGCCGATGGTTTTCGGAGGCTTGACATACGATTGGCTGGTTTGGATCGAGCGGCTTGGATGGTGGTTACATGTTTTCGTTGTTTTTGGCTTTATGGTGTACCTGCCGCATAGTAAGCACCTGCATATTTTTCTTGCCTTTCCAAATGCCTGGTTTGCCAAAGTCCGGTCGCGTGGAGAAATGTCAAACATGCCGGAGATTATGCAGGAGGTCCGCAGTATGATGGGTGTATCCACTGACACATCAATGGTGCAAGCTGATGCCATACCGGAATTTGGTGCCCGGGATGTTACCGGACTTTCATGGAAGAATATTCTGGATGCCTATACCTGTACGGAGTGTGGGCGGTGTACAGCCGTTTGCCCTGCCAATATCACCGGGAAAAAGCTCTCACCCCGGAAGGTGATGATGGATATCCGGGACCGGGTAGATGAGATCCGCTGTAAATTGGAAAGCGGATCATCGCGCTTTATTCAGGCAGAGAAGAAAAGTGATCATGTAAAACTCAATATCCTCAATTTTGACGATGGGCATTCCTTGTTTGACCGGATTACACCAGAGGAAATCCACGCCTGCACGGCCTGCAATGCCTGTGTGGAAGCGTGTCCCGTATTGATCGATCCACTCGAACCGATCCTGCAGATGCGGCGATATGAGATTCTGATGGAGTCCAAAGGTCCGGCCGAGTGGATACCTATGTTTAATGCACTGGAGAGCAGCGGAGCCGTGTGGCAGGTGCCCGAATCGAGATCGAAATGGTTGGAGCAAATAAATGAAGGATAAAAGCAATCGCGCCGATGACAGATACAGGGATTGAGATCAAGACTATGGGCCAATTGGCAGGAGAAGGGCGTAAGCCAGAATATCTGTTTTGGGTGGGATGTTCAGGCAGTTATGATCCGAGGTCACAAAAGATCAGTGTAGCACTGGTGAAGCTCATGAAAGCGGCAGGGGTAGATTTTGCCATTCTAGGAGAGGAAGAGAGCTGTACCGGTGATCCCGCACGCAGAGCGGGCAATGAGTTTCTCTTCCAAATGCTCGCGCATCAGAATATCGGTACGCTGGAGCAATATGGAGTAACCCGTATCGTAGCATCCTGTCCGCATTGCTTTAATACGCTGAAGAATGAATACCCGGCTCTGGGCGGACATTATGAAGTGATCCATCACACCCAGCTTATCCGCCAACTGTTGCAGGATGGGAAAATCAAACTCGATCCATCCGTTAAAAAAATGACCGTCACCTACCATGACTCTTGTTACCTCGGCCGGGTCAATGGGATCTATGAAGTGCCACGTGAGGTGCTCGAAGCCGTCGAGGTGGAACTCAAAGAAATGAGCCGCACACGATCCAACGGACTCTGCTGTGGTGCCGGTGGTGCCCAGATGTTTAAGGAAGACGAACCAGGTGACAAGCGGATCAATATTGAACGAACAGAAGAGGCATTATCTACGGGGGTACAAACTATTGTATCCAATTGTCCGTTTTGTATGACGATGCTCTCAGATGGGGTGAAAAATGCCGATAAACAGGATGAGGTGATGGTGTATGATCTGTCAGAGTTGGTATTGCAACGCATGATGAAATCTTAAAATTACTCCACACCTTATTCCAGTTTTATTCCTAACATACAGTCACAAGATGATCCATGCGTAATCTATTAGCCTATCCTGACGAATCCCGTATATGGATATTTCAAGCTGACCGACCTTTTGAGGAGGCGGATATTCCGCTGATCAATGAGAAAATTGATGCCTTTTGTTATCAGTGGACAAGCCACCATCGTGAGTTGAGGGCATTGGGGGGGGTGATGCATGATCTCTTTGTGGTGTTGGTGGTGGATGAGACCCGTGCACCTGCCAGTGGGTGTTCGATCGATAAATCCGTAGCTTTCATCAAAAGCCTCGAACAAGAATATGGTCGAAAACTGTTAGAGCGTCAAACCGTCGCCTGGCTGGACGAGCAGGAGCAAATACACACCATTCCTCTTTCCGGCTTGGCAGAGGCTGTAGTACAGGGACGTATCACGTCTGAAACCCGTGTATTTGATAATCTGGTGGCTAACCGAAAGGACTATATCAGCCGCTGGGTGGTGCCGCTAAGCCAATCCTGGATGAAACGGTTTATATAGGAGTGAATATTCCATAGTTTGCAAGAAGTCGCTGGCCGAATGCAGACACAAAACGCAATGCTCATGTTAGGAAAAGTCAAACGCTGGCTCGGTATAGAAGGGGTCAAAATTGAAATGCTGTTGCCCGATGAAATAACTGGTGAATCCGGTGTCATTGTAGGCAAACTCAAGTTTGAGTCCATGCACCTCCAAACGGTCACCCGTATTCGGCTGATCCTGACAGAAAAGTATATCCGGGGCCGATGGAAAAACAAACTGACGGACCAATACAAAATTGGTGAGCTGGAGATCAACAAACCTATTGAAGTGCCTGCGCATGAGATCGTGGTGATAGACTTTGTGCTGCCGTTTACGCTGGTCAAGTCAGATATGGATGAACTGGGCGATAAGAATTTCGTCCTGCGTCAGATTGTAGGGGCTGCCAAAGCCCTGAAGAATGTACGCTCCGAGTATTACGTCGAAGCTGAGGCTGCGGTGAAAGGAACGGCCTTGAATCCATTCGATAAGCAGCGCGTGGTCATTAAGTAGCAACTCGCGCAATTCCTTTATCCTTTATTCCACATATTGACGAAGTGCATCCGGGGTTACCGTATTTTGAATTTCAGCTTCCGGTTTACCCAGGTTGGCGAGTAGCCAGAGAATGGTTTCGGCATGTGGTCCGTACGGATCATCTTTCAGATATTTTTCATAGATAGCTTTAGCGGCCTGCTGATTATTGAGATCATGATCGTAGATATATCCTCTGAAGAGTAAAGAGGATGTCGCGAGAGGATGATCCGGATAATATTCACGAATCCAGGTCAGGACTTTAATGGCCCGGTTGGCCAGCTTGGCTACCCGGGCAATTTCTGCAGCGCGATAGAGATGTTCCGGCCCTTGCGGAAATTTGTCGTTGAGCAACACACTGAGCTCACACATTTCGATAAAGAGTTGGGCTTTTTCTTTATCGAGGAGTTGACGGGTGACATCAAACATCGCGAGGTCCAGCGCGCGGATGGTGGCATCTACGGTAATGTGAGGTTCGGTGATCAGTGTTTTGACAGAGTCTGCGGCGGGATGTTCGGGATGACCTTCTACAAAAGATTTGTACATGACCTGATTGAGTGCAGGCTTGTTAAAAGTTTCTACGAACCGGATCATCTCCAGCATGTTCTCCGATTTGCCCGGATAATCCTTATAGCGGGTCATCAGGAGTTGGAAGGAGCTGAATGCCGCTGCCTGATTGCCTCGGGTCCAGTCTATTCTGGCGGACTGGATAAGATAATCAGGAACCGCGGGATCCGTATAACCGTAAGCATCAATAAACGCTTTACGGGCTTGAGCAAAGGCTTCGGCATTAGCGTTAGTAGGATACTGCCGATAGTTTTCCAAAGCATCATCGACGGCATCACGGAGCGTGGTGTGTTCGTCTTTACAGGCCATGATCGTGCAGATGACGATCAACAAAAGGAGGGATCTCATAGGACGTTTGATTTGGTGTGTCCAAATATAATAAATCCTACGAAAGGTGGGGGAAGGCGATTATTGAATGTTCTCCTTTGCCCGGTTGCTTTCCAGCATTTTTCGGAGTTCTTCTTCGGATTTGCCGAGATGGTTCAGTAAAAACTTAGCGGATTCGGTAAACTCGTTGGCGGGGTACTTTTCGATGAATTCGTTGTAATAGGCACCGGCTTTCTGGAAGTCTTTCAGATCGTTGTCATAGGTAAAGGCTTTGAGGAAGAGTGAGGTGGCGGCGCGGCTGTGGGTGGGGTAGTGGTCGATGATCCAGTTATAGAGTTGAATGGCTTTCGGAATATCCCGCAGGGTACGTGCGGTTTCGGCGGCCCGGTGGAGAAACTCAGGGCCGTTGGCAAGGTTGGGATCAGCCATGACGGCGGCTTCACAGGCATCGATATAGAGACGGGACCGCTCTTCGTTGAGCCGGAAGATGGAATCATTGAAGATGTTGTTGCCCATATACCGGAGCAGTGAATCTACCGCGATATCCTTGTTTTCGATTTTGGTATTCATGGAGCTGGTCCGGCTGTCTTTAGGGAAGCGGTGGACGAAGGATTTATAGAGTACTTGTGTGAGTTGTGGTCGTTCCATTTTTTCGGAGAGGGTGATGACCTCTGCGAGGCGGTCGGGGTGGTCTGGTCGGTCGGGATAATTGAGAAGATAGGCTTTATAGAAGCTCATCGCTTGCTGTAGATCATTTCGTTTAGAAGCAAAACCGGCCATTGTGAGAAGCAAGTCAGGTGTGGCGGGATCGTTATAACCACGGACCTCAAGATAGTGGTCAAACCTGGCCGTAACCTGCTGGGCTGTACTGTCCGAAGGATTGGCTTTCCAGACGTCCAGGGCACTGGTTAAGGCTTGTTGTTCAGGAGATACAGCTTTATGACAAGCGAAGGTCAGGATGGAAAGAAGGAAGAAAAAAAAGATTCTCATGCTCAGACTGGATTTCATACAACAAAGGTAATCACATAGCGACGAATTCGACTATGTTCCTGCTCCTTTGAGGCCCTCAAGTTTTTCCATGATCCAGTTTTTGGAGACGACACCTTGTGTGTTTTCCACTTCACGGATGAGTTTTTCAACTTCCTTCGTGTCTCTTGGGCGGATCCGGGCCAGTTTTCGGACCAGGCTGATGGTGTTGAGGTAGTGTTTACCTTTATTTTGTGTCAGATTTTTATTGCGTTGAACATATAACCGAAAAGCATCTAATAGAGAATTTAAAGCTTCAATTTCATCGAGTTCAAAGTAACTCGCCATTAATAATGTCTTAGAGTTCAGATTATATGTAAAATCCTCATACTCAACTTTGCTAAGGTGTTCTATAACCTGTCTAAAATCCTTTTTATAAAAATACAATTGGGCCAAATTAAATGTAACGGCATTTTCTCTATATCGCACGTCAAGCATTTTGCTAAACTCAAAAATAAAGGTTTCAACCCAATCAAATTCTTTTAGTCGGAGGCCAATAGTGACAACGTTTTTGAATGACCAAGGTGTAATTTGTCCCTGAACCATAAGCAAGCCATTGTTTAAAGATTGTATATACAAGTCAAAGGCCTCACGAACATAATTTTCTTCACCAGCATTCATGCGTATGATGCAATAATTTAATGCAGAATCAAGAATCTCTTTCGCTTCAACATGAGGGAATTTGTTGATGTACAGCTTTAAGAATTCTTTTAGTTTATCATAATGGATTCGATTTTCTGGCTCTTTATAGGTAAGTAGAATTTGATAGTATATAATTACAGCAGGAACTTCACTATAATCATTGTGTGCTACGTGATTCAAAATCTCATCCACAAAAAGCATTTTATAATCAACTGCAGCAAAATGCTGATGGGTAAGAATGGTTGATGCGTAGCGGAGTTTTTCGGCCAGATAAAATCTGTCTAAATATTTTACAATGTTTTCGAGATTTGATTTTGTCGAACGCTCTGTTTTGTTCTTGGTTAGAAGGTATATGTTTCTTTCGATTTCGTAGTGAAAGTAATATGATGATGCATTCACAAAAGGCTGTTCAGCAATGTACCGAAAAGCATTCTTGATAGCCATAGACTGAAGTGCATCTATCTTTTTTTCATTGATAGTTTCCATTAAATATTTAGCACGATGGATTGGATTTGATTGGTAAGCTTCTTGAGCATAATACTCTTCAGTGAGTTTCAAAAGGTCGCTTTGAAGTTTTCTAAATCGGCCATCATTGAATTGCTCGCCCGATCCAAAGCAAATGCTCCAAATTTGTTCTTTTGAAACGCTTTCCACTTTACCGTCTTGAATGTCCTGTTTGATCCATTCAAACAGCCTGATAATGGCCTCACTTTGATTAAAGTAAGGGCTCAATATGAAGCGATGGAGCCGGTTGAGCTCATGTCCATTGAGTGGGACAATGGCCTGGTAAAGTTTGCTCTCACGCATGATGTTGAATAGTATATAATTTTTTTGCTACTGTATTTCTTTGATTAACAAACGATAAAACATGGCGCTTAATTATATTTAACATGGTTTTGAGTTGAAAAAGTATTGTGAAAATAGGACATAACATGTTGTATGACAATAAGGTACGAGTTAAAATAAAAAATATATTAAAATTAAGCAACATTACTTGCCCGCTCAGGTTTGATCTAGTATCTTGTGCCTGCATTTTAAACGATTGTCCACCTTACAGGAACCAAAAATGATGAATCTGTACCGATTACAGACCCTTTTGGTAGTGATATTTTCACTCCTGAACCTTTCCGGGGCATTCGGCCAGTTGGCAGATCCGACCATTGTTCATGTACGGAGTTCTGGTTCAAGTTTTTCCGATCAGTTTGCCGCCTCTACCGACTTTACATACGGCATCGTACAGGACGTAAGCCCTCAGTTGGGGCTGGCCAGCATCTCCATAGGTGCCGGTAGTACCCTAAAGGTAATGTTTACGCCGACAACCGGTGTTTCCGGTTCGACAGACCTGATTGTTACCTATTTCTCCTCCACTCAGCCGGTACATCCGGTGACCCGGGCATACCGCTTTGTGATAGCACCTGAGATCATCCTGACGGCTGATGATCAATATGTTGTAGACAAAGGAGGCATCAATATTCCCTTAGCCGTTCTGCAGAATGATTCTGCTACATCAGGCCCCATGCACCTGTCCACAGTCTCCGTCCTCAATCGCGGAGAAGCCATGATCAGTTCCACAGGAGATACGATCCTCTTTACCCCCGATCCGGATTTTGAAGGCGATACCTGGATCCAGTATATCGTCTGTGATACGACCGGCCAATGCGCTCAGGGAAGTGCCCAAATCCTGGTACGGGATCCGAATCTCCAGGATCACCTTGTCTTTAAGAAGTTTCTTCTCAATCAGCAAAAGCTTGAGATAATAACTCCATTTCCTGATTTCGAGGTATCCATAGCACCCTCTAACGGAATGCTGGAACAGACCAGCCCAAATGCCTGGGCGTATACACCCACAGAGGGATACGCAGGCCAGGATACATTTGCACTCCAACTGGGCGGGCTGGTAAGCCGGACCTACCAAATCACCTCCTATCAGAAAGCACAGAACACGCAGGCCCGTGATGATAAGTTTTATGTACGCCCGGGACTGAGCGTTAGTTTCAATGTACTCAACAATGACCTATTGGATTTTGATCTGGTGTCACATACCAATCCCACCAAAGGTTCTCTGTTGAATCTTGGCAATGGAACCTTTATCTACTCCCCAAATCCAGGATTCAGGGGTGTTGATAAGTTCACCTACACGTCCTGTTTTGAGGATACCGTCTATTGTGAAACGGCCACCGTGCTGCTTCATGTGACCGACCTTGAGCCGGAAAATCAGTTTACCTACAGCCTTCAGACCTCTGAGGATCTGCCACTGGTCATTGAACACCCCATCGTATACACAGATTTCTCCTATATCATCAGCCAGCAGCCAGCCCACGGCCAATTCGTTTTCTTCAACGGACTGCATGAAATCGATTTGCCCTGCGAATCGATTGATGGGTACAATACACTGGTCTATATACCCGATCCCGGATACACAGGAACGGACCATTTTGAATACTATTTCTGCGTGCAGCCGAGTAACCTCTGTTACCTCGTCAAAGCAGATGTAGAGGTGATCGCCACTCCCGAAGCAGAGAATTGTCCTTGTGTGGTCAACTGTATCTGGCCCGGAGATACCGACCGGGACGGACGCGTCGATATGAGTGATCTCCTGGTATTAGCCCACCACTTGGGTGAAACTGGCAGCCCCAGACCCTATCAGGAGCCAACTGCTTGGTTTGGACAACATCCGGGCAACTGGAGCTATTCCTCAAATGGACAAAAAGGCCGATTCCTGGATGCTAATGGAGACGGAGCTATCACGCAGGAGGATGTAGCTGCCATCAGCAATTATTACAACCGGACCCATGATATTGTCGTCAAGGATGTACAGCAAAAATTGCCGTATCAGTTTTCACTTATACCCGTCCAGTTTTCACTGGATTCTGGCGATGTCGTGATTCTCGATGTATCGGTTGGTACCGCAAATAATCCGGTGCTGAATATGAAAGGGGCCAAGTTTTCAGTGAATATTCCACCCGCCATGATGGACTCCTCTTCAGTTGAAGTCCTTTTTCATGAAAATTCCTGGCTGGCGGAGGGTTCACCTTATATTTCTTTAGCAAAGGTCCCTTGGGATGGTCGGATAGATGCCGGATATGCCAAGGCACTTAATACTGGAGCAAGCGGTCATGGTGTGATAGCAACTATAGTATTTATAATTGAGGAGGATGTTGAAGGTTTCAAAACTGATGATGACCTCATCCGTATCCCTGTCAGTCTCCATACTGGTACTTTTATGGGAGAGGATGGTACACTCTATGATGTAGAGGGACATGATATCGTATTGACCTATGATCCACGCGGTACCCGACAAGATCCGTATACCCTTATCCTCTACCCGAATCCCGCCGCAGATGTAGTCAATGTACACGTCAACGGCAAGACCGAAATCGAATCGGTGCGCCTATTCGACATGCAGGGCCGGACCCTGAATGTACCACAATCCATTCACGGCAAGCGCGCCCAGCTCCAGACAGATGGCCTGCCTCAGGGGTTGTATGTCATCCAGACCCACCATACCCATGGAGTGCTGACACAGACGTTGAGTGTGTTGAGATAGGGTGTTGTTTCGACTTCGCTCGCTTCGGCTCCGCTCAGCGAGCTAGGATTTTTCTATGATATCGCTCGTTTCGACTCCGCTCAACGACCTTGGACCTTGCTGCGAGTCTAAGATTGAACTGGTCCACGAAAAAGGAAAATCCTATGACCTACACACGGAACAAAAGGTGACTGAGCGGAGTCGAAGGCACCTTTCCACACGGAACAAAAGGTGACTGAGCCGAAGGCACCGATTATTCCTCCTCATCCGGAATATAAAAATCGGAATGCGTTTCATTCTGGCATTGGGATAAGAAATGCAGATCAAATTTCTCGTCATCAATCAATGCTTTTTTCTTCTTTCGGCTCCAGCCCTGCACTTGTTTTTCTCTGAGAAATGCATGATCGATCCGCGAAAACTTCTCAATGTAGACGAGCCTTACCGGCAGGTGTTTCTGTGTAAAATTGGCGCCTTTTCCCTCTTGATGTTCTTGTAGGCGGGTTTTCAGATATTTGGTGCTGCCTACATAGTAAAGGCCATTGGCACATTCGAGGATATACATATACCCTTTCATCGGATTTCATACTGGTGAAGTATAAAAATAGGGAATTCTGTTGGTCGTTTCGACTTCGCTCGCTTCGGCTCCGCTCAGCGAGCTATGATTTTTCTATGATATCGCTCGTTTCGACTCCGCTCAACGACCTTGGACTTTGCTGCGAGTCTAAGATTGAACTGGTCCACGAAATAGGAAAATCTTATGACCTACACACGGAACAAAAGGTGACTGAGCGGAGCCGAAGGCACCTTTCCACACGGAGCAAAAGGTGTTTGAGCGCAAGTCTAAAGGGAGTCGAAGGCACCTTTCCACACGGAGCAAAAGGTGACTGAAAGGGAGCCGAAGGCACCAAACTACAACTTGTTCTTATTCACAATCTCCAGTATCTCATCCCTGTAATTCTTCCCTATGGGTAACTGTTTGATCTGTCCTTTTTCATACAGGTCGACAGAGGTGCCATCGACAGCATGGATCTTGTCGATGGAGACGATGTAGGATCGGTGGATCCGCTTGAATTTATTCACAGGGAGTTTGTCTTCCAGACTTTTCATAGTCTGAAGGGTCACGACGCGACCCTGCTCCAGCCGGATGATGACATAGTCCTTTAATCCTTCGATATACAGGATCTCATCGTACTTGACTTTGACCAGTTTCTTATCCGCCTTGACAAAGAAAAACTCTATCCCTTCTCTACCCCCACCAGCTTCACCCAATTCTTCCTTTTTACGAAGCTCAAACTGTTCCAATGCTTTATTTACTGCTTTCATAAATCGGTCCAGCGAGATCGGTTTCAACAGATAGTCTATGGCATTGAGTTCGAATCCCTCAAGAGCATAGTTGCTGTAGGCCGTCGTGAAAATAAACAGCGGCGGGTGGGGGAGTGATTTAATAAAGTCAACACCCGAAACCTGCGGCATCTGAATGTCCAGAAAGATCAGGTCGATCTGGTGCTTGCGCAGCAGATCATTGGCCTCAAGGGCATTTGTGCAGCGGGCCACAAGGTGGAGTTCGGGCATTTTGCTGATGTACGTTTCCAGCACATCCAGGGCCAGAGGCTCGTCATCAATGATCAATGTATTCATCATGGTACTCCAGGTTTAGAATGTTATTGGGTGAGGTCTAAAGATAATTCAACAACGTGTTCGGTATCATTTTCTTCTATATCCAGTTTGTACTGCAGCGGGTAGAGGAGGTTGAGCCTTCGCTGGACATTCGCCAGGCCAATACCACCACTGGGCTTGTCAATGGGCTGTGGTGCTTTCCCTGCTTTGCTATTACAGATACGAAGGAGAAGTTTGTTGCCGAGCACTTTCATAATGACATGGACATATCCTTCACTGATTTGTTGATTGAGGCCATGTTTAAAGCTGTTTTCCAGAAATGGAATAAAAATCAGTGGCGCAATGGTTTGATCCGTGACTTGTCCTTCCACCCTAAAACTGATATCAGCATGGCCAGATTGCCTGAGTCGTTCCATATCGAGGTAGTTCTGGATATAATTCACTTCCTTTTGCAACGGAACCCGGCGCTCATTGCATTCATACAACATATAGCGCATCATCTCCGACAGCTTGATCACGATCTCTGGTGCTTTGTCTGATTTTTTTAGAGTGAGCGCATACAGGCTGTTGAGTGTATTGAAAAGGAAATGAGGATTGATCTGGGATTTGAGAAACTTGATTTCGGACTGCATGCGCTGGGTCTCCAGTTCCTTGCGGTCCCGTTGGTGTCGCTGCCAGTCCGATATGATCTTGATGACTGTGGAGCCTCCGGCGATAAGAAACAAAAGCAGAAATATGTACTGCTGATTCATGATCAGAAATTCCTGCGGGTCGACTTCGTCGTAGGTGATATATAACATGAGTACCTTGATCGGGGTGAATACCGCGACCATCGCCAGCAGTAGCAGCACATAGGTCATAAAGTTTTTCTGACTCAGGAAGCGTGGGATCAGGTACCCCAGGTTGACATACACCACCAACATGTAAAATGACAGATTGATAACTTTACGAACCACCTCCATAAAGGAGGTATTATTGTCCGGTCCGGCCATCAACATCAGGGCGAAGATCAAGACCCAGAAAACCATGTGAATGACCCAGGGTTTCCTGACCCCTTGCATCAGCCGGAAAAGCAGATTACGGTTGAAAATTCTGGCCACAATACAAATGTAGCCAGCCGAAGCATTCCTTGCCGATAAATTAGATCAGAACCCGCAATCATAGATCAACAGGGGACAAAGACGGCATGAAGCCATGGATCACTGGTCTTTTTCTTCGGGTACACAATCATCAAACTTTCTTAAGAAGGCTTTGTTCAGGTTTGGTCCCCAATGCCACCCTTTATCAGTGCATTGGGTATGCCTGCACATAATGGTGATTTCAAACTGATATCCTATCTTTCCACAGCTTATTGACGCTTTATATGGCTAAGAACAAAAGGGACGATCTGTTATCCACGGACCACATGCAGCAGATTCAACATCTATTCCGGGACCTGATCGGATATCTGGGTGAGGATCAAACCAGAGATGGTCTTCTTAAGACGCCCGAGCGTGCGGCCAAAGCCATGCAATACCTGACGCATGGATATGATCTCAATCCGGCCAAAGTCCTCATGTCCGCCATGTTTGCCGAAGAGTATAGCGAAATGGTCATTGTCAAGGATATTGAAGTCTACTCCCTGTGTGAGCATCATCTCTTGCCTTTTTTTGGAAAAGCGCACGTAGCCTATATCCCCAACGGCCATATAGTCGGCCTGAGTAAAATCCCCCGTGTGGTGGATATATTTGCCCGCAGGCTTCAAGTGCAGGAGCGCCTGACCCATGAGGTACTGAAGTGTATTGATGAAACCCTAAAACCATTGGGTGCTGCTGTGGTCATCGAAGCCAAACACATGTGCATGATGATGCGTGGTGTGCAGAAGCAGAACTCCACCACGACGACTTCCGCATTTACCGGGCAGTTTATGAAAGTGGAAACCCGAAATGAATTTTTGCAATTAATATCATCAGACCTGAGTTAATGACGACCAAAAGAGCTTTCCTTTTTCCCGGACAGGGATCGCAGTTGACCGGCATGGGTGCGGCATTATATGATTCCGCTCCGGAAGTGCGGTTTATTTTTGATCAGGCAGACAGCATTCTGGGCTTTGGGCTAAAAGATCTTATGTTTCACGGCGCGGAGGAGGATTTGAAGCGAACAGAGATCACACAGCCTGCTGTTTTTGTCAACAGTTATGCCACGTTCCTTTCCAACGATCCGGGCCTTCCGGATGCAGTGGCAGGACATTCCCTTGGCGAACTCACTGCGCTGGTGGCCGCCAAGGCACTGGATTTTGAATCGGGGCTTAGGCTGGTGGCGGCAAGGGCTCAGGCGATGCAGGCGGCATGCGAACTCACCCAAAGCACTATGACCGCTATCCTGGGACTCGAAGACCAGGTTGTGCAGCGGATTTGCGCAGATACAGCCGGTATTGTTGTGGCAGCAAATTATAATTGCCCGGGGCAGGTCGTCATCTCCGGTGAAACGGTTTCGGTGGAGCTTGCCGCTGAAGCGTGCAAGCGGGCCGGGGCCAAACGGACTATTATGCTGTCTGTTGGTGGTGCTTTTCATTCTCCGCTTATGACTCCGGCAAGAGATATGTTTGCCGAGGCTATTGACCGTACTGTATTTCATACACCTGTATGTCCGGTGTATCAGAATGTTGACGCGGCACCATCGACCCATCCGGATACGATCAGGCACAAGTTGCTGCATCAGCTGACTTCATCCGTCCAATGGACCCACACGATCGAAACCATGCAGGAGGACGGCATTCAACACTACTTGGAATTTGGAAGTAAGGTACTCGGAGGATTTGTCAGAAAAATATACAAGGAAGCACACGTGGAATCGTTTGAGTAAGGATGAAGTATGATGTACATACCGGCAGTCTGCTGATTGCAGAACCCTTTATGGAGGACGTCAATTTCCGGAGGGCGGTGATTCTGGTGACGGACCATTCGGAAGAGGAGGGTACGGTGGGCTTTATCATCAACAAACCCTTGACCGTTACTATTGCCGAACTGGTGGACGGTTTCCCCCAGATCGAGGCTCTCGCTTATTTTGGTGGCCCGGTTTCCACCCAAACCATTCATTATATCCATAATGTCGGGATGATGCTGGACGGTAGCACGGAGATCAGTCCCGGTATATTCTGGGGCGGTGAGTTTGATAAACTAAAATTTTTAATTGAGCGTGAATTGATCCGAAGTGAGAATGTCCGGTTTTTTGTTGGCTATGCCGGGTGGTCTCCGGGTCAGCTTTTGGAAGAGATGGATATGGGTTCATGGATCACGGCTGATGTACATGCTAATTACCTTTTCAAGTCCAGGCCGTCCCGGTTGTGGAATCAGGTGATGCACCATAAGGGAGATGTCTACAGTGTCCTGGCCCAAATACCTGAACAGATCAGTTTGAATTAGGCTGATCCTGAAGGATTTAGGGACAAGATTTGGACTCTGGTCCATCTGCTATTCTTTCCTTCATTACCTTTGCGCCCGCTATGCTATTGGTGAAGGACATCACGGTCACGTTTGGAGATCGAATTTTATTGGATCAGGTATCCTTTGCCTTGCGCATGGGGGAAAAGACGGCGTTGATCGGCCGAAATGGTACTGGGAAATCCACCTTGCTCAAGATCATTGCCGGTTTGGCAGAGCCTGATTCGGGCATTATCGACCGGCCCACTAATTTAGCCTATCTCAAGCAGGAGATCTCTATCGATCCCCAACTCACCGTCATGCAGGCGGCCTATACGGCGTTTGATCGCGTGCAGGCCATCAATGAAGAAATTGAGCAGGTCACCCATGGGCTTCAACACAGCCAGGATGAGCAACATATCATGCATCTAAGTGAACGAATCAGCGAATTGTATGGAGAGTTGGAGCATCTGGGTGTAGCTTCTATCGAAGGCGATATTGAGAAAGTATTGAAAGGTCTTGGCTTTGAGGATGAAAATTTTCATACCCCCATTGGCCAGTTGTCCGGGGGGTGGCAGATGCGCGTCGAATTGGCTAAGCTCCTGCTGAGCCGGCCGGATTATCTGCTCCTGGACGAGCCTACGAACCATCTGGATATGCCGTCTATCATCTGGCTGGAGAAATATTTAAAGTATTCGGATACGGGTATATTGCTGGTTTCGCATGATAAGCGGTTCCTGGATCAGGTGACCAACAGAACGATTGAGATTTCCCTGGGTCGGATTTATGATATGCCGTTGCCGTATTCCAAATTTATGGATGAGCGGCTAAAGCTTCGTGAGATTCAGATGGCTTCATTCCAGAATCAGCAGAAGGAAATAGAGCGTAAGGAGCGTCTGATCGAGCGATTCCGTGCCAAGGCGTCGAAAGCGAGCATGGCCAAGTCGTTAGAAAAGCAGTTGGAGAAAGTGGAGGTGATTGAGATTGAGGAAGAAGATACAGCGGCGATGAAAGTCCGGTTTCCGGTTTTGGACCGGGCACCGAGGACCATGATCCATTCAACCGGACTTTCAAAGAAGTATGGGGACAAACAGGTATTGGCAGAAGTTGATTTTGAATTGGAGCGAAATGAGAAGATAGCTTTTGTCGGGCAGAACGGTCAGGGTAAATCGACACTAGCCAGGATGATTGCCGGGAAAGTAACCCCTACAGCAGGTCTTCTGGAGGTGAATGAGAAGGTGTTGATGGGCTACTATGCGCAGGACCAGACGGAGCAGTTTGACACTACCAAAACGGTGCTGCAGACGATGGAAGATCTGGCGGCAGCGGAGGTACGGCCGAGGGTCAGAGCTATATTGGGAGCCTTTTTATTCAGCGGCGAAGATTCCGGTAAGAAAGTATCGGTGCTCTCCGGGGGCGAACGGGCACGGCTTGCTCTGGCATGCATGATCTTATCACCGACCAATCTCCTGATCATGGATGAGCCAACGCATCACTTAGATATACAGGCTAAGCAACGCCTCAAAGAGGCATTGATGGATTATCCCGGTGCTTTGATCATCATATCTCACGACCGGGATTTTCTGACAGGGCTGACGTCGAGGACTGTGGAGTTTGCCGGAGGTCGTATCAAAGACTACATCGGCGATATTGATGAAATGCTCAGTAAAAAAGGCATTGAAAATCTCGATGCTTTGGCGCTGGCCGCTTCCCAAAAGGTTAAAAGTACCAGCAGCTCAGGTCCGGCTATCTCAGTTCAACCGGCTGTTTCGGACCAGGACAAGAAGAACGCCCAACGACGTTTTGCACAAATTGAGAAAGATATACAGCAGGCTGAAACCTTTTTATCTGATAAGGAAAAGTTACTGGCGGATCAGGATTTCTACCAAAAGCCGGACTATCATACGGTCGTAATGCAATATGAAGCTAAAAAGGCGGAGTTGGAGAAATTAATGATCGAGTGGGAGACGATGGCAGTTAAGTTGGGTTAGGAGTAAAAAAAAATGCCGGTGTCACCCTTTGACGACCCCGGCAAGTCTCACCCCTTTATTTACTGTGTGCAGTTATTAGCTTTTGACTAACCTGCGTTTATTCTGCGATTCAATCTTTTTGCGATATCAACTATCAACGTTACAAAGATGAGACGATCGATTGTTTCAAACATGGACAAAAACACCGAATTTTTGTTTTCATGGTTTACCCTTATTGGAGGGCAATCTGCTGCAGTACGGTGAGGCTGCCATCTTCTATGGTGAGGTAAAAAACACCTGAAAGAAAAGATGGTAGACGCAATTCGATGCCCTGCGTATTGGAGGCTGTGACATCCAGTTGTATCCTCAGGCTCTCCTTGTTCACATCCAGCAAACCGGCAAAGATCCTTTGCTGATGCGAAGGTCTATCATAGGCAACCGATAGGGACCGTTTTTGTAGGTTGCGACGTACCATATAGGATTTTGATGTGTTCAGCGATTCCATGATGTATTGTAGACTAAAAGTCAAAGGTGCAGGATATATCTACTTATACGCTACATGGTTTACCCTGAATAGAAAAGGCTTCAATATGGATCCAGACATCATTCCCCGCGTAAGGCCAGGATTTCTTCATGCTTTCGTTTCAGGTAAAAATAGGTTTCATGCTGAGCACGAATAGCCAGATCTGCATTATTGGAAATATATGTATTGATCTGTCCAATACGCAGAGATCGTGCCTTGACATTATCATTGCGCTGAATTTGAAGGATGTCCTTTATTTCCGCCAAAATGTATGGGTCATACACCGGAAAGGCGGTCTCAATCCTAAAGGATAGATTTCGTTCCATCCAGTCTGCGGAAGAGAGGTACACTTTTTCTTTTCCACCATGATGAAACACAAAGATCCGACTGTGTTCGAGAAAACGATCCACAATACTAAATGCATGAATCCGCTCACTTAGATTTTTTTTACCTGCTATTAAAGAGCAAAGGCCACGAATGTTGAGATCCATGTCCACGCCTGCCTGACTGGCCGCGTACAGTTTTTCAATCATTTCTTCGTCCTGAAGGCTGTTCACTTTTATGGTGACAGCCGCTTTTCGCCCTGCTTTGGCCTCGGCGATCTCGAAATCCAAAAGTTGTACAAGGGTTTTTCTGAGATTGAATTGTCCCACCAACAAATGCTTAAATTCTTCTCCCGGGAGTTTTACGGTTTCCAGAAAAGAAAAAATTCGGGCCACTTCACTGGTCAGCCGTTTGTCGGAAGTAAAGAATCCAAGGTCGCTGTAGATTCTGGCCGTGACTTCATGGAAATTGCCTGTGCTCAGGTACGAATAAAGTTGGGGTCCCTCGGGTTCAAGTCGTCTGACAAGTGCTAGTTTGCTGTGGACCTTTAGACCGGGAAAGCTATACCGAACGACAATACCAGCTTTTTCCAGTTGTTCGCCCCAGCGCAGGTTGGCTTCTTCATCAAATCTGGCTTTGACTTCGATAAAGGCATATACCTGCTTGCCGGATTTGACGGCTTGCATCAGGGCATCCATAATCCGACTATTGGGTGCCACACGGTATTGTATGATTTTGATGTGCGTGACGGCCGGATCCTTTGCAGCATGTTCAAAAAATTGAATGACAGGCTCATACTTATGGTAAGGTACATGGATCAAATGGTCGCGCTCCCTGATCGGCGTGAATATGGATTCCTGATCGGCCAGCGGCAAGTAATCCAACGGGGGTAGGGGATGGTCTTTCAGGTGATCCATCCCGAAAGAAGGAAATTTGAAAAAATCGAAATTGTTATGATACCGGCCTTCGGGAAACAAACCCAGTTTTTCAACCCCTAAGACAGACATGAGATAGTTCAGAAACTGGGCAGGAATAGTCTTGTCATATACCAGACGGGAGGCCGGGCCGACATCACGCTTCAGGAGGCTATTTTTTATTTTTTTAACGAGATCACCCTGATATTCATCATCGATGTACAACTCACCGTCCCGTGTCAGTTTTATCGAATAGGTATCGATGATCTGATAGCCTGGAAAGAGCCACATCACACTGTGCCGGACGATTTCATCCAGCATGATCAAGTCATGCCCATTGTGCCGTGCAGGAAGTTCGATAAAGCGGGGAAGGTGGTCGGAGGGAATTTTAATGATCCCATACTGTTCCTGTTGTGAAGAGCCTTCCTTGTCCTTCATGGCCAAAGCGAGATACAAGGCTTTGTTGTTCAGAAACGGCCTGATTTTGTCCTTGACCAGAAGTACAGGTTGAACAAACGGAAGGAGATTTTCCTGGAAATAGGTGTCCACAAAGGCTTCTTGTTCACGGGTGAGTTCTTCCCGCTGGATCAGATGAATATCATGTCGACGCAGTTCAGGGACGATTTGGTGGTGAAAAATATCATCGAATTCCACACCTTGTTCACTGACAATTCGCTGGATTTTCTGCAAAACGCTTTCCGGATCATATTCGAGCTGTTTCATGGTTTTCTTTCCCAGCTGCAGTAGATTGCGGTGATTGGCTACCCGCACTCTGAAGAACTCATCGAGATTACTGCTGTAAATCGCAAGAAATTTAATCCGCTCCAGCAGCGGGACATTGGGATCTTTTGCTTCCTGCAGCACCCGGTAATTGAAGTCCAGCCAGCTGATATCACGATGGATAAACCGTTGGGCTTTTGGGTTGATGTCCTTTACCATGGTATGTCAGTAACCTGAATTGTCGAGCATTTAAATCGTATTGGTTTTCTGAAACAAGCAAATATAAAGAATGTTGCTTTCCGGAAACGACGCACATTTAGAAGGCACGTTGAATTATTCGTTTGCATGAGTATGTCAACGCGCCATCCGGTTCAGGCTGCAAAAATCAATCCAAAGCAGTGGGTATAGAGCGGGGAATTGGATCAGGAAGAAAGGTCAGATGTCATTCAGCAGGAAAGTATTTGGCGGGTTATCTTTGGATGTATACAGTAAGAAAATTTTTCAGGTTTATGACAAGAAGCAAAATAGTGGCAGCCAACTGGAAGATGTATCTGACGCGTGAGGAAGGTGTGCGGTTGGTGGATGCACTGATGACAGGTATGCCTGAATTGATGAATGTCGAAGTGGTGATTGCCCCTCCATTTCCTCATCTTGATCTGGTAGTGGAGCGATGCACAGGCACTCCGGTAAAGGTTGGAGCACAGAACTGTCATCCCGAAATATCAGGAGCATTTACCGGGGAAGTTTCGGTGGAGATATTGAGAAGTTTTGGAGTGACCTATGTGATTACGGGTCATTCGGAGCGCCGGCAGTACTTTCAGGACACGAATGATGAGGTCCGGGATAAGGTGTTTGCCATACTCAGGGGCGGACTCACGCCTATATTTTGTTGCGGGGAATCCCTGGAAATACGTCATGCCGGGCAACAGGGTGAGTATGTTGCCAACCAGCTCACAGACAGTTTGCTGATGCTGGGGCCTGATGCCATCCAGAAGGTTGTGATCGCCTATGAGCCTATATGGGCTATTGGTACAGGTATATCAGCATCACCGGACCAAGCCCAGGAAATGCATGCATATATTCGGCAGGTGTTGGACGTTCGGTATGGTACAGAGATTGCGGACAATATCCGGATATTATATGGCGGTAGTATTAAACCCGATAACGCTTCAGCGTTGTTTAATCAACCGGATGTCGACGGGGGTCTTGTGGGTGGAGCTTCGCTTCAGTCCGCTGGTTTTCTTGAGATCATTCGGGCTGCGTGTGGATAATTTTGTGGATAAAATGTCTGCTCAATAGTTGCATTATATTCAGGTATGATATAAATTTACTTTACTGTTGAACGCAACAGTATTCAATTGTAAAAAGTAAGCCTGAAAGTTTTCCGAATAAGTATCCAGACGATTTTATCGCGGGTGTTTTGCTATGGTCTCACTTGTGAGACTACCGGTGTGTAGATGCCGGGAAAACGGATATACAGAAGGCAAGGGATGGCCTAGTGGCCATAACCCGGTTACCGGTGACCCAGAAGGTCAGCAAATCCGGTAATGTGCTTTACATCATCCGGAATTATATGCTGTCATCAACAGAGGACAGACCTATCCAACCTGGAGTGAAAAAAGCACAAAAAGGAAAAGGGGTCCATATATCCTGAGTGATCATATGGGTCCCTTTCCTGTTTTTTCACTAGTCTTAAAGAAGATTTTGATATCAGGGCATTCCGTATGGTTTCACCTCCATATGCTATAGTGTTTCTATGGTTCAGGTAGCAAGGTGCTATACTGGACAACCTGCCTAAATTACAAAGGTGAACGCATCGGCTTCCGGACAGTATGGCTATTGAATGGTGAGTCTTTCCAAAATCCACGAGCCATCCTCCAGTTGTATACGCATGAAATAGAGTCCCGGTCCAAAGTGCGCCGGCAGGGAGACTTCAGCAAAATGCCCTTGTGTAATTGACAAACGACCAAAGGCAGGCGTTTTCCGGCCATCTGTTGTCCACCAGTCTGCTGTATGGATTTGTTGAGCTGATCCACTCTGATTATATAAGCGAACATCAGCACCCATAGTCGTCAATGAGGGAATTATCGTTAAGCGGACCATTTCCGGTGTGTCGGTATCATAGGTGCCAGAAATCATCGGCACTGTAAAGTTGAAAATCTGTCTGCAGCCCAGCCTGTCCGTAACTGTAAGGGAATATTCGCCATGAGCGATATTGAAAAGGCTTTCAAACGTTTGACCTGAATTCCAGGCATACGTAAAAGGAGGTGTACCCCCCAGAATCTCCACCAAAATCGCTCCCGTATTGGTACCATTGTCCCCCATGATGGCCAGATCATTGATCAGTATGGCAGGAAGGACGTTTAGATTGAGCACGGTTTCTTCAAAACATCCAGGCCGGATTTCTTTGACAGATTTATAGGTGCCGGCCTGATAGACCAGGATTCCTTCAAAATTGAGAGTGTCTCCAAAGCATATCGTCTGATCAATCGACATGGAAAAAGTATCTTTTACCAGGAGCTGGAGATGAATATAGTTTGGACAGCCTTCCGGACCTGTGTATTCAATGATTTCGTCGGTGGTGATGGTATAGGGTTCGTCCAGCACAAACAATGTATCACCATTGCATATCACCTCACTGATCGTTTCTGTCAAAGAAGGGATGAAGCTAAGTGTCAGCGCGACAATACTGTCACAGTTATTTTCAGCGGCATTCGGTAAGTTGATCGTATAGGATCCGGCTTCATCAAAGACCATATTGCCGACCATCATGGTTGCACCTTCACAGATAGCGGTATCTATGACGTTTGTGCCTACTGGGTTGACGGTGATATTGACAAAACCAAATCCACTGCCTTCACAATTGGCATCGCGTAGTTCACCGACACGAAACCTGCCACTGAAGACTGGATCAATTGGGATAGTGATTTGACTGGACTCACTTAAGATCTCGATAAATAGCTCATTCTCCCGGTACAAGCCGATGATAAACGGAGGAGTTCCTGTACATTGAAAATTGAAGATAACCGGTTGTCCGCTACAAACAATAATCGGACCGATGGTGCTGATCTGGCAGGTAGGTGTAGGGAGCACGGTAAGCTCGAAATTGTCCTGATTTGTAAAACACCCATTGCCTTCGGCACGGATACTATACCGGACTTTAAGCGGAATCACAGCTCCTGTCTCCAGGATCTGAACAAAAGCTGGAGCATTGGTGCCAGGTGTAGCGCCCAGGATGAACGGATCCGGATCGGCTGTCCAGCTGTAGGTGACCGGAGGAAATAGATTTGTAGGTGGCTGTAGATAGAATGTATCGCCACTGCATACATTGAAGTCAGGCACGGGAAGCAGTGTTGGATTGAGGCAGCATCGCATAAACAAGTTCAGCCTTTCTTCCTGGTCGTACACACAGATCAAGTTCGGTTCGATGCCGATTTCTCCGTCTGCAAATGTTTTCATGGTGATGCTACAATCGAGATTGGTCTGACATTCATCCACAACCTTCAAGGTAAAACAGACCTTCCATGTATCCGCAGTGGGGGCACAGGTTGAAATATCACCTGTGGTCAAATCAGGATGCATATTGGGGGGAGGATTACCCGTATTGGTAAAATACCAACCGCCGGGGAGTCCCTGACCTCCACTATAGCCATTGACTGGATTGGACACGTTGTACCGAACTTCACCTAGTTCATACCAGGCCCAGAAACCCTGAGCAACAGGTGAGAGCAGGGAATCCATCTGGATAGGTTGGCCTTTTACATCGAACCAGGTCGAGTCCCAACCTGGTCCAAAAGTGGGAAGCAATCCCTGAAACCCATTGCATTCCAGTTTGTCCCAGTTTTGAAGTTCGTAACAGATCTGCACTTCCTCACCCGGCATAAACGGCCCCGTCAAAGGACTGCCCATAGACGTTTGAGTAACAAAAATGCGGTCTTGTTTATTGCAGAATTCGACATCAATGGATGAAGCACACAGTTCGAATTGCCCAATATTACCTTCGGCGTCAGAAATGGCCACCACATATGTGGTCAGCGGGTCAATGGCGATATAGGCCAATACGGCCGTACCGTTTTCTCCAATGATACAATCAATTTGTTGGAAAGTAGTACAATTCACAGAGCGGAGAAGAGCTACCTGGGGTTTATTAAACTCATGGGATGTGACACTGAGCGTGAGCAAATCTGCTGTGGTGTCCGTGGTCACAAAGAAATAAGCAGTGGAATTAGTAAAATTTTCACAAATACCGTTGTCAAACTGTGGCCCGGGACCATAACCTGCGGTACATCCCATCACGCAAACCAGAACGTCTTCCGCTGGGGAAAAGATAGCATTGGTCGTGGTCGAGTCCTGCACACAAACGAAACTGCCAGAGCAGGAATCTGGTTGTGTATTGAGGGTATAATACCATACGTCTTCCTGAGAAAAAGTATTGGAAGGTACATTTTTGTCAATGGACATGGACGCTGACAGGACATGGATAATACTATCTACCACTACGATATCAGCAGCCTGATCTACAAGAGAGCCGCCATAATTCATCTGGTGCGTCAGATGGCCGTCCAGATCTGTTATAAAAATCCAATTGTCAGAAAAGCCTTTATTTCCTGTCAAGTCTTCATCAGCACTCGTCGACGTTGCTGAAAAGGCGAGATGGTCGGCATCAAAGAGAGTGAGTTTGCAGTTGAAATCATTGCCGGTTCCACCATACGATCTCAGAAATTCTGTATCGCCGGTTGCTTCATCCAGTTTGAGAAGCCAGATATCATTCAGGCCTTTACTCTCGGGAAAATCTCCATCAGTGGATAGGGTGTTGAGGGTGACATAGATATATCCATCCGGATGAAAGAGGATATCACTGGCTTTGTCCGCTGCAGAGCCTCCAAATGTTTTTTGCCAGAGAATGTCACCATCCGGGGCAATTTTAATAATCCAGATATCCGATTCGCCCTGATTAGGCGTCTGTCCTGGAAGATTAGAATCGCTGTTGGCTGCTACATAGATATTTCCATTGATGTCAGTGGTGATCGCAACCGGAGAATCATTGCTACTGCCACCGAGGAGTAGTGCCCATTGTACATCGAATAGGGAATTCACCTGAATGATACACACATCAAAAAGACCATTGTTGGTTTGGCCTAGAACGACTGGTGACCCGGCTTCCAGCGCCAGGGTAATATTTCCCCCGATATGGCGGTCAGCATCGACCGCGAGGTCCGTAATGCTTCCTCCAAAAATCCTGCCACTGAATATATCTCCGTGGGTATTGGTGCGCAGGAGCCAGCCTCCGGCCAGGCCAGATAAGGTGCCGAACAGCCCATGACTGGAGCGGGTAGTACCAAAGGCAACCACACCTCCGTCCGGAAGGGGCATCAGTGCTTTCAGATCATCATTACCCGGACCTCCATACGTTCTGTTCCAAAGTTGAGGTCCGTTGATGTCCCGTTTCATAATCCAGAAATCATTTCCTCCAGCATTGGAAGGGACATCACCATCGCTGGAATTGGATTGAACCCCAATAAAGAATGCAGTTTTGGTGGGATTGAAGGCCAGGGCAACGGGTTCATCCGTAAAATTACCCCCAAGGATTATATTGGTTTCCAGGCTAAACTGGGCATGAAGGTGGAGTACAATACATCCAAAAAGGAGTGCGAGAAGTGGCTTACGCATGATCAGTTTTTGTCAGTGCTTTAGACGTTTCGACCGGAAAAAATACGGAAAAATATGGCGGAATCAAAAAAAACCACGCCGAACGGGAAGGCATGGTTTACGAAAAGGGTCGGGATGACTGGATTTGAACCAGCGACCCCTACGTCCCGAACGTAGTGCGCTACCGGGCTGCGCTACATCCCGAAGAGTCAGATGGAGAGGGTGCGGTGTATAGGTTTGACTCGGAGTGGGGGTGAGGGGAGCCACCAAGCGGGCTCGAACCGCTGACCTACGCATTACGAATGCGTTGCTCTACCAACTGAGCTACGGTGGCTTGAGAGAAAAGAGTCGGGACGACTGGATTTGAACCAGCGACCACACGCCCCCCAGACGTGTACTCTACCGAGCTGAGCTACGTCCCGAATTCGGAGTGTATGTGAGTGTAAGTGTGATTGGTTGTGAGCATGATCACGATCCGTGTATAGGACTTCTCTCAAAGAGCATTCGTTTTGGTTTCAGACACACCCACCTTACCTGCACTCACCCTCACCTGCACTCACCCTCACCCACTCACATACACTCACTCCTTGTGGGTGATAGCAGGCTCGAACTGCTGACCTCTGCCCTGTCAAGGCAGCGCTCTGAACCAACTGAGCTAATCACCCTTTTGAGGACGCCAAAGGTACATATTTTCATTTTTATTCAACCTGCGAACAGAAATAAGAAATCCGTTGTAAAAAATCTATCTTGAGGTGATGAAAAAATCATTTATTCTACTCATTTGCAGCTTGTTGACGTATAGTGTTTATGCCCAACATCATCCGCCGGAATGGGACGAACGGGTCAGCAAGCTGGCCAAGGGGGCAGAACCGGCACGAATAGAGTCAGACATCCGCAAAAATGACTTCGGTCAATATCGTAACATTAGCCTCACTGGCCTGGTCACCTGAACCACCCATTCAGGTGATGATCGGAGGTATTGTATCGCCATCCACCCATTTACGTTGGGATCCGGCATCCGGAAGTCATCTGGCAGGGTACAAGGTATATTGGCGGCAGACTCATTCTCCGGTTTGGCAGCACAGCCTTTGGGCCGGACGTGCCACAACTGTCACGCTGGAAAACATCATCATAGATGATTATGTGTTTGGCGTCGCCAGTGTCAGTCAGGAAGGGCATGAAAGTCTGGTCCAATTTCCGGTGAGTCTGATCCCCAAGTCTCCCGGTCAGTAGGACATCAGGCTTTTGGATGTACGAGTTTCATTTCCTGGATCAGATGGCCTGCGCCGGCAAATTTGTCTATGATAAAGAGGATATAGCGAACATCGACCATGATATTGCGGCATATCGACTTGTCATAGTAAAGATCACTCATGGTTCCTTCCCAGACCCGGTCAAAATTAATCCCGATCAGATTGCCGTGCGCATCAATAGCCGGACTTCCGCTGTTGCCGCCTGTCGTGTGGTTGCTGGCAATAAAGCAAACAGGCATTTTTCCGTTTTCGGAGTAAGGCCCATAGTCCCGGGTCATGTATAATTCGATCAGTCGGGGGTGCACATCAAATTCGTAGTCGCCCGGCTTATATTTTTCCATGACACCATCCAGATAGGTTTGCGTGTTGTACTGCACTGCATCTCTTGGGGTATAGGATTCAACCTGACCATACGAAACCCGCAGTGTACTGTTGGCATCAGGCCAGAAACGTCGCTTGGGGTAGGCTTCCATCAGCGCAGTGACATAATCGCGCTGAATCGAATTGAGTTGCTCATTAAGTTCGTTGTATACCGGCGAAATATGCTGATCCAATACCTGCTTGAGGGAAAGATAGAACTGATACGCGCTGTCCAGGCGCATAGCTGACGCAAAACCTTCGCCGCCTTTCATAACGGCTTCTTCAAAAGTAGACTGCGTCACGAGGACGGATGAAGAATACACCTTGCCCGCCAGCACGTCAAAGGCACCCGTTGTAGGAGAAGCAGTATAATCCCGAAGGATGTCAGGCAATAGGTCAGGTGTCATGTGAGTTGCCACATGTTCGGTAAGAGCAGAAAATAAATCCCAGTCTATTTCAACGCGGTAGTCTTTGAAAAAATCTTCCAGTACAGGCAATGTACGGTCTGCCATTCGCCTGAAGCCTTCCTCACCGTTTTCATTGAAAGCCCTGACCAGCCGATCGGCGTAGGAGGTGAGCCGGAACAATTCGACATTGCTTCCTCCCAGGACTTCAGTTAAAATAAACCGGTCATGTACGATTGGATCTAGTTGTCTGTAGAGTCGTTCCATTTCAGGTAAAAGATGCTGGTATTTTTCTTCCTGCTTTTTATTACGCCCGATGGTTTGAAAAAAATCCTTTTCCTGCTTTTCCTTTTCCTTTACAGCTTGTGTGCTTTTCAATCCCTGGACTTCCCCAATCCATTTTTTCCAGGCATTGGACAGGCTGGCAAATTTGGACGCATACGCGAGGCGGACGTCAGGATTTGCCCGCATGTGTTTGTCCATGATGCCAAGCGAAATATCTCTGACGCCAATACGGGCTGGATCGATGATATCGATAGTCTGTGCTACTGCAAAAGAAGGGAGGTATTGATAGGTGCGGCCCGGGAAACCAAACACCAATGTGAAGTCTCCGTCAGCGACACCATCCATTGAAACAGGGAAGAAATGACGTGGAGTCAGGGGTTTGTTTTGAGCTGAATATTCAGCCGGTTTGTTGTCTGGTCCTGCATAGATCCGGAAAAGTGCAAAATCACCGGTGTGCCGAGGCCAAACCCAATTATCTGTATCTGCACCGAATTTTCCGATGGACTCCGGGGGTGTGCCCACCAATCTGACATCCCGATAGGTTTCTGTGACGAAGAGGTAATATTGATTGCCTTCAAAAAAAGAGCGGACAAAGACGTCCTGCCAACTTTCTTTAGCGGCGCGGTTGCTTACTGTTTTCAGATTCTGATCGATTCGGGACTGGCGTTCAGTCGGGCTCATATCTTTCCGGACGCCATTTAACACCATCTTCGTCACATCGTCTATACGGACGATAAATGTGGCAAAAAGCCCGGGAGTTGGGAGTTCCTCCGCATTGGATTTGGCCCAGAAGCCATCCACCAGATAATTTCTTTCCAACGTGGAATGCGACTGGATAACGTCGTATCCACAATGATGGTTGGTCAGCAGAAGCCCCTGGTCCGAAATAACCTCACCAGTGCAAAAGCCACCAAAATGGACTACAGCGTCTTTGAGGCTGCCTTTGTTGACACTGTAGATATCCTCGGCACTCATTTTCATGCCCATAGACTTCATTTCAGCCTCATTGAGCGATTTGAGCAGCAGGGGCAACCACATACCCTCCCCGCCAAAAACAGGAGCAAGGGTGATCAGGAAAAACATCAACATGCCGGAAATGGGGTACAGGAAGGACTTCTTCTTCATTTGGATAGTTGTATAGCTGACTGTAGAACGAAGCAAGATAGATAAAATTGAAAAGAGCCCATTTTGTTGGCTCTATCTGCACTACTTTTGGAGCGTTCTATCCTAAATCAGTTCTGACATGGATACCGCGTTTATATCTTTTTCCCTTCAGCATTATTCAGCTCTGATGGCATTCGGGGGTATCACATTTGTGGCCATTCAAATGGGCCGGGTGGCCGCAGAGCCATTGAAGACTCAGATCGGGTTGATTCTGGCCGGTGTTACTTTCTCCTCACTGGTCATTGAAGCCATAGTCAAACTCACGGGGGGGACGTATGATCTTCTGTCTGATCTGCCTTTCTTTCTTTGTGACCTGGTGGCGCTGATGCTGCCTTTTGTTTTGTTTGCCGACAATCGCAAGTGGATCGGAATCCTGTACTTCTGGGCTCTGGCCGGCACACTCCAGGCCATGATTACGCCCGAACTCTCCTACGGATTTCCGTCTTTCCATTTTTTCAGGTACTTTATTATGCATGGAGGGATCATAGCTGCGGTGGGGTATACGATAGTCGTGCATCGTATCCGGATCACCTGGAATGATTTTCTCAACGCCATTATCTACGCTCAGATCTATCTGGTGATGATTCATATGATCAACCATCTTTTGGGCAGCAATTACAGCTATACCATGGCAAAACCGGTCAGCGCATCTATACTGGATTTCTTTGGACCCTGGCCCTGGTATATTCTTGGCGCTGAGTTGCTGATGATCCTTCTTTTCCTGATGCTCATGCTGCCGTTTACACTTCGTCAGAACCCGGGTTCAGGCTTAGGCAGGGAAGAACTTTAAGTCCAAAACCGGCAATCTCAAAGAAGATGTGATATTTGCAGAGCGTTAACCTCATGTTGCCATCGTATGCAAGGAAAAAGAATAGCGGTCTTTCCGGGCTCATTTGATCCCATCACCATCGGACATGTTGACGTCGTCCAACGTGCCTTACCATTATTTGATGAGGTGATAGTGGCCATCGGGTTAAATTCAATCAAGCAAAACTTGTTTTCAGTGGAGCAGCGCAAAACCTGGCTGGAACGGGTTTTTGCCGGTGAGCCCCGTATTCAGGTAGATGTTTTTGAAGGGCTTACCGTTCATTTTTGCAAGAAAGTGCAAGCACATTACCTCATACGCGGCTTGCGAAATGCCTCAGATTTCGACTATGAGAAAACGATCAGTCAGCTCAACCATATCGTGGGTGAAGACATCGAAACCGTTTTTTTTATCAGCAAACCCGAGTACTCCCATATCAGTTCGACCATCGTCAGAGAGATCATCAAAGGAAATGGCAATGCAAGGCCATTTTTACCTCCCGGGGTTCAGTATTGACCGGCCCTCACCTTTATTTTGCTTATAAATTCAATCCAATGTCAAACGCTGTATTTCAACTTCCGGCTGTTCAAAACGAACCGGTACTGTCTTATGTAAAAGGCTCTCCCGAACGCACCAGGTTGGTGGAGGCTATCCGGGATATGAAAAGCAAAGTTCTTGATATACCGATGTATATCGGAGGAAAAAAAGTAACAACCGACCAAAAAGTGGAGATCCGTCCGCCGCATGAAATCAAGCACTTGCTTGCGCGGTACAACAAGGGCAATGCGTCTCATGTTCGGCAGGCGATACTGGCTGCCCTGAGGGCCAAACCAGTTTGGGAGGCAATGGACTGGCAGGACCGGGCCGCCATCTTTCTGAAAGCGGCGGATCTCCTGGCCGGACCGTACAGACCTGTTATGAATGCGGCGACCATGTTGGGTCAGAGTAAAAATGTATTTCAGGCCGAGATCGATTGTGTAGCAGAATGGTGTGACTTTTTGCGGTTCAATGCCCATTTCATGATCGATATCTACCGCCAACAGCCGATTAGTGCCCCATTGACCTGGAATCGAATGGAGTATCGGGCACTGGAGGGGTTTGTTTTCGCGCTGACTCCGTTTAATTTTACATCTATTGCGGGCAATTTGCCTTGCGCGCCGGCGCTTATGGGTAATACGGTGGTTTGGAAGCCGGCAGAGACACAGATTTATTCGGCACGGGTGATCATGGACATTCTGACAGAAGCCGGTCTTCCCGACGGTGTCATCAATCTTGTGTATGTGGAGGGTCAGGTCGCAGGTGATGTAATCTTCCAGCATCCTGATTTTGCTGGCCTGCACTTCACTGGAAGTACAGGAGTATTACAGCGGTTGTGGCAAACAATCGGCAACAATCTGCCCCGGTACAAATCCTATCCACGGATTGTCGGAGAAACGGGTGGAAAAGATTTTATTATCGCGCATCCTTCAGCAGAGCCTGAAACTGTAGCGGTGGCGCTGGCCAGAGGTGCTTTTGAGTATCAGGGACAAAAATGTTCTGCGGCCAGCAGAGCGTATCTGCCGGCTTCTTTGTGGCCCACAATAAAAAAGCGTCTGTTGGCCGATCTGGAGTCCATGAAAATGGGCTCACCTGAAAATTTTGCAAACTTCATTAACGCCGTCATTGACGAAAAGTCTTTTGACAAGTTGTCCGGTTATATCACCCGGGCCAGGAAGGATAAAGGAGCCCGCATAATAGCCGGTGGTACTTGTGATAAGACGAAGGGCTACTTTATCGAACCCACGGTAATCCAGGTGACTGATCCCAAGTATGTAACGATGTGTGAGGAATTATTTGGGCCCGTATTGACCCTATATGTTTATCCGGATGCGGATTACAAAAAAGTCCTGACCCTATTGGATACGACATCGGCCTATGCCTTGACCGGCGCTGTATTTGCCCGGGACAGGGCAGCGATTGCCCTTACGACCGATAAGCTGAAGCATGCGGCCGGTAATTTTTATATTAATGACAAACCTACCGGCGCAGTCGTGGGACAACAGCCGTTTGGAGGGGCCAGAGCTTCCGGAACGAATGACAAGGCTGGAAGTGTGCTCAATTTATATAGATGGGTTTCACCCAGGACAATCAAGGAAAATTTCAATCCTCCAACAGATTACCGGTATCCCTTTATGACCTGATGAGTGGCGCTGATGATCATCTTTTGATTGAAGGATGCTGAGCATCAAATGGGGAAATCGCGGATAAGGCTGTTAAAGAAGTGAGTGATAATCTCTTTCTTCAACAGAATAATCATGGCCATGCCGGCAATGGCGCCGGCAAAGTGGGCCGAGTGATCAATCCGCCCATGCCCTTTATTGGCAGCCCAGGACGAATAGAAGAGATAGGCTATCCCGGCGATGATAGCAGGAACCGGAATAACAAAAAACAGCAAGAGTTTCGACCAGGGTTGCAACAGGATAAACATAAATACGATGCCACTTACAGCCCCTGATGCTCCAATACTGGCGAAACCGGGATGCTCTCTGTGCTGGATGGCGGTCGGGATATTGGCCAGTATGATGTTCAGCACATACAGGAGCACAAAAATAATTCTGCCTCTACCAGGGCCAAACTCATGGATGATAAAGCTTTCAATAAATTCTCCAAAACTGTACAATACAAACATGTTGACCAGCAAATGGGTCCAGTCGGCATGCATGAAGCCAGAGGTCAATAGTCGAAAATATTCTTTCCCCTTTGCTTCCCGGTACGGCGAATGTTTGAGCCGGTCTATGAGGTCATACCGTGTGAAACCCTGATAGGAGATCAGGCTCGTGAAGATGATGATGATCAGTGTGATGGAGATACCCGTGTCGCCCATAAGATTCTCTTCGTTTTTTTGCTGGAGGTCATGTTCACAATTCCAGCCGTGATGTGGTCCTTAAATTCTTTCAAGTATGGCGGCTCATCCTGCGATCTAAAAACAGTTTACAACCGATGACGACCAATGATCATGCGCACCTTATTCATGATGGTAGGATTCACCCCTCAAGATAGTACACGCCCTGTAGATCTGTTCGAGCATGAACAATCTGCAAAACTGATGTGGTAGGGTCATTTCGGAAAGGGCGAGCAGATGATCTGCCCTGTCATAGACACTTGGATCAAAGCCATAGGCCGATCCGATCAGAAATACCAGACGTTTGTGGCTGCCTTGACGCCATTGTTCGAGTTGTTTCGCAAATGGGGCAGAGCGCCATTGTTCCCCTTTTTCGTCCAGCAAAACCAATTTGGAGGGCACAGCATTCAACTGCGGCAGTAGCCATTTTGCTTCTTCTGCCAAAACCAGTGGGGGCTTTGTGCTTTTAGACCGCTGTATGATTTTAAATTCAAAAGGGAGATATCGTTCGATTCGCTTTGCGTATTCATCTTCGCCTTGTGTCACCCATCGGTCAGAGGGAGCTCCCATGGCCCACAGATAAACTTTCATACTCAGATGGAGGAGAGGATGAGGAACTCCCAGGGTGCAAGTTCAATCGAGTCGTCTGGGTTCAGATTCATCTTTTGGTCGGAGAAGACATTCTTCAGATTCTTTATCGGAACTTGAAGCGTAGTCGATTGCATTTTTGGTGAAAGATTAAAAATGCCGATACATTGTACGCCCTCTTTTTCCCGGACAAAGGCGTAGACCTGACCTGACGTATTGATTCGTCGGGAAAGTCCGCCATGTGGGCCGTTCCACAGTGCCTTATTCATGTGTTTGAGATGGTGGAGTCGGGTATAAAATTCAGCGTACTCGAATTTATCAAAAGGAATAGTATCCTTCTCAAAAAACTCAAGTCTTTTCCGGAGTGGTTCTTCCTGTCCGCTATACATGAGCGGCATACCGTCTAATGTGGCGCAAAGCGCGGCAAACGTTTTATGTCCTTCTCCCATGCGTTCAAATTCGGTCCCGGCCCAGCTGTTTTCATCATGATTGCTAGTGAAATACATGTGATACCCATAGGTATACTGTTTACGTTCATCTGCCAGCAATGAATCAATCTGGTTGACATCCTTTTTTCCCTGAGCGATATCATTCATCAGGTGATGCATTTTCCAGGCATAGGTGGCCACAAAACTGGAGTCATTGCGGAGATAGGTTTCTTCGCCTTCTGCCAGCATAAACAAAGGTTTGTTAAGACCAGCCAGTGTATTGCTGACTTCATCCCAATAGTCGGCGGCAACCCCGTGGGCATGATCCACCCGAAAACCATCAATATGAAAATCCTCGATCCAATAGATCATGTCATCAATAATCTGCCGGCGCATATCCGGATGTTCGAGATTCAATTCGGCCACATCTGTCCAGTCCCAGGGTTCACCGGTTTCTTCGTTGATCGGATCCCGGATTTCACCCTTGTCATTCTTATTGTAGTACTCCGGATGTTGATGGATCCAGGGATGATCCCATCCGGTATGATGAGGTACCCAATCGAGAATGACATACATGCCCTGAGCATGAATTTCGTCAACCAACTTTTTAAAATCTTCATGATTTCCGAAAAGTGGATTGACCGCCCGGAAATCAGAAACGGCATAATAACTGCCAAGCGTGCCTTTTCGTTTAGGTACACTGATAGGGTGAATTGGCATAAGCCACAGGATATCGACTCCCATATTTTTAAGCCGGGGTAAATGTTGCCGGAGGGCATTAAAAGTGCCTTCCGGAGTATACTGCCGGATGTTGACTTCATAGATATTGGCAGCGTGTGACCATTTGGGAGGTGTGACCCGGGTAAGTGGTGAATCTTGTGTCATTGCTACGTTGGACTGTTTACAGGAAACAGCGGTCATCGTTGTCATAAAACAGCTGATTAGGATGAGAGACGGAATAGAGATTCCTTTCATGGTCATTGAGAATAAGGCGTAAACATATAAATATTTTTTACTATCCGGAAATAGTAGCATATTGATTCAGCTTGGCGATAGCCACACGCATATCTTTGGGCAATGGGCTTTCCAGAAGGAGCTGAACACCGGAAAGGTACTCCCGGATACCCATACCGGAAGCGTGCAGCGCGATTCTGGATATAAGCGGTCTTTCTTCTTCCAGGGAGGTATCCGGTTTATATCGGTGTTTACCTTTTAATTGTGAGAGGAGCAGCGGTCCTTGCGAGCCATACACCAGATCGCCTGTCACCGGATGTCCGATAGAAGAGAGGTGTACACGGATCTGGTGGGTGCGACCGGTCAGCGGGTGGGCTTCGATCAGGGAGTGATGCCGGTATACTTTACGCAAGCTCCATTCCGTTTGACTGGATTTGCCTCTTTTAGTCACAATCACTTTCCCGGTCGATTGTGTGAACAGGGGAGCATCAATAATCCCTCTTTCCTGCATCAGACGTCCATCGCAAATAACAAGATATTTTTTCATCACCTGACGCTGTTCAAACTGATCACTGTACCAGCCGAAGGCATCCGGAAGGATACAGAATAGAAGCACGCCACTGGTCTCAAAATCCAGACGATGCAGGGGTCGGGCATTCGGGTAAGTTGTCAGGACCATTCTGGCAAGCGATGGTTTGTCTTCATGATACCGGTCCGGGACGCTGAGTAGGCCTGAAGGCTTGTCGATGGCCACGATAGATTCACTGGCATAGAGGATGGACAGCCGTGGTTTCATTGGGGAAAGAAATCAGTAAATTTTCGCTTCCACCGAAGATAATAGTCCATGATGATACTCCCGGGATAAACCCCAGGTAATTTGACCAACGGAAGTAAGGTGTAAGTTTCGCTGATCTTTTTCCGCTTATGCCAGATACCACGAATATGTCCGTAGATATAAAAGTGTGCACGTACAATTGCCAGACAGTTTCCAAACCGACCTGTAAGCAAAAAGCGTAAGCCGGCAAGTCCATCCAGCAACCATCGAAGTGTGATGACCGGTATGAGGTCTCCTTTGGGAAGATACTTGATCAACGTAATGATATTATTTCTGAAATTGAGATATACCTTCCGGGGTTCGTTGTATCCCAATGTCCCACCGCCGACGTGATAGACTCGCGATGCCGGACAGCACTTAATTTTATGTCCTTTCAATAGGAGACGCCAGGCTAGGTCGATTTCTTCCTGATGGGCGAAGTAATCGGCATCGAAACCGCCGACCTCTCGAAAAGCACTACTGCGGATAACAAAAGCGGCACCGGATGCCCAAAAGATCGGGATCGTGGTTTCATATTGGCCGGTATCCCGCTCGATGGTTTGCAAGATGCGCCCTCGGCAGAAAGGATAACCCAGGGCATCCATAAAACCGCCCGCAGCACCGGCATATTCAAAATACCCTCTTTGGGATTCAGCCCGGATTTTCGGTTGGACAGCAGCGATAGTCATATCCTTTTCCATCATCTCGATGATCGGATTCAGCCACTCTGGTGTTATTTCAATATCACTGTTGACAATGGCAAAATAGGGCGCTTCGACCCGGGCAAGCGCTTCATTGTAACCGCCTGCATATCCCAGATTGGTATTCAGACTGATACACCTGATGTCGGGGTATTGTGTTCTGACCCATTTGGCAGAACCATCTTCTGAACCATTGTCCGCTACAATGAGGGTTTCACGAGGATATCGGCTGGACCGGAAATAGGGTAAAAATCTTTGGAGAAAAGACCTTCCGTTATAATTCAGGATCACGGTTGCTACTTCTGCCGTTGTCGGTGAGGAGCGATTAAAGAACTGACGAACGGCAACTTCATCTTCCTGCATCGCCTTCCGAAGGTCCTCAACGGTGGAGAATTTACGGTCAGCCCGAATAAAAGAATAGAGTTCAACAGCAATCTCCTCATCATAAATCTGCCGGTCAAAATCAAATAAATGGATCTCTACGCGATGTTCGGTCTCTGCGTCGATGGAGGGTCGCAAACCAATATACAGCATCCCCTTATGGGTGATGCCTTTGATGGTGGCTGTAGCGGCGTATATCCCGTCGGGCGGTAATAATTTCTTACTGTCCGGGATCTTAAGATTTGCTGTTGGAAAGCCGATATGGTGCCCAAGTCGGTTGCCGGTAACGACTTGTCCCCGGATCATGTACGGATGCCCCAGGTAGGCATTCGCCAGTTCAATATTAGTGTCCTGCAATGCTTTTCTGACCCGGGTTGAGCTGATGGTGATGTCCTTCAATTCTTCTTCATCGAGCTGGACGACTTCATAGCCCAATTCCTGTCCATATAATTTGAGCAGATGTACATTGCCAGCCCGATGGAGTCCGAACCGATGGTCATAGCCAATCACAATGTAGCGGGGATGGAATTTGGCGACCAGAAAATTTTCGATATACTCCTGAGCCGGTTGCTGGGAAAATTCAATCGTAAAGGGGACTACGACTACGTTGGAGACCCCGTTACGCCTGAAGTAGGCCAATTTTTCATCGAGAGTCGTTAGAATCCAAAGGTCATCATCTTTGGGATAGACAATTTCGCGGGGATGAGGATGGAAAGTGATCACGATATCCGTGCCATCTATCTCTTCAGCTAACTGTTGAATTCGCTTGAGGATCTTTTGATGACCGGCATGCACACCATCATAGCTGCCAATGGTGATGACAGCATTTCTGAACTCCGGCAATGCAGAAAGTCCCCTAAAGATGTTCATGGACTACAAAAGTATCTCTTTTATACATAATATGTTGGAGCAACCATAGCTGCACTTCCGGAAGCCTGGAAGCAAAACGGACATAGTATAGTTTAGTTGACCTGACAGCGCACCCGGACAATCCTTTTTTGAAAAAAAGCGTTTAATACCCTATGAAATGCATAATACTGGCTTTTGTGGCTGTGTTTTTTACAGCAGGATTCAGTTGGAGTCAACCGGCTGACTGGATGGCGATAAAGGCAGATATGACGTATTATGCGGATCTGATGGTGCATGCGGAGGCCGATGTGCACCGGATCAGGGCCCATGATTCCCTCATGGTCACGATGAGCCGCTTTCTGGAGATGCCAGATTCGTATCGGTATACCCTGGATAGCATCCCTTTGCTGATGGTGGTCCACGGAAAGGACTTCAGGATTGTGACATGGCAACTTCGCCGGCATAAGGACGAGCATACCTACGCTGGATTCATCCAGTGGCAGGATCGGGTAGTGACCCTGCGGGATACACGCCCCTTTGTAAATGGTGCAGCCTATATGTCCTACACGCCGGGCGGATGGTATGGCTGTATGTATTATGGCATTGTACCGTTTGAACGCGAAGGCGACACCTATTACATTCTCCTGGGATACCATGCGGAAAACAGTGTGATCAATACCAAGATTGCCGATGTTCTGGATCTGACTGGTCCTGAGCCCAGGTTGGGCGTACCGGTTTTTGTAGGTGATGGTGAACCAAAGTACCGGCTGCTGCTAACGTATGCCGATATGTCAAACGCGGGCATGAGGTATGATGCAAAACTGGGAGGTATCGTACATGATCATCTGGAGCGATTGATGGGCATCGGTCCCAACGGAGAGGATCTGCCTGTATCTGATGGCAGTCTCGAAGCCTGGATCCTTAAAAAAGGCAACTGGGTTTACAAAGAAGAGGTGTATGATGCCAAGATGAAGGAACCGCCCATGACGGATGAACGGAAGAACAGAAAGGAGGAACTTGATATTCTGGGCCGGCCTAAGAAAAATTAATGTTGAAGTGAAATGCATCAGTTTACAACGGAGATTCGATGTATGGCGCGTATATCCCGGTTAGAATTTAATAAACGGATACTGTATTGTCCCGGCAGGAGTGTGGCAACTGATACTTGATCGCCGTCCACTGGCAGCAGAGTGCGGCGTCCCAGAAGGTCAACAGCCTCAACATAAACTATGTCGGTGGAAGGGAGGAATCGTAAAATCTGATTGGCGGGATTGGGATACATGAAATACGCATTGTGCAGGGGATTGGCCTCAGTGGATGTAGTCAGTTGCGTGATCGTATTATTTCGGCTGAGTAACCAAAGATCAGGATCGATGAGCATCTGGCTGACCATTTCGTCTCCGATGTAAAAGGAAAACCGCTGATCATGGGCTGCATGATCGAGGATAAATTCTTCTGCCATTCCATTGATAATGGCATGCACCGGGACGGGCATTTCAAAAAAAGACACTGATGAATGTGACTGGCGTTGGCCCAGCCAGAGGATGAGGGAGTCATTATGTTGCGACCAACGAAGGTCATAGGAGGGATAGCCCTGACCATAGTACCAGTCTGCAAAAAACTCATTCAGGTCCTGTTCCGACCTTGCTTCCAGGCGGGCTTGTAGGTCTCGGGTTCTTGCAAAACCATAGGCGGTACCCTCGCCATCCAGATAATCCTTGCAGGCGGCAAAGAATGCATCATCACCGACGACCCAGCGAAGCATATGGAGTACATAGGCTCCTTTATTGTAGGTTAATCGTCCGTTGAAGATCCGGTTGACGCTGGTGGTGTCATCCACAAACACAGATCCGGATGGCTGGCTTGTCGATGAGTTGGACGTTGAGGCTTTCCACTGCGGCCAGAATTCATTCGGACTGAATCGCTCAAAGGTCAGTCCGGTCAGGTAGGTGGCGAAGCCCTCGTTGAGCCAAATATCCGTCCATGAACCACAGGTTACTTTATTACCAAACCATTGGTGGGCCAGTTCATGGGCTTGCAGCCCGAAACTGAAATTGCCCATAAAACTCATGGTCTGATGTTCCATTCCTCCGCCCCAGCCAAACTGAGCATGGCCGTATTTTTCATCTGCAAACGGATATGTTCCGAATACTTCATTGAAAAAATTCATGATATCGAGGGTGCTCAGGGTTTGTTGTTGTGCCAGCACCAGGGACTCCGGGTAGACATAGTTCAGGATTTCCAAAGAATCTCCATTGTCCAGCGGAAGGAAATGACTGTAAGCGGAGTAGTTGGTTACGGCCAGGGCAATGAGGTATGCGGCGACTGGATGACGATGCTTCCAGTGATGAATATGCTGTCCGTTTTCTTCAGTGATGCTCATCAGTTTACCATTGCTGGCGGCGAGAAGATTCAGAGGGGTGGTAATGAAAATGTCGATGGAATCGATCTTGTCGATCAGGTCTTGTTTGCAAGGCCACCAATCCCGGGCGCCATAAGGAGGAGACAAAGTCCAAATAATGGGTACACCGGAATGAAAGCCACGTTCAAAAGAACCAAATCCATTTGAAGGGGGTATGCCCTCATAGGATACCGTAAGGGTGTCACCTTCACCAAGGGCTAAGGATTTGTTGAGTGAGATGGTCAGAAGTTGATCCGGGGTATGGGTGTAGCTGAGTGAAGCACCATTTCGGGTGATAGAATTAATCTGCAGCGCGGGGCTGAGGTCCAGGTGCAAGTCAGTGACATTCTCCTTCCGGCTGGTGAAATGATAGGTGATAGTGCCATGAATATAGCGGTCAGCGGGATTGATCTCCCACTGCATGGCTTGATAATGCATATCGGTCAGGTCGGCAAATGGAGACCGGTGCCCGGTAGATTCCAAAAGGGTTTCATGATGGAGGGCTTCCTTGCAGATGATGTCGTGCAAATCCCATTGTAAGGGATGCTCATGTTGTGCAGCAAGTGGGCAGATCAACAAGAGCAGTTGGAAGAGGATGAAGGATCGCATAAGTGTCATCCTGTAAAAATAAGGAAAGTGCCCGTGGAATAAGGATGAAATGAGGTTGAATGTCAGCAGGGGGTCAAAGCAGCGGGTGGAAAATAAAAAAGCCTGACCCCGGAAGGGTCAGGCTGTATTAAAAAACGATATACTCTATTCGAATGATTGTACCGGAATTATGCTTCTGCACCTCCATCATTCAGGACGTTGACGTAAGTACGGTCACGTTTTTTGGTTTGAAAGGACACGACGCCATCCGTTAGGGCAAAGAGCGTAAAATCCTTGCCTATACCTACATTTCTTCCGGGGTGGAATTTAGTCCCGCGCTGGCGGATGAGAATATTACCGGCTATTGCAGTCTGACCGCCAAAAAGCTTTACACCCAGGCGTTTGCCTTTGCTGTCCCGGCCGTTATCGCTACTTCCTACACCTTTCTTATGTGCCATTATTTCAGTTGTTTACGTTGTATTAGCTAAAGTTATACCGTAATGGATTCGATCCGGATTTTGGTGTATTGCTGGCGATGACCCTTTTTAACTCTGTAGCCTTTCCTTCTTTTTTTCTTGAATACGATCACTTTGTCACCTTTGACATGATCCAGCACTGTCGCAGAAACCGTACCATTTGGAAGCGTTGGTGTACCGACCGACACCGAACCTGCATCATCGGCAAGCAATATTTTGTTGAATTTCAGGTCTGCACCTACTTCCGCATCCTGGAGATCCACATAGATTTCCTGGCCTTGCTTCACTTTGTATTGCCTGTTGTTCACATCAAGAATAGCATACATGATTTGAGCTATTTATAGTTTTAATACCTAAACGGGCGGCAAAGGTAGGATTATATCACCGATTTTCAAAATATTTTTTGAAGTTTTACGCACTGATCCTGAGTGTTTTAGTAATTTCCTATTCAGATCAGGTCCCGAAGATACAGGTCCCGCTGAAGCAGGTGCCCCGAACGCTCGATCACCAGACGCACCCTTTTTCCCGGGGATTTCTGCAGGATCTGATTGATTCCATCCAGCGTAAACATCCGGCTCGGGATTCCCTGTATTTTGATCAGAATATCGTCAGGCTGTATATCCACCTCACTTGCCGGAGAGTTCTCAAGGACATCCTGGACAACAAATCTGTTGAATTCCTGCCCGTAGGCAAAAAACACGATCCCGCTCCGATCCATCGTAAATGCCAGTTGCCGCTTGCGGTAGGGTTTGAGTAGCAACTGACTCCGGTTGTAGTCAAATATCACATTGAACCGACTAAGTAATTGGTTGCCCATGATTCCATTGCGGTACCGGTCCTTATCCAGAAGCCAACTCTCATCAAGGTCTTGATAACTGGTCAAGACATCCGGAAAGCTGATTTGACCTAGTGAAAGTTGATACAAACGCCCGATATACCCTTCCAGATAACCGCCGAGGCCCATCCCCAATTTGCCCCGGATATACTGATCGGGTAAATGAAGTGATGGATGTGTATTGTTGTGCAGCAGCAATGGAATACCGGCACCAGTATCGACCAGCAGATCTACTTGCACTACGGTACCATCCTGAAGATTGGCCTCAGCATGGATATACGGTTTGTTGGTTTTGATCTGTAAAGGGAGGCTGATATAATCCGATGGCATTTTAAAGTAGGCCGGATCGTGCAGGATCAGCCGGTTCTTTCTGTAGTCGATCTGGATAATAAAATTCTTAAAGAAACCTCCTCCGATCAGACCGGCAACAGGTGTCCCAATCATTTCGTCCAGGTTGAAATAGTCTTCTTCCAGCACCAGCATATCATAAGGCCTGGGGGCAAGTCCGCTGACCTCTATCAGCCCGTTTCTGGTGATGAGAGCGAAAATTTCCCGACTCAAATCTGAGCCCAGAATGGGTATCCGCTTGTCATATGGTACCTGTATGAGATCTGTATATTCCCTTTTAAAGAGAATGATATGCTCGGCTCCGGTATCCAGAATGAACTGCACAGGCAGTATCCCATAAATCTTAACATCGAGGAGGATAAAATTATGGACATACCTGAAGGGAATGGTGACTTTCTTCCGGCCCTGCAGTATGGCCATTGGATTATAAACCAAGCCCTGTGCTATGGCCGACATCGACCATACCCACAAGGTCAGGAGTAAAATCCAATTGAACCGAAACAAGAAACTCTTATGCATCTGCGGATGGATGTCTGTGTCTGAGCAGGGAATATACCCGCAATGAAGTGGTGTTGGCTCTTCCCTCAAATTTAATTCTATCTTTCAATCGAATGAAATGATATTGCCGATGGCTGCTCCATTGAAAAAATCGATCAACACCTTTACCTTAACGATGATCGCGGTGGGGGCCTGTATAGGATCAGGGATTTTTATTTCGCCTTCTGATGTGGCTTCGCAGTTGAGCACCGGTACGCAGTTGCTTTTGGTCTGGGGGATAGGAGGTGTAGTGGCGTTGACCGGAGCGCTGACTTTTGGCGAACTGGCCTCCCGGCATCCGGGAACCGGCGGGGTGTATGTGTATCTGCGTGAGGCGTATGGTGACGTTGTTGCATTTCTGTACGGATGGAGTATCCTGACGGTCATTACCTCCGGAGCTATTGCCGCCTTATGTCTGGCATTTGCACGTTATGCTACCCGGTTGGTGGGATGGGGGCCTGAGATGCAGATACCTCTCGCACTTGCAGCCTTGCTGGTGGTGACGGTGGTGAATATCGCAGGTGTGAAATATTCGGCATGGTTTTCCAGTGGTATGACCATCCTGAAGATCATCGGTATTGGTATTGTAGTGGTCGTTTGCTTTGCTTTAGGGCATTCATTTACCGCCCATCTCCGTGATATGCGTCCTGAGGTCACTTCGATTTCTTTCGGAGTGGCCCTGATCGGGGTTTTGTGGTCCTATGGAGGATGGCATCATGCTTCCTATGTTGGGGGTGAGGTACACAATGCACGTAAGGTGATGCCGAAAGCCCTTTTAGCCGGCGCACTTATCGTGACAGTCGTGTATATGCTCGTCAATGCCGCCTATCTTTCTGTCCTGCCGATGTCCGCTATTGCAGCATCTCCGGCTGTGGCAGCAGAAGCATTGAGCAGCATCACTGTCACCGGAGGCGTTTTGGTGGCTATCCTTATCGCGATCTCAACATTTGGGACTGCCGGCATCTATACTATGTCCGCACCGAGAATCTATTTTACCATGGGGGCAGACAAGGTGTTTTTCCCGTGGCTCGCCGATATCCATACAGCCTTTGGTACGCCCATGAAAGCAATTTTACTGCAAAGCTGTTGGGCTGCTGTCCTGATGCTCTTTTGGGGGACGTTTGAAAAACTCACGACGTATGTCGTATTCATGGACTGGATCTTCATGACATTGGCCGCTATCGGATTGTTTGTGTTCCGCAGACGACACGGAGGTCCTGATACCAGTGGGTATACAGTCTCCCTTTACCCGCTGACACCACTTGTTTTTATCGGAATCTCCATCTGGTTTTTAATCAGCACATTGTTCGGCCGACCTGAACAGGCCATAGCGGGATTGATCCTGATGGTGGCTGGATGGCCGGTATACTATTATTTTAGAAAAAAGAATTCTGCTAAAGACGGAAGGTCAGTTTGATTCCGGCAGGGTGTCCACTGAGGCTGGTGGTATCGGTACAGGTTCTTCTCGTTGCTCTTCCTGTTGATCCGTTGAATTTCGCGTAGTATCAGATCCGTTTTCTATAAGAAAGAAGATGACAAGAGAGGCGATCAGCAATGCAATCCACGGCCAAAGTCTCGAGGCCGTAACGCTGTGTTGTTCTGATGCATCCATAAAGGGTGATTGTTCTAATGTCTGAATGACCGGGGTCAACAGTGGAATGGGCTCAGTATATGGCTGGGCGAATTCCGGTAGTTCGTTGACCAACTCGCTCATTTGGTCTTTAAAGAAAGCGAGGCTTTCGTGCCTATCCAGGTTCGCGTCTTTTACCAGATTCAACACTTCAGTGGCCACCAAAGGGGCTGACAATTGCAGGAGACCGGCTGCAGATGAACTTTTCAGCCCACAGCTACCTGCGATATAATCAACCGTCATCTGATATTGATCCTCAAGCAACTGGCTTAGCAGCTCGTGTCCATGGGCCATTAATCCGGCTGTAGATTCAGGTCGAAGATTCATGAGATTAATGACCTCCGTTTCGGGATGTTTACTATCTGCCAGTAAACCCGTCAGATATCCAACCGGGTCAGAGGATAACAGGCTCTTTTTAAGAAAAGCGGACAGCAGTATTGGCATCAAACGATCGATCGCCTGTGCTATATCTCCTGCTGATTCCTCCAACAAGTTGCTGCCTTCCCGTATTAGGGTTTCACGCAGGGTAGTTTTAATATCAGCTAAGAGATCTTGTGACATAAGTCGCTTTCATTTATTTCATCCGGAGGTCAAAGGAAGGTTCTTTTTTTGACCAACTGATTTTTTGTTCCAATACAAAGCTATGGCAAAACTGGAGATGAGATCCCAGACGGCCCAAAAAGCGGTCACCAGCATCATCCCGCCCAGTACCGGAAAAAAATTAAAGATCAGCACCAGGCCAAGTCCTGCGTTTTGGATGCCGGTTTCCATTGAAATAGCTCTGGCATCTTCATCGGGGAGTCTACAGGTTTTAGCCCAATAGTAGCCCATGATCATGGCTATCAGATTGTGTACGACGACGAGGGCAAAGACGAGACCCAGATACCGCGTGATGTTTTCCAGATTGCTTAGGAGGGCGGTGATGATAAAGCCGAGGTAAATAACTAAAGACAGGTAGCTGACAGGTTTTCGAATCGATTTGGCTATCTGAGGTCGGAAGTGTCGAAGCAGCATTCCCAGGATCAAAGGCACCAGGATAAGTTTAAAGAGAAATGCCAGCATATCCAGCGGGTGGAGATGTATTTGCTCGATTAGTGGATGGACCTTTGGTACCCATCTGGCAAAGAGAGCAAACGCCAGTGGTGTCATCAGGATCGAACACACGGTGACGATGGAGGTCAGGGTGACAGAGAGGGCCGCATTGCCCTTCGACAGATAGGTGGCATAGTTGGACATATTTCCACCAGGACAGGCAGCTACCAGCAGCAGTCCGAGGGCGATGCTGGGAAACGGATCCCAGACATAGATCAACACCATCGTCATCAGGGGGAGTAAGATCCATTGGGAGATTAGGCCGACCAGTACCTTTCGCGGAAAACGAACCACGCGGCTGAAATCCTCAAGCGTCATATCGATTGCGATACCAAACATGATAAATGCCAGGCAGAAATACATGAGGGTCATCTGACCTTCATCAAAATGGATCCGGATGGCATCAATATCAGGGTGCATACCGCGGAAAGGTAGCAAGGAAATTACTTTCTGCCTTTTGTCTGTGCAACGTCTTCCAGAAGTCCTTATTTTTATATCATCTTTACTTCATCAGGGATGGAAAACAAACTTCAGGAACTCGAAAGACTGTATGATCGTGTCGTGCAGGAAGTCCCGGAACCGGACCAGCAAAGCCGCTATCTGCTTCGACTGTATAATGATCTGATCATATTGCTGAGCGAGGCATCGCAGTTGCATTTCAATACGCTTTTTGCCCGGGTGAGTTTTATCACGACGCGCTATCCTATGGATCGTATTTGGGCGTATGCCCTCCAGATGCCGCGCAGGGAATTACGTCAGCGGGAATTGAGTGATGACGTATTGCTTCCGGTGTTACACAGTGTACTTCAGTATCTTTTTCTGCTCTGCCGTGCAGAGCAAAGTGGTATGATTGAACTATCATCCCTGTCTAAGCCGCTGCCACCGACACTTCCTTTCATGCGCAAGGACGGACGGTTCAAGAAAAAATATGCACGTGTGGTGGCCATCGAGTGGGATTCTTCGTTGAAACGACTTGTAGTTCTGGATGAAGATGAGCCGGATTCGACCTTTGTGGTCCATTATGCCGTGCATGATCGAAATGAAATTTTTTCAGAGACGCTCGAACTGGCGATAAAGGAGATCGGCTTACCGCTGATACTCGGTCTTACCGATGTCACCCTTGAAGAGGAAGGACACTATATACCCTCCTACATCATCATCATGCCGGATCTGCTGATGGATGTTACCTCCGTTGTGGGCCTTTATTCAGATGGAGCCGATCCGCCGGCTTTCAATATCATGGACCAATTCTTGCCGCAACAAACGTCAGTGAATCTGCTGGTGGGTAATGTAGCCAACCATTTTCTGGATGAGTTGATCCGGGATACTACGATTCCATTCAGAGATTTATTTGTCAGTGCATTTCGGCTCTACCCGGTGGAGTTTTCCAGAATGGATGATGATAAGGTCAGGCAGATAGATCGGATACTGAAATTGCATTACAGTCATATCTCGGACGTGATAGAGAATAGATTTCCGACGGTTGGAATTGAGCGAACACGATGTGTGATCGAACCTTCCTACTTCAGTCCCAGATTTGGCATCAAGGGCCGGCTCGATCTCTATCATGAAGCGGAATCCGGTGACGCCGCGTCCATTATTGAGCTGAAAAGTTCGGGCCCTTTCAGGCCTAATAGTTACGGCTTGAGCAGTGCGCACTACCATCAAACACTTTTGTATGATCTGATGATCCGGTCGAGTCACCAAGCGGGCTTCAAAAGATCCAATTTTATTTTGTACTCCAATCAGTCCATGGATACCTTGCGATATGCAGCTACAGTGGAATCCATACAAAAGGAAACGATCCACAACCGCAATCAGTGGATCCTCCTCCTCCAACGAATGGCCAACCTCGATCATCCGGATACAGTTGATCTTTTTGCTCAAATAGATCCCGATTTATGTCCGGATATCAAGGGCTATGTCAGAACTCACATCGTAGAGTGGCACAAGATGTATGCGGGTCTTTCTCCGGGCGAACGAAAGTATTTCAGAAGTTTCACAGCCTTTGTTACGCGTGAACATACGCTTGCCCGCATCGGTAGTGACAAGGGTGACGGGGCGGGAGGCTTGGCCGGACTCTGGCTCGATGCCGTCGACGTGAAGGAAGAGCGGTATCAGTTGTTGCAGGGGCTTGAACTCGAAAGGATCGGCAAGGAGCAGCGACAGACCACCATCCGATTTCAACGGACGGCACGTACCAACCCACTGGCCAATTTTCGTGCAGGTGATATAGCCATCATGTATCCGTATGAAGAAGGACTGACACAAGATCCTACACTGCACCAATTGCATCGGGCCAATGTGCTCGAGGTCACGGCCACTCACGTGGAGATCAGATTACGAAATGTACAGATTCACACCGAAAGTATTGATAGTATCCGGTTATGGAATCTGGAGCATGACTTGCTGGATAGTAGTTTCAGATCCCTCTACAGATCGCTGTGGTTGCTGATGTCCGCGGATGTCATGTCACGGCAATACATCCTGGGCGTAAAGGCTCCTCCAGTCCCTGTCACGGTCATGGTATATCCGGCCCCGGGTGATTTATCTGAAACACAATTGAAGATCTATCAAGAAGGTATTCGGTCCGAAAAGATGTATCTCCTCTGGGGTCCACCGGGTACCGGCAAAACCAGCATGATGTTGCGAAGCTGGGTTTGGTATTATTTCCATCATACGAATTGCCGGATAGCCTTGCTGGCCTATACCAACAAAGCTGTAGACGAGATTTGCGAAGCCCTTCAACAGAATGGTGCCGAAATGGGCCGGCATTTTATACGGATTGGTTCTTCATCAGCCACGGGAGAGGCATATCGGGACAGACTCCTGGATAACGTCATCTCCACTATGACGCGCCGCACAGAGATACTGGAGTTACTGGCCAACACCCGGATATTTGTTGCCACTATCGCCTCGATACAAGGCAGGAGTGAATTATTTAACCTGATCAACATGGATGTGGTGATCATGGATGAAGCTTCGCAATTGCTGGATCCCAGTATTGTCGGTTTGCTGACACGATTTGAGAAAGCCATTCTTATCGGGGATCACATGCAATTGCCGGCGGTGACAACGCAACCTGCATCCATGTGTCAGATCCGTCTGGCTGGTGAGTGGAGTGAAAGGATTGGACTTTCGGATATGGGCATGTCCTATTTCGAGCGGCTGTACAGATTGTATCAACAGAGAGGTTGGTTTCATTTGATGGGTACCTTGTATGAGCAGGGCAGGATGCATGAGAGTATCCAGTCCTTTGCCAATGAGCATGTCTATAAAGGACTGCTACGCGTGGTGGATGTACGCCGACAGTCGAAAAGGATGGAAGAAGATATTGGCGTGGAGGATGCCGCAATTTTCAATGAAAGATTGATCTATATTCCGTCACAGACCAGCCTTGAGGAAATATACCGTAAGACAAACGCGAGCGAAGCTGAATTGATCATTGCGTTGGTGCAAATATGGAAGAAGAAATTATTGGAGACAAACCGGGAATGGCAGATTGGGGTTATTACACCTTTTCGGGCACAGATCGCAGCCATCATGCATCTGGCCCATCAGCACGGGTTGGAAATGAAGGGTGTCACGGTTGACACGGTCGAGCGGTATCAGGGTGGAGCACGCGATATAATCATCATGTCCTGCGCGGCCAACCAACCTCAAACCCTGACCCGAATCACGTCAGTTAATGCTGACGGGGTGGATCGGAAACTCAACGTTGCTGTCACCCGGGCAAGACAGCAATTTATTTTATTAGGCGTAGAAGAAATATTAAAACACCAGGATGCATATGCATTGCTGATGCGGATGTGTTGCCGGATTGAACCTGAATTGATATTCAACAGGTGAGTTCAATCTTACCAACCTGTGGCATGGTCATCTCCTCTGGGATCAGCCGCACCATGATAGGTGCCGGCGCTGTCGATCCAGATCGCTTCGATGAGTCCGATCTGATGGACTTCATTAATTTTGTGCCCCATCCCTATAAGTTGGTTTTGCAGTTGGTGATCGAATGCATGCTCTTCGACCAGGATTTCATCCGGTAGCCATTGATGGTGATATCTGGACGAGGATACAGCGCTATCAATCGACATGCCGAAGACGGCTTTGTTGAGAAATACCTGCAATACACTGGTGATAATGGTGGAGCCTCCCGGGGATCCAAGCGCCATATACAAATGACCCTGGTGCTCCACGATGGTCGGCGTCATGGAGCTCAACATTCGTTTGCCGGGCGCAATGGCATTCGCTTCTCCGCCTATAAGGCCATAGAGGTTAGGTGTGCCGGGTTTTATACTGAAATCGTCCATTTCGTTGTTAAGAAAAAACCCAGCTTCGGGCACCCATACTTTGCATCCATAGTTATCATTGAGGGTTGTTGTGATAGCGATTGCATTGCCCAGTGCATCTGTAATAGATAAATGGGTGGTTTCAAAGGTTTCTTTATCTATCTGAATGGAAGAGGCATAGATCGAGTGGCTTGGGGTAGCTTGGCCCGGGTCAAAGTCGCTCCATTTACGAAGCAGGTAGGAAATGCTTTTCAAAGTATCGACAGCTACCGGGTAATAGTCTGCGTCACCCAGATAAGCAGCTCGATCGGCATAGGCACGACGTTCGGCTTCGGCCAACAAATGGATATGATAGGGATCATGATGACCCAGTGAGTCGGACAGCATGGGATCTATCATAGCGAGGATCTGGCTGAGCAGTATTCCGCCACTGGAAGGAAGTCCCATCGTGTACAGCGTAAAGTCACGCCAGCGAATAGAAACGGGTGCTCTCCACTCGGCTTCATACGATACAAAATCCTGATCTGAAAAACACCCATTTTTTTCCTGACTGACCTTAAGTACCATCTCTTTGATGGGGCCGGCATAAAATGCTTTTCGGCCTTCGCTTGCCAATAGACGAAGCGTCCCGGCAAGTTCTTTCTGCCTCAACAAATCTCCTTCCTTCCAGGGCTTGTTTGAGATGAATGGCATTTCAGCAGGATTATGCTGAAGAAATTCACCACGGTACCGATTGAGTCTGTCAGCTTCCAGTGCGGTCAAACGGAAACCTTTTTCTGCAAGATGAATGGCCGGTTCAAAAAGTTTGGGCCATGGAGTTAGGCCACCATGGACCCGATACATTTCAGCCAGACCCGCCACTGTGCCGGGTATACCGGCTGCGAGTATGCCGGTGGTACTGCTATTAGGGATGACACTTCCGGTTGAATCAAGGTACATGTCCCGGTGAGAAGCAAGTGGGGCTTTTTCTCTAAAATCGAGGGTGGTCACGGTTCCGTCTGCATGACGATAGACCATAAAGCCTCCGCCGCCGAGATTGCCTGCCCTCGGATAGACCACTGCCAGGGCGAGCTGAACCGCAATAGCCGCATCTGCTGCATTGCCACCCTGTCGGAGAATATGCAAACCCGCTTCACTGGCCAGCGGATGAGCGGTGACCACCATTCCTTTTGATCCTGTTGCTGATTTATGGATTTCAAAGGCGGCTGGTGAATTCCGTTTGCAGCCCAATACTATTAAGGCCATGACGGCGAGCTGAATAAATAGAGAATGCCGGTATCGCTTCATGTGGTGTAATTAACGTCTTACCTGAACAGGTGCTAATCCTTCAGAAAAATCTCGCATATCCAGAGCGCCTTCCGGTGGATAAAACGCCAATTCCTGTTGTCGATTGATAAAAGCAATACCATCCTCAAATGCAGCTCTCGCAAATCCCTCACGGTAATCCCAGGCCAATACAAAGCTTTCTTCAGTCAATACCTGACCCGAGATATCGATATAATTCCAAACATCATTTTTTGCAACTGAAGCAAAGGCATCTGAGAATCGGTTGATTTGCGAAAAACTTGTTGGCGTCAAAATATCTCCCGTATGATCTGCCAGAAAATAGCCATCCTTGTCCTGCACTGCCCAACGTTGATGTCCCAGGTATATCAGGTTTTTATACGATTGATTGTGGAGCAACTGTCGACTTTTAATTTCCACAAAATACATTAGCTCTGCTTTACGTACAGCCAGCAGATGTCCATCAGCCGCTACCAGTTTTGTCTTTGGCAAATGGAAGAGTTCTTTACCGATCAGGTTAAAAACAATAGCGTTCTCATCCTGATGGCAGAGTATGAGGCCTGCGTCATTTTCGATCCGGATCTGATCAAACGCCGGTGGAATGACAATATCGCCCGATGTATTGATAACCCCTTGCTTTTCCAGATGTTCAATTCGCGCAAGACCTTTGTTGAAATTCCAGGCACGTGCGTAAATAGCAGGTATCACAAGTTGGCCTGCAGTGTCGACATAGCCAAATTGGTTTCCAGCACTGACTCTGGCAAGGCCATCAGTAAAATCATCTTCTGGCAGCCACTCATCACTTTGAAGGGCATGGCCGTTCCGGCCGATAAATTGCCGTGGAAGATCAAATGGCTGTACCCGTGCCCGGTTGTCGTGAAAAGCCCACGCAGACTTGAATTGGGGGGGAATTACAACCTGACCTTTGCGGTCGATATAGCCCCATTTTCCCATATAACAAACAGCGGCCAGCCCTTCGGAAAAAGGACCTATGTCGTCATAGATGGCATCAATAACAAGGATCCCGGTCGTATCCATAAATCCCCATGTATGATCAGGTGCTTCATAATCAGCCAAATAGGCCGTCTCCTCTTCAGAGTTTTGAGGGGTCGTGTCTTTGCACCCTCCTCCGAAAAACAGTATGACCAGTAGAATCTGCCAGTTGTAATTTTCTTTCTCCCACAGTTGTAACATAGAGGTGAACCTGTTCGTTAGTATTTCAATCACGCTGTAAAATACGTAATCAGCATGCTCTCGGTGCTGCAACTTTTTTTGTGCTTTTCCAGTCTGGTGCAGGCCGGGTGGACATGGAGTGCTTTTCCTGAAGCAGGCTTTAAAGTGTTAAGTCCGGTCACCCTCTCGCACAAGATGACAGAGGTGCCAACCCAGGCCGGTACGATACAGTATCATCAGTATCATGGTGGATCTATACAAGATCCGGTCACCCCGATGACCTTTATTGTCGATCACTATGTTTTACCGCCTTCGGAGTACAGTCCTGATGATGAGTTCTTCCGTGATTTGTTCGAAAACACGCTTGATGAATTACTGACAGCAGTCAATGGCACGCTGATGTATATGGACATCTCGTCAGCCGCCGGACGCGAAGTCTGTAGATGGAAAGCCGCATATCAGGAAGGTGAGGGTGTTATTCGCGGAGAGATCATCCTGGCGGGAGACCGATACTACGGGCTGCAGGTTTTTGGTTGGAGAAAAGATAAACCTGAAGCATTGATGCAAAAATTTTTAGATTCGTTTACTCAGGTTCCCGTGTCCGGACCCTGACCATTCCTTACCCTGATCAGTCTACTATGAAATGAAATCCACACTACTTTTTTTCCCGTTACTCTGTTTTTTATTCCTGTTGGCTATTGCCCATCCGGTGAAGGCCGATCATTGGGAACTCGAACTAGACAAAGATGGAATCCGGGTGTATACCCAGACCGCTGAAACCTCACCCTATAAACAAGTCAAAGTTACGACCACGGTCAATGCTTCGATGGCAGATGTCATGAAGATCCTCCTGACTTTCAACCGATACAAAAGCTGGATGAACCAGGTCGAGGAGAGTTACCTGATCCAGCAGTCCGAAGGTGCATACTATGTTTTTATCCTGGAGAATGCAGCCTGGCCGATGCAAAACCGGTATCACGTTTCGAAACTGGAAGTGCAGGAAGGACACCTCAAATCCAAAATTGATTTTAAATCCGTACCCAATTATATCGAAAAGCGAACGGATGCCATTCAACTGCGACAGTTTGAAGGCTATTGGGCACTGGAGAGTCGTTCTGATCAACAATGTACCCTGGAGTTTGTGGTGATTCAGCACCCAGGTGGACATGTTCCTCCCTGGTTGGCCAACTTTCATGCCGTAGAAAATCCATTTCGCAGCGTGGCCAACCTCAAGGACATGGCGGAGAATATGAGAATTCGTCCCTGAAAGAAGTCCATACCTCGATTTGCCGGGCCACGGATTTCGCCCGGTGGTCAATATTTGATCCTATTTCATCGAACAACGGGTAACATTTGGCCTGTTCGGGACATTAAGTAAGAGTATAATGAATTAAACCTTTCCGTGATCCGATCTCATCTATATGTCCAACAGTCAGAGACCCCGGTCTACGGTATGGCATCGGAGCATGAGGAGCCTTTGTTTACACTTCGCGCCGGTCAATGGGTGGGTGTCATGGAGGTCGAAGGAGAATGGGTCAGGATACTAACTCGGGAAGGTGAAGGTTGGATGAAACAAAACGCTCTGGAAGAGCGACCTCCTTTAACGCTGCATGTGGAATGGAAATCCGGCGAGTCTATCCTTTACACCAGTGGACCAGCAGCCTGAAAGAAAAATAGGTTGTTTTTAGTCTGAAACTGTCGAGTTCCACTGCTCATATCCACCTTTCAGCATGTAGACATGGGGAAAGTCATTCATTTTCATAAACTCCATGGCCCGGTAGGACCTCGTTTCATTTTTACAATAGAGATAATATTTTTTTTTAGGGTTGAGTTCGAGCAACTGATACTTAAACTCCGGGTCAAAAAAATTGATATTCACGGCTTTTTCAATATGGCCCTGCTCAAATTCCTGGGGCATCCGGACGTCGATTAGGACTGCACCGGACTTTTTAATAGCGGCTGCAAAAGCCTCTTTATCCAACATGCGTTGGCTATCGTCCATTGGGGTTGTTTCGGAGCCAGTGGTCTGATTGTCAGTATTTTCTCCTTGTTTGCAGGAGGTCCAACTGAGCGCGATCACCAGGAGGAGCAAGAGGGTGGCGAAGGTCCGTATTGTGTTCATATGGCAGGAATTGATTATCTATCGAGCGTCGAAAGTATTATTTTTCTGCCAAAGATGGATTTTCATCAGACTGACATACGCCGATTTCTACAGGATTATATACCAACGCGGTTTGGCCCTCTCTCCCGCGAAACCTTCAGCGATTTCGTCCAGTATCTGTTTGAGCTGGATGGATATGACCTGCATCCCGGTCCATCGTCGGGAGAGTTGATGCATGTTTTCCTGGCTCAAAAGGATGGAGTAAACTGTATTGTGTTACCACTGAAGTATATTGTGGATACGCTGGTAACTGACAAAGAAATTCGTCAGATCAGCGAAGCAGCGCGACTTTATGACAACGGACATGCCTGGATCGTCACCACATCAACGATAGCAGATCAGGCTGTGCAATTGGCGGATGAGTTGGACGTCGAGTTGTGGGATTGGGACGCATTATATGCAGCACTTTGCCAAATGTTTTTCGAAGGACGCACGCATGATGCCTGGTTGGCAGACCATCCGATCCAGATAGTGACTTCAGACGAAGACATCCCCTTTAAGATGTCTGCCAAGTGGCAGGCAGTTGAGGGTACTGCATCAGGCTGGTATAATCTGGGATTAGCGATTACCAATACGACGGAACGGAATATTTATCTTCATTTGGAGCTCCCGGCGTTGATCGACCAGCATCGTCAGCAGCATATGGCAGAACAGTGGGTGGAGGGTGAATTTGTCTCAGGGATGGTGTATGCCGGAGCATCCGTCAGGACGAATGTTCTTTTTGCTATTGCACGTGTAGGCGATCGGCCTCCGGGTGGAAAAGTAGTGGTCACCTGTCATGAGAGGCGGGATCTGCCTGTCACCTGGCATCTTTCTGCCAAACTAAAAGGAGAGGCTTGTTTTGTAGTGACCTATTGCTATAGTCGGCAGAGTCATGAATACCGGGAAATGATTCGTTTTCGGGATGAAGTTCTGGCGACCAGTTGGCCGGGTAGAGCCTTGATACATATTTACTATTTATTATCTCCGGGGATAGTATGTTTGGCAAAACATAACAACTGGGCAGACAGACAGGTCAGGAGAGCAACAGAAACCATCCTCCCCTGGTGTAGACGCAGGCTGAATCCAAAATAGTAATACCATAAAAGAGACCTGCTATGAATAAGCCACTTTCTCCTTTCCATTTGGCTATTCCTGTTGATGACCTGGAGGCGGCGCGACATTTTTATGGAGAGTTGTTGAAGTGTCCACAAGGAAGAACGTCCGAACACTGGACGGACTACGACTTTTTTGGGCATCAATTGGTGGTCCATTTCAAACCACGATCCGCTGACATGGGCCATCACAATCCTGTAGATGGTCATGATGTGCCGATTCCGCATTTTGGTGTGGTATTGCCCTGGGAGGATTGGGAGCTAATAGCTGAGCGGATCAAACGTGCAGGTATACCTTTTGTCATAGAGCCGTATATCCGCTTTAAAGGAGAAGTAGGAGAGCAGGCGACCCTGTTTTTTATGGACCCGTGTGGAAACGCACTTGAGTTCAAAGCGTTTAAGGATATCGGACAGTTGTTTGCGACTTGACCCAATTCTGAATTTGGAGTTACTTTTACACCGGATGCAAATGGCAAATTTTTAGTGTATGAGCTGGAGGCTACTGACGATTCAAGGGTTATATTTTTTGGTTTTTCTGGCTTTGCCATCGGACACGATGGCGCAGGTGCGGGGCACAACCGAGGTGATACGTCCGGTGACATCAGAACCGGGTACGATATCAGTCCGATGGAACATCCTGGCAGCGAAGCAATGGGAAGCGGAACATGGGGATCGGTTGGAAGCAATGGGCATTCAATTGGAAATGACCGCTGGAGATCTTGCTGATCCGAAGTCAGCCTCTGCACAATATCGCTTTGAGTCCATGGGCCAGGGGTGGCTTGAACTTGAGATTTATGTGGAGCATCGGGAGCCAGGCGAACAACTGTATCTCTATGATCCTGCACGGCGAAAAATAGTATTCCAGATGCTGGATCAGGATTCGGATCATTTGCTGACACCTGCTTTTGATCCTGCTTCGACACTCATGATATGGTCGGGAGGGGATGTATCCGGGTTGAAAAGCCGATTTCATATACCGATGATCTATGTGGATGAGAATGCGAATGAACGGTCAAGAAATATTGGCTTTGGAGCGGCACAGCCATGTCATCCCAACACGGCCTGTAAAAACGATTCTGTCCTTCAGTTGATAGCAGCGAGTACTGTTCGGATGCGGCTGGTGATGGAGGAGGGGATAGGTTGGTGTAGTGGCTCGTTTGTCAATACAACCCGACAGGATAAAACTCCGTACGTGTTGACTGCGTATCACTGTCAATACAATTATACGCCCAAGTATGATCTGTGGAGATTTGATTTTGATTATGCCTCCTCTAGTTGTGTCAATCCGGCCCTGGAGCCCGTCTTTTATTCCATGACAGGATGTGAGCGAATTGCGGTTGGTCAGGCATCTGATTTTTTATTAGTGCGACTGAATAATCCTGTGCCTCCTCAGCAGAATATAACTTTTGTTGGCTGGAACCGGGATGATGCAGTTTTACCGGATACGAGTTATCTTGTTCATCATCCCCGCGCGGATATTCGGAAGATATCTACTTGTACAAACATACCTGTTATTCATCCCAATCAGATTGGCTGGAGTGAAGGATATACCACGCCTGCACATCATCATTTGCGATTGAAATTTACGGAAGGAGGGCATGAAGCGGGTTCATCCGGAGGTCCATATTTCAATCAGACAGGACAGCTTACCGGTCAATTGCATGGGGGTACTGTCGGGTGTGAGTTGACTAACAACACGTATATCGGGCGGTTGTCCAGGTCCTGGAGTTTAGGGACGATTCCCGGAGAGCGTCTGCGGGATTGGCTGGATCCGGACCAGACGGGGGCGGTTTCTATTACATCGATCTCCAATACAAGTGCTGATGATTTTATGGATATAGAGGGGATCATATTGGATCCGCATGGACAGCCCGTGAAAAATGTAGTGGTACGGGTCACCGGTGGTACAGATCAGACGCTGACCACGGGTCCGGATGGTACATTTTTACTTGAGGGTATGTTCAGGCATTCGACCTATACGATTACACCCCGGAAGCTCGATCTGCCGACCAATGGACTTAGTGCGCTGGATCTGGTGGGTATCCAAAAGCATTTGCTGGCGATCCAGCATTTCGAGCATCCCTGGCAGTTGATAGCAGCGGATGCGTCGTATAACGGTGCGATTAGCGTAGGTGATATTGTGGTTCTGGCCAATCTGATGTTGGGTCGGATTCAGTTTTTACCTACATCTCCTTCTTGGCGTTTTGATCCTTTTGAGTTGATACTGGATGGTGTGCCATCAGGTGAGCCTGCTCGTGTGGAGCTGATGGCCATCAAGATCGGCGATGTCAACGGCACTGCGGATCCACAGAAGTAACATCGGGTGTAGGATTTTTCTTATAGGTTGAGAAGTTGAGAAGTTGAGAAGTTGAGGAGTTTAGTGTTGAGGAGTTTAGTGTTTAGTGTGCCCGGTGCCCTCATGATTTAGGTTGACATTAGATTCGGATATTGGATACGGTTGGCGTTCCGGGAACGAGATCTTGGGCGACCCCTTCAGGGTCAGAGGTGGGGTGTGTGCCTCGGACCCCGGGTTGCGACCCGGGGTTATAGATGGGTAAGCCCTTCGGGCTTATTTGGAATCTGGCTTTAGACTAGGTTCTTACCTAAGCATCATGGGGTTGGGATAGGTAAGCCCTTCGGGCTTATGTGAGATCAGTGGTGACTTTGTAGGGGCGGGTCGAGACCCGCCCGTATACATTCACCGCGACCCGCCCGTATACATTCATCGCGACCCGTCCCTACACACTCGCCATGATCTGGCCGTACACATTCACCGCGACCCGTCCCTACACACTCGCCATGATCTGGCCGTATACATTCATCGCGACCCGTCCCTCCACACTCGCCATGATCTGGCCGTATACATTCACCGCGACCCGCCTGTACACATTCACCACGATCTGGCCGTACGTATGATTCCTTCGATATCACCCTGGGTTGTGACATACCTACCACATAGGCTTATGTGGGCTATGATGGTGAGGGTGCATGGTCGGGTCGCAACCCGCCCCTACGTATGATCCCCGCGGCACATGTCTTTACCGTTTACCTTTCACCCTTTACCCAACTTGTGCCCCAGCACAAGCAGCCTTTCACCTTTTACCCCTGATACGCCAAATATGACGTATCTACCTACATACGCACAAGGAGGCTATGGAATCCGGGAAGATGGAAGAATTGAATCTCTGACTGAAACATCTTCCTCCAGTTTGAGATCACCGGAGACAGCATTGAGTTCGTATCGGGTAAAGCGCTCGTTAGATTTAAAACCATAACTGTAGATCTGGGAGCCATCGGCACGCGTGATCCGAACAAACCGGTCGGTATGGATTTCCTTGATCTTCTCATCCCAGATGAGTTCCGGACCATCGAGCCGCTCACCAGCATCATTACGCAAAACTACATTTCGCTGGACGGTAATCTTTCGTCCTGCCTGATCCCGGGTCGCAAAGTCCGATGTCAACCAACTTTTCGGCGCGCCACCTTTCTCATAAAACGTGACCTCTATCCCTTCCGGAAACTCTTCGGTGACCGAAAATCTCGTATACACACGCCTCGACAAGGGAGCTTTCAATATAAAAACCAAATGGCTGCTGTCCGTATACACGACTTCGATATCGCGTGCTTCTTCAATATTATCTATCAACGATCCCTGATACCTTGAAAGATCAGGCTGGTCCACCACGCAGGATGTCCCATAGCATAGAAATAACATCCAAAAAATCAAAGGTACATAGTGTAGGCGGGGCATCATTTAACGCAATACCGTTACCGTACCATGAAACGTCAACGGGATATCATCCAGGAACTGCACCCGCGCCATATAGGCGTAGACCCCCGGATTGACGGGCTTGCTTCGCGAACTCCCATCCCAGCCCAAGGCAGCATCGTTGAGATCAAAATTGGTATTCTCCCAGATCATGCCTCCCCACCGGTCAAAGATCTGAAGGACTTCTACCTGGGTTGCGGCATCATTGCCATAGACTGTCAGCTGATCATTGATACCATCCCCATTGACGGATATCACATTGGGAATGTATATTGGCTTGTACACATCCACGATGATAAACACGGAGTCTGAGGTGATGCATCCGGCATCATTCATGATGGTGACCACGTACCAGCCCGTTTGCTTCGGCAATGCTGTTGGTGACAGAAGACTTGGAATATCTGTACCGTTAAATGTGAGGGTGTTACTATTATTCCAGGAGACAGACGTTGGCAGGTTAGGAAAAGTAATTGCATTGAGCGCTGCTGTCTGGCCCAGTTGCACCCGAATCGTATCACCAGCCTCTACACGGAAATCATCTGAGGGGCTGACGACCACCTCAATCTGATTCTCACATCCTTTCGAATCCTGTATGCACAGCGTATAGGTGCCCGGCCATAAAAACGGGAATACGCTGGCGGGCTGATAATCCACACAATCCAGACTAAATTGATACTCCGGAGCACCACTGATCCCGACACCCTGTATCAGACCTGTAGGTGTACCGGGGCATCCCTGGTCTGTTATATTGGCTGTCAGGTTGAGCGTAGATGTATCCGCACAGCATGGCTCGACATAGAAATCCAGAATTTCTGTGACTACACATCCTCTTGCACTGGTGACTGTCAGGGCTACTTTTTTATTTCCAAAGGATTCATACACTACGCTGATCGGTCCTGTGGTGGTATCAAACAAAGGATTGGCACCGGCTCCAAAATTCCAATAATAGGAAACTATACTGTCTGTATTGGATTGAGATTGGTTGTCAAATATGATGGTCTTGTCACATTCAAAAGCTTGTACTGCTGTCACGTCAAAAGCCGGTTCCGGACCGAGGAACGTGCCAGTCCCACCAAACTCTATGGAAAAACCAAGTCCGGATTGACTGAAGTTGTTGATCAGTAAGGCGTAGCTTCGCCCGGCCACCATTTGTACTGCACTGACGAAACTATTCTGGGAGGCGATCATACAACCCGGAGGTTCTGAAATATCAGGATCTCCTTCCATCAGACCGGTGGGACCATTGCAACGGGCCCAGTTTTGAAATGGTTGATTCACATTTGCACCTGAGGCCATACACCGAATCCACTGCTTATTTGCACAATCATCAATACCCCCAGGCAATTCATACACGACGAAGTCTATATCATCTGATTCAAACCCGGGCAGATAATTATTGGGTGTGATCGTAAAGGTTAGTGAACCTGGAGTTTCGCAGGTCCATTTATACCAGGCGCTGCTGAACTCCTGCCCGATACATGTATTGGTAACACCAGGATCTACAATGCCTATGCCTAAGAGTGTATCTACAAAAAAAGGCGTCTTGTCACACAAGACAACGGCATTAAAACAATCCGATTGTGGATTGGGCGGTGGGATAAAGCCCTCCATACAGATCTGAAATGTACCGGTATTGTTATTCTGGCCTTCAACCATTAGGTAATAGACTCTGCCGATGACCAGATTGTCAATAGAGAGTTCGACCTGATTGGTGATAGCGGATGTAATATTGCATCCGATGCGTTGCAGATTATTACATGGTCCCTGAAAGACACCAATACCCGGATTGCGCAAGGTCCCAAGGCCATTGACAGCGCCCGAAACCCGGATATAGAGCGCGGGGGTCTGAGGTATGAAAGTAAACCAGACATCATTGTTATAGCTTAGAAAACAATTGCCAGCGGGCGGCGGACCTGAGAAGGGGGTCCCATTGACATTGGTATATGCACCGACTGCACTGCACCAACTATCGGTATTGGAGATATGGATCGCGGTGCTGCATTCGTCATTGACGGGCTGGGCAAAAAGGCTGTATCCTGTAAACAGCAATGCATATAACAAGTAGCTACTCCTCATTCGTCCTGACGTATTGTTCTGATATCCAGATACGAAATTAACAATAATGTAGTGTGTGGGTTGTTGAATATCGTTCATTTCCATGTAAAACTAACAGTACTTTAACGTCTGAAAGGACGTTCAGGAGAGTGAATAGCGTTGGGTAGCTCCCTTTGATACATCATTATCCAATCGATGTGTATCCCGTACCTTAGACCGGATGAATGTGCTCCGCCATCTTCCCAATTTGCTAACGCTTGCCAATCTCCTGATGGGGATGCTCGCTATAATAGCCTTGACAAATGCCCTGATTGAACAAGCGTTATGGTTGATGGCGGGTAGTTTGGTGGCGGATGTTTTAGATGGTGTCCTGGCCCGCAAGCTAGGTGTTTCGGGTGGATTGGGCGTACAGCTTGATTCTCTGGCAGATATGGTGACATTTGGCGTCCTGCCGGCATTAATGCTTTTTTATTGCGGCGCACGGTATGGAACTGGCAATCCCAGTCAGGAGATCACTGCCATTTTTGCTTCGTTCGTGGCTGTTTCTGCTGGCCTGCGACTTGGCCGATTCAACATCGATCATCGACCCCGCGAATATTTCTGGGGTCTGGCCACGCCGGCGGGTGGCGTCTTGGTTGCAGCCTGGCTTTGGGCCCAACATACGCTGCAGGATTATGGGTTTGGGCTATCCGATCTTCCGTGGCTGGGTATTGCTATCCCGCTTTTTCTGGCTGTGATGTATCAGGTCGACCTCAAGCTCCCGGGACTGAAATCCCCGGGCAAGGGAATGGCTACGGCCATGGCCATCGCAGGCATCACGGTGGCAGGCCTTATAGTCATCGGCCCTCTCGCGATCACAGGCGGGATTATACTGTACGTACTCACCGGCGTCCTGAATCTGCTTCTTAAATGGTATTGATCGTTATGGGCGGCAGACGCCGCACAGGTCATGGGACACTCAATTTCTCGTTTCCCTGACCTGCACCATTCTGGTTATCTTTACGGGATGAAATTTAAAGCAGAAATCAACGTCATGCCCCTCAAGGAATTACTTGATCCTCAGGGCAAAACCGTAGCCCGAAATATGGATCATGTCGGTATATCCGGGATAGAAGATGTACGAATTGGTAAGCGGATAGAAATTTCGCTGGATGCTCCGGATGAAGCAGCAGCGCATGCGCTGGTCGATCAGGCCTGCAAGAAATTTCTGGCCAACCTTATTATGGAGTCCTATTCGTTTGAGGTCAAACCGGCCTGACGGTGCTTTATCTGGTCCCCACCCCGATAGGTAACCTGGGTGACATGACACACCGGGCTATTGAAATCCTGTCATCTGTTGATCTCATTCTGGCAGAAGATACCCGGGTCACACAGCGCCTGCTTTCCAAATATGCTATCCAGACGCCTGTGCGGTCATACCACGCACACAACGAGCATCAGACGACAGCTCAGATTATCACTTTATTGCAGGAGGGTAAAACGTTGGCTCTTGTTTCAGATGCCGGCACACCGGGCATTTCTGATCCGGGCTTTATGCTGGTCCGTGCCTGCCGGGAAGCTAGAGAAGAGGTGGTAGTGTTACCAGGTCCCACAGCGTTTGTACCTGCCCTGGTGGGTTCTGGTTTTCCATGTGATCGATTTTTCTTTGAAGGATTCCTGCCTCATAAGAAAGGCCGGCAGACTCGCTGGAAATTTCTGGCTACACTTCCGCATACCCTGATCCTCTATGAATCCCCCTACCGGCTCATCAAATGCCTTGAAGAAACCAATACCTATATCCCCGTGGAACGAAGTGTATGCGTAGTCCGTGAGATCTCCAAGCTCCATGAGCAATACCACCATGGAACCGCCCATCAGCTTCTCGACTATTTTCAGGAACATCCCGAAAAAGTAAAAGGGGAGATGGTCATTCTGATTCGGGGAGAATAATCTAAATATGTAATGGCCTGTTATCCGTCGCGGCCAGCGCAGCTTCTTTGATCGCTTCTGAAAAGGTGGGGTGCGGGTGCGACATTCTCGCCATATCCTCTGCAGACCCTCTAAACTCCATTAAGGCCACACCCTCCATGATCATATCCGCAGCCCGTGCAGCAAACATGTGGACCCCCAGTATCTCATCCGTTTCCTGATGGGCGATGACCTTGACCATGCCTTCCAGATCACCGCTGGCTCTTGAACGGCCAAGCGCCCGCATCGGAAATTTTCCGACTTTATACGGTATTCCTTCTGCCTTCAGTGTTTCTTCTGTTTTCCCCACCGCGGCTATTTCCGGCCAGGTATAGACAACACCCGGGATGAGATTGTAATCCATATGCGGTTTCTGGCCAGCTAGGGTTTCGGCCACATAGATGCCTTCCTCCTCTGCTTTATGAGCCAACATAGCCCCCCGGATGACATCTCCAATAGCATAGATGTGTGGGTCATCGGTCAGCAGATGCTCGCCCACGATCACTTTCCCTTTCTCATCCAGTTTCACACCCGTATGCTCAAGTCCCAAGCCATCTGTGTACGGACGACGTCCGATGGCGATGAGACAATAATCGGTTTCAAGTGTGATGGCATCGCCTCCTGCACGGGGTTTCATCTCCACTTTTGCTTTTGTCTTCAGACCTTTGACCGATACGACTTCATGACTCAAATGGAAGGTAAATCCAAGTTTTTTCAGCGAACGTGTCAATTCTTTGGCACAATCTGAATCCATGCCCGGCAGGATCCGATCGAGGTATTCGACGACTTCGACATTAGTGCCCAGACGAGCAAAAACGGATCCAAGTTCCAATCCAATCACCCCGGCACCGATGATGACCATGTGCTTTGGCAACTCCTCGATATTGAGGGCTTCGGTAGAGGTGATGACCCTCTTTTTATCATACCCCATGGCCGGTGGTGTCACCGGTTTTGAGCCAGTGGCGATAATTGATTTCACGGCCTCCAATATGGTCTCGGTTCCATCATGCGCCAGGACTCTGATATGAGTGCTGTCTATAAATGAACCATGGCCATGGTACACGTCGACCTTGTTTTTCTTCATCAGAAACTTTACCCCCTCAGTGGTTTGGGATACAACCTGGTTTTTCCGTTCGATCATTTGTGGCATATCCAGCGATACATTTTGTGCCTGAATGCCATGATCCTGAAAGTTGTGTTGTAATTGATGAAAATGTTCTGAAGAATCGAGGAGTGCTTTGGACGGAATACAACCTACATTCAGACATGTTCCGCCGAGTGTGTCATACTTTTCAATGAGGGCTGTTTTCATACCCAATTGGCCTGCCCGAATAGCGGCAACATAGCCTCCGGGACCTGAGCCAATGATCACAAGATCATATTTCATGATGGCGGATTATTTTGAGGAGGCGCACTTCCGCCTTCGGGTCGTGGGCCTCTGTTTCTATTCCTGTTTCGATTACGATTGCGATTCTGTCCACCCTGCTGATTCCGGTTGTCATCTCTGCGGGGGGCGTTTGGATCTCTTGGGGGGCGTGGAGGATGGCCTGTTCCGGCTTGTTGGTCCTTGTCCTGCGGAGGTGGCTGGGATTTACCTTGCTGGTCCGGATGGCGATGTTGTTTTCCGGGTTGATCCCGACGCGGCTGGCGTTGCTGTTGATCTCGTCGTTGTTGTCCTGGCTGCTGGGGCTGTCCCGAGGCCTGTGCCCCATCCCGTCTTTGGCCTGGCTTTTTCTTTTTCCGGTTACTTCTCCTTTTATGATCCGGCAGTTCGATATCTCCAGTCACATCCGCGAAATCCATTTTGTCTGCTTCGGGCTCCAGATTGGGGTCCTGCAACTGGTCCGGGAGTTGGCCCTGGATATTGAGTGCTTTGATAAACTTGACCCGATCCAGTGACAATGACATAAACGTATTCCGGCCTTTCTCCATTTCAACCACGTAATAGAGCAGCCTTTTAAAAATATCCATTTTGATCAGAGAGGCAACACCACCAGCAAATCTGAGTTTGTCTACATCCTGTGGGAATTCTTCGATGGCTTCCATGTAGGTATCCAACTCATAATTGAGGCAACATTTCAAGCGGCCGCATTGGCCGGACAATTTTGCCTGATTGATGGACAGGTTTTGGTACCGGGCGGCATGGGTGTTGACAGACTTAAAATCGGTTAGCCAGGTGGAGCAACACAATTCGCGGCCGCAGGATCCGATACCTCCGATCCGCGAGGATTCTTGTCGTGCCCCGATCTGGCGCATTTCGATCTTGACCTGAAATTCTTTGGCATACAATCTGACCAGTTCCCGAAAATCAACACGACCTTCGGCGGTATAGTAGAAGGTAGCCTTTCGACCGTCACCTCTGTACTCGACATCGCAAATTTTCATATCCAGACCCAATGTTACCGTGATCGCGCGGGCACGTACCATGGCCTGGTTTTCGAGTGATCTGGCATGGTTGAGTCGTTCGATATCCCGTTCATTAGCGACGCGGATGACCGGCTGTGTAATGGTATGTTCCTTGGCTCTTTTCTTTTTCATTTGGAGCCGGACCAACTCGCCGGATAGGGAAACCACACCAACATCATGACCGCTTCCGGTATCCACTACGACCAAGTCGCGGGTTTGAACGGGCTGGTGGAGATTATTACGAAAAAATTCTTTTCGCGCCCCTTTTTTAAAACTGATTTCCACGATATCTGTACCAGTAGGGTCTTCGAAATCAGACAATGACAGCCAGTCATACGTATTCATTTTATTGCATCCGCCGGTGGTACAATGGCCATTATTTTGGCAACCGTTTGGAGATGATCCGCTTTGACAAGTGGCACAAGCCATGGTTTAAGAGTTTATATGTTGAAGGCGATTTGCCGAAAGTGTATTCTTCATTTGTAGCGACAGGGCCATCCACAGTATTTTGGTGTTGGCATTGCGGCTTATTTTCTCGTAGGCAGACTGGAGGCTTATCATTACATCATACCAGGATTCCGGGGGGTAGTGCTGATTGAGATATTGAATCATTTCTGCACCATCAACGGACCCAGGATTCATCATTCTTCCTGCATGGATCTGGATGATATTCCGCACAAATGCTATAGCGTAGAGAGCAAACTGCTTTTGTTCTTCTTTTTCCTGGCTGCCCATTCGGGTCGACCATTGAGTGAGTTCAACACCTTTACGTCCGATGATCGCCCGCATCCAGGCGGCCAGTTCGTCTTTGAAATTGAAAACGGTATTGCGGGCCAGTGCCAGTGCCCGTCCCATGTCCTGAATGGACTGGCGGGCGATCAGCGGCGCTGCAGATGGATCTGACTGATAAATGCTCACCAGTAATTGCTCTATTTCGTCTGTTCCCATGGGCGGGAAATAGAGCTGCATACACCTGGACCGGATCGTCGGAAGTATCTGCTCCCGCTGATGGGTGATCAGGATAAAATAGGTATGGGGGGGTGGTTCTTCGATCAACTTCAGCAATCGGTTCCCTTCACGGGTGAGGTACTGCGCCATCCAGATGATCAGGACTTTATTTCCGCCTTCGAAGGCTTGGAGACTTAACTGTCCTGTTGCATACTTGATATCTTCTTTGTGGATGTCGACCTGTTTGCCTTCCACATCGCAAAAGCGAGTCCATTCGAATACATCCAGCCACGGATTGGTGGACAATGCCTCCCGCCATGCCGGATAGAAGTCGATGCTTTTGGACTTAGAGCCTGCCAGGGGTAGCAGGAAATGAAGATCCGGGTGGATCCACCTGGAAGCCCGGTTACAGGAAGGGCATTGTCTGCAGGCTTTTCCCTCGACGGGCGCAGTGCAGAGAATATCATTGGCGAGGGAAAGTGCACCTGGCAGAATGCCGGATCCGGGTTCACCATAAAACAGTATAGCATGAGGCAGCCTCCCCTGTGCGAGGATGCTGTCCAGTTGCTGCCGTACTGCCGGCTGACCAAAATGATCCAAAAGCGTCATACCTGATCTGCTCAGGTGGATTCAACCCAATTCAATATCGCTTCATCAAGCGGAGTGATTTCCGGTGAGTACACATGTTGCAATTCGCCAGAGGGGCTGATTGCAAATTTTTGAAAGTTCCACGTGACCTCATAGTCTTCCTTGCCGTTTTCAGACTTCCGGGTAAGCCATTGGTACAATGGATGTACCGGTGGGGTCCGGATATTTATTTTCTTCGTCAATGGAAAGGTCACATCAAAGGTCCCCTTGCAGAAGGATAAAATTTCCGCTTCTGTCCCGGTTTCCTGGTGTCCGAAGTCATTGCAGGGACATCCCAGGACCAAAAGCTGGTCCTGATATTGCCGGTGCAGGGCTTCGAGTTGTTCATATTGTGGGGTATAGCCACAGGCTGAGGCGATATTGACGATCAGCAGCTTCTTACCCTTACATTGATCTAACCTGATGTGTTTTCCATTGATGTCCTCGATGCTGATATTGTGGATCGATGCCACCAATTCAATTATTTATGAATGGGTAAAAATAGCAATAAAAGGGCAGATACGCTGCCCCGAAGCCGGTCTTCGAAAATTAGCGACTCCATAGAAAGGGACGTGGTAGGGTACATTGTGCTGCCAGAAGGGTAATCGGTAGATTGTTGCTATTTTTGACTTTCTAAATGCCTGATAATCATGATATACCGATTTGAAGAATATACCCCGGTCATTGATCCTTCCGCTTTTGTCCACCCCTTGGCGGCGGTGACCGGACGGGTTTTTGTCGGCAAGGACGTCTATATCGGACCCGGTGCCGCGATACGGGGTGATTGGGGAGGTATTGTGATAGAGGATGGTTGTAATGTCCAGGAAAACTGCACGATCCACATGTTTCCGGGTATCACAGTCCGGCTGCACGCCGGCGCACATATTGGGCACGGAGCTGTGATCCATGGTGCGGTGATTGGTAAAAACAGCCTTGTGGGGATGAACGCGGTGATCATGGATGAGGTGGAAATCGGGGAAGAGTGCATTATCGGGGCGCTAACCTTTATTAAAGCCGGGGAAAAGATTGCACGTCGTAGTTTGGTAGCCGGTAATCCTGGAAAAATCATCCGGGAGGTTTCGGATGAGATGATCCGGTGGAAAACAGAAGGGACACAGCTTTACCAGCAATTGCCCGCCCGATGCTTTGAAGGCCTCAGACCTGCTTTGCCACTCAGGAATGGCGACCATCGATCAACCGAACTATCTGGTCAGGACCCTGTTTATACTCCCTGGAAATCACATACAGAGAAGTAATGTCATCCGGCCGTCATTTGGCTCCGACTTTAAAACTCTATTTTGCAGCCCGTTTTCAAATTATACCGGAACTATTTACTCATGAGAATCTATTCCTTTCTGGCCTTCGTGCCTTTTTTCTCCCTCCTTATTTCCACCACTGTTACCGGCCAACTCAATATGCTCCTTCAGGACAGTCTTACGTACGCTGTGGGTGTAAATGATGTATGTGGCTGGGTGGCACCGGATGGCCGCGAATACGCACTAGTAGGCCTCAATACCGGTGTCTCTATCGTGGATATCAACGAAGACTCGCTCCGACAGGTTGCTTTTGTACCGGGAGAAAACAATCTATGGCGTGATATCAACACCTACGGACACTATGCTTATGTTTCTTCTGAAGCCCGAATCGGGTTGCTGATTATTGATCTTCAATTCCTGCCAGATTCTGTGCAAACTTATGTCTGGGAAGATGAGCTGCCGACCGTCAACGGCCCCAGACCCTTTGAAAAAGCGCATACCCTTTGGGTGGATGAAAACGGAATCTGCTATCTCAATGGCAGCAACCACAACAATGGTGGTGTCGTGCTGATCGATGTGGCCACCAATCCTACGCATCCCACTTTTCTCGGATATGCCCCTGCGATCTATTCGCATGATTGTTATGCGCGGGATAGCATTATCTATAGTGCAGAGATCTATGCTGGCAATCTGTCTATCTATGATGCCCGCGATCCGCAAAATATATTTTTGATTGGCCGGGTAAAAACACCAACTGAATTTACACACAATGCCTGGCTATCGGATGACAGCCGTCATGTGTTTACGACAGATGAGCGGGCCAATTCGTTTGTTACCGCCTATAATATTGAAGATCCATCCAATCCCATCGAGGTCGACCGCTACCGTCATGCTCCGACTGCTGGTGCAGGCGACATACCCCACAACGTTTATGTTTGGAATGACTGGCTCGTGGTGGCCTATTATTCCAATGGCACGACGATCGTGGATGCTTCACGCCCGGACAATCTGGTGGAAGTAGGCAATTTTGATACCTACTTCGGCCCTCATGGTGGATTCCCAGGCGTATGGGGGTCTTATCCATTTCTCCCGTCCGGTAAGATTCTGAGTTCTGACCGGAATAGCGGACTTTATGTTTTTATTCCGAATTATGTCCGGGCTTGTTTTCTGGAAGGCACGGTCATTGATTCTGTGACACGTGCGCCTCTGTTTAATGCCATAGTGACGATTGAAAGTGATGAGATACTCTTACCTGAATTAACCCGCTTCGATGGTCAGTTCAAGACAGGCAAAGCGATTCCCGGTGTATACAACATTCGGATAAAAAAAGAAGGCTATTATGACAAAGTTCTGGTCGCTGAATTTATCAATGGTGAAATACTCGAACCGCTTGTCGAACTGGTGCCATTGCCTACGTATACCGTAGCAGGATTAGTCATTGACGAATCCCAGACCGGAGTTCCTTTTGCCAAAGTCTTACTTGCCGGTCCCGAAGGTATTTACGAAACAGACGCTGATGAAAATGGCGTGTTTGTGCTTCCACCAGCATTAAGTGGCAATTATGAATTGCAGGCTGGTGTCTGGGGGCAAACGTATGAAACTGAAATCGAGCTTACTACTCCGCTTCAATTGACACTCCAACTGGAGCGTGGCTATTATGATGATTTTGATCTTGATTTGGGTTGGACTGTAAGCGGACAGGTGACGAGCGGAGAGTGGCTTCGCGGTTATCCGACGCAACAGACATTGCTTAACACCTGGATCTGTGGGTCAGGAAGTGACTCTCCGAATGATCTGGGAGGACGCACATATTCCACTGGTCTTTCCAGCACCTCAAATGTCATCGAAGATGACGTCAGTGGTGGGACCACCTGGCTGGCCTCACCTGCTATTGATTTCACCTCTTTACTTAATCCCAAAGTCACGTTTGATTTCTGGTTGTGTGAGTTCCCACCGGAAACCTATGTTGGTCTGAGTGTATGGGTCACGAATGGCGTTGACACCTTTTTGCTGGAGCAATTGCGCAATGATTCAATCGCCGGCTCATGGCAAACCAAAACCTATACCGACTTGAATGTACCGGAGCCACTGGAGGCAGTTCGTTTTCTGTTTAGTGCTTCAGATACTACAACCGGAGCCAATGACTACATCCTAAAAGCGCATATTGACCGCTTTCAGTTGACGGATATCACATTATCCAGTAATGAAGTGCCGGATAAAAACAGAATCGTAAATGTATTTCCTAATCCGGTTTACGGACCACATTTTTTCCTGACATCGCATGACCAACGTGTGACCGACTTTACCAGAGTCAACATATTTGATCTGCAGGGCAGGTTGGTTTCAACACAACCCATTACACCTGGTGATGCTGTCGTGCAGGTTGCGCTCACCCTGCAAGAGGGTCTGTACCTGGTACAGTGGATGACGTTGACGGGTATGACCGGTATTGAGAAGGTTTCGGTGATTCGGTAGATATCGGCAAAAAAAGTAGTCCCAAGATTTTTTAGCGTAGGTTGAACAGGCTTTCGGTGGTGTTGCTTTTCTGAAAACAATGTTTTCCCAAGGCACTTGCATTCGCTCACGGGTAGTGTCCGGAGGCATCTTCCTTTTATATCTTTGTACATATGCAAGTTGTAGAGAATTATATTGCCGGGCGGTGGATGCCGGGTGAAGGAAAAGAAACCACCATGCTTCATGCTGTGCATGGCCATCCCATTGCGTACTCCCGTTCGGGAGGAGTGGATTTTGAAGCTCTCCTCGAATATGGCCGTAAGACCGGAGGGCCTCAACTACGCAAAATGACTTTTCCTGAACGAGGGCGAATGCTTAAGGCCCTCGCATTGTACCTCATCGAGCGCAAGGAAAAATACTATCCGATCAGCTATCAGACCGGGGCTACAAAGGCTGACAGCTGGGTGGACATAGAAGGCGGTATAGGAAATCTTTTTGCCAATGCAAGTCTTCGTCGGCGATTCCCCGATCTGCCATACCATGTCGATGGTGAAGCGGTACCACTGGCGAAGAATGGAAAATTTATGGGCCACCACATCATGGTGCCCAGGCAGGGGATTGCGATCCATATCAATGCTTTCAATTTTCCCATCTGGGGCATGTTGGAAAAAATAGGTGTCAATCTCATGGCAGGTGTACCAGCACTGGTCAAACCAGCCACTATATCGTCGTACGTGACGGAAGCGTTGTTTAGAGACATCATTGCGTCCGGAATTCTGCCGGAAGGAAGTGTGCAGCTGTTAGTCGGTTCCGCTCATGGTATTTTAGATCATGTGCAATCGCAGGATGTCGTGACCTTTACCGGATCTGCCTCGACCGGACAAATGCTCAAGGCCCATCCCCGGATCATCTCGGAATCAGTGCCCTTTAATCTGGAAGCAGATTCGCTCAACTGTAGTGTGCTCGGAGAGGATGCGGTGCCGGGTACAGGTGAATTTGATCTATTCATCAAAGAAGTCCGGAAAGAGATGACGCTTAAATGCGGTCAGCGTTGCACCGGTATACGAAGAGCGCTGGTTCCGGCCCATTTGCTGGAGGATGTGCAGGTGGCCTTGGGTAAGGCACTTTCCCAAACCGTGATCGGAGACCCACAGGTGGAGCATGTACGCATGGGAGCGCTCATTGCCAAATCTCAGGTAGAAGAAGTCAGACAACAAATCCAAAAACTACTTCGTGAAACCAAGATGGTGTATGGCCATCCTGACAAAGTTGAACTCGTGGGGGCCGATGCAGAGAAAGGCGCCTTCCTTTCACCCATACTTCTCGTCAATGAAAATCCTCTTTCCTCTACACTCGTCCATGAAGTAGAAGCTTTTGGACCGGTATGCACACTGATGCCGTATTCCTCTTTGGAGGAGGCAATTGAAATTTCCAAAATGGGAAAGGGGTCATTGTGCTCCTCTATTATGACATATGATGACACGCTCGCACGGGAGTTTGTGGTGGGTGCAGCCTCACATCATGGCCGGATACTGGTGCTCAACCGGGAATGTGCCAAAGAAAACACGGGCCACGGATCGCCCCTGGCCATGTTGGTCCATGGTGGACCCGGTCGCGCCGGCGGTGGTGAAGAGATGGGAGGCATGCGGGGCGTATTGCACTATCTCCAGCGTTGTGCCGTGCAAGGCACCCCTTCCACTCTGACGAATATCACATCGATTTACCAGTATGGAGGTGCGTATGTCGATCCCGGCATTCATCCATTCAGGAAGTATTACGAAGATCTCCGGATAGGTGATACCGTAGTAACACACAAACGCACGATCACCGAATCTGATATTGTTCAGTTTGCCAATGTGAGTTGGGATCATTTCTATGCACATACGGACGTGACATCACTGGAGGGCACGATCTTTACTGAGCGGGTGGCACATGGTTACTTTGTGCTTTCTATGGCTGCCGGACTTTTCGTGGATCCGGGCAAGGGCCCTGTACTGCTTAACTATGGACTTGAAGAATGCCGGTTTACCAAACCTGTATATGCCGGTATGACCTTAGGCGTCCGGTTGAGTGTAAAGGAGAAACTTCCTGTAGATCCGAAAACAGAAGATGAAATTCCGAAGGGGATTGTAAAATTTCTGGTGGATGTCTATGATGAGACCGGAGAATCTGTGGCTATAGCGACTATACTGACGATGGTCCAACGGAGATCACCCGTTATTTAATAAGGTTCTCCGTTAAATATGATGAATCTATTGAAATGAATATTTTATAATAAAAACCAATTCAAGGGTATCATTATGATATAAAACATAATATGCATAGAACGATTAGTACTCAACTAAAACTTCGCCGGGTTCTGCCCCTAAATCCCCTAAAGGGGACTTATAATCATCCGTGCAAGGTTTTGGATATGGATTATTTTATAAATACAGAGCTCCATATCTTCAGAGTAAATCAACTTCGCGCCATTTACGGTCCCCTTTAGGGGATTTAGGGGTCGAATAACTTGGGGCAATGACTCAAATACCGGCTATTATGAAAGGAACTGATACGAATTTAGGACACTTGTGAAATAATTCGGTATTTAAAAAAGAATCTTCGCATACCCTTTTACCTGTTAAAAATAAACATTTCTCATGGAAGGTACTGTTACCACCCACATTGCGGATCACATTGCGACCATCACCTTTGCGCATCCGGCCCATAACTCCATGCCCGGCGATCTGCTCGCCGAATTAGCCCACAGCATCCGCAAAGCAGGAGAGACTCCGGATGTCCACGTCATCGTACTCCGGTCCGGTGGGGATCGTACGTTTTGTGCAGGTGCCAGTTTTGACGAACTAATGACGATTACCAACAGCGTGGATGGAAAGAAATTTTTTCTGGGATTTGCACACGTGATCAACGCTATCCGCAAATGTCCAAAAATCGTGATTGGACGGGTGCAGGGGAAAGCCATCGGCGGGGGTGTGGGGATTGCGGCCGCAGTCGATTACTGCATTGCCACCAACTTTGGCTCCATTAAATTAAGTGAACTGGCCCTTGGTATCGGACCCTTTGTCGTGGGACCGGCTATTGAGCGGAAGATCGGTCTGAGTGCTTTCAGTCAGTTGGCCATCAATGCCACGGACTGGCAATCCGCTGCCTGGGCAAAGGATAAGGGGTTGTATCATGATGTGTTCGACAGTCTGGAACAAACTGATGCTTATGTGGATCATCTTTCAAAGCAACTGGCATCCACGAGTTCTTCCGCATTATTAGCCCTCAAGCAAGTACTCTGGCAAGGCACACAGCATTGGGATCAACTCCTGGATGAACGGGCCGCGATCAGTGGGCGTCTGGTCATCACAGAAGCGGCACAGCAGGCGATCCGGATGGCCCGCATAGCATAATCAGTGAGGGTTTCATTCGCTCTTAAAATCTGCATTCCTTTGAGGTCCTGACCAATTCCTTCCTGCCACTCATAATGGCGGTTGTATTCAATATGTTTTGCATATACAAGATCTGGCCATTCGTAAACCGGGTGGCCACTCCATAGTTGCCATACGACATAATGTTATCATTACGCATGGGTAACTGGGTAGCACAGTTATAGACCGTATCTGCGAAGACACTCCCATAAATCGCCGGTACGTCAGGAATCTGATTTTGAATATTTGCACACTCGGCATGGCCCTGCTGCAACAACGCATAGTCTGCCGGATTCCAGGGATGATGCAGACCCAGAAAATGTCCGATCTCATGAGCGAGTGACATGGTTCTGGCATTGTTGCTGAGGTCTACTGCAACGGCTTCCCCTCCGATCCATTCCAAGGGCATCACGATTGCTGATTCACGGGGTGACCCTCCGGGGAGTGCCGCTATCGCCCCATCTCGTGTAAGACTCACATAGACATTGATATAATAATCCGGATGCCACTTATAGGATATGCCCTGTATATGAGACACGACATTTTCAAGTATATACAATGAGGTATACTTGAGCGAATCTGTTGAGCTCATATAATGACTGGGAATCACCCCCGAAAAACTTCCATCGCAAATATCATGCACTTCAAAAACCGGTTGTCCGTTTTCACAGGCCAAATAAAACTCAATACAATACGAACTGAATTGAAAGAGATTGTTGAGATATCGGATCTGGTCATAGATCGGGGAAATATCCATCTGGTTGATCTCATCTGAGGGATCAAATGAACATTTGAGAATATGAAACGCAACCGGAATGTATAGACATTGATTTGGATTGTTTCCGGGCACATCTTTCACGCATCTGCAGCCATACCCCAGGGTCTTGAGATCCTGCGGATCTGCCAGGACATCATCATGCGACTTTTCAAAAACGATGGTAGATGCACCATCCGGGCTGACATCCGAGGAGGTCCAATACCCCATGATTTCGCCTCCACCTTTTATAGTGACTCCATCTACATCGCGGTATCCGCGTGGCTGTACATTGAAGCCATACAGATTAGTCCCCGGTGGATCCCAGCCTGTCGGTGTTTTCATAAACCGGCCAATGCCCTGATAGTAATAGACCAACTGCCCTATTCCCTGCGGCCAGGGATATGCCTGAGCCCCCATGGTGTTAAAAAGGATCTCCCATTCCTGGAGTGTAGGTATATGCCAGCCATCAGGACATATTCCTTTCCGGGCGTGTGGCAGCAACTGCAAATCCTGATAACTGAAATAGTATTGTCCATCACGGATGAGATCCTCCGCCATCCATATCTGACTTCCATATTGCACCACATTAAATCCTATCTGCGGATCCGTCTGTCCCACAAAAGGTTGATAGAATTTTCGCTTTAACCGGATCACTTTGTATTGAACATCAGAGATGCCCTGTATATCGGCCATAAGAAAAGTCAGATTGACCAGACGCGGGCCGACGCCAACACCGACATCCGTCTTACAATCCTGCGCACTCACATTCGCAAAACAATCCGCCATCATCAGGGCATCCGGGTTGTCGGACGACATCATCACCAGCCCGTAGTGATGAAAAATCGTGCCGGGCTGTGTCTCTGTCAGCATAATGAAAATATCCCCTGCCCGGAAAAGACTTTGATCCAATTCATCAAACTCCTCAAACTCCAATTCATACGCAAGACCCGCCAGGCCCAGCGCCTCGTTGTATCCCCGAAGCGCATGAGGCTGAAAATTGTTGGGTAATGTCAGAAACGCACCCTCCAACAGGTGTCGAAGAAAACCAGCTTCATCCAATCCAAAAATCCGGGGACAAAAGAAAAAACTGCCATACCCCTGCGTACGTAAATCGGTCTGCGAACTACCGGCAACATAACCCAGTTTATCCTGCTCGGGTTCACTATCACCGTTACCGGGATACTTGCCGGGAAACGTCTGATAGGCATTGGCAGCTTTGAGCATCATGTACGTGATCAGGAGGTTTTTGAGATCATTTCCGGTCTGTCCGTAAAAAGGATGATCCCCAGACCGGGGTAAGAGGGTATCCAATTCCGGATTGAGGCTCAACAGAAATTCTTTCATATTTCCCCCATCGGGGAGGATAAGTTTGTCAACCTCCACACTTGTAAGTGCGGCAGAAGACAAGAGACTGTCCAATACAGCGCTACGATGGATCGGCGCAAAATGATCCGGACGAATATCATCCCGTCTGCAGCTTGCAAACCACAGCGTCAGCACGATGATACCTGTCAGGAACGATGCTGTGCTCCCGTTAGTGACGCTCTGGCGACATGCTTTCGGAGAATCCGGACTTTTGTCCATCCAGCCAGCCGGTTTTAATTTTGTAGGCATAGGTTTTATCCTTTTGAATATCGGTGTCAAAATAAAAGAGCACACTTCTCAATTGTGCCGATGTAGTATACGCACCTCCATTGACCGAGCGGTATACCCATATCTGATGTGTGCGATCATCCGGCTGTTCCCATTCCAGCCGAATACCTCCTTCTTCCTTTCTGCAATTCAACAGGCCCGGCACTTCAGGCTTGCTGCGATCAATACATTTTATGCGTAACAGCGCCGGCTCTGAGCAGATAAGTCCGGCATCATCCGTGGTGATCAATTTGTATTCATATATTTCACCAGGCTGAACATCATAATCTTTCCATATACCCGATTCTATACGCATGAAGTGTATTTCAGACCATGTTGAAGATGGAACCTGTCTCCGCAACAGGGTATGAGACTCGATGTCTTTACTTCTTCCTGGTATAAACCGCAATTCGATATGATCCTTTTCCACCCGATACCCCGTAAAAGAAGGTGGTAATGGCGGAATCGTATCTGGCTTTTGAATCTTAAGCGGAGTTGTCCAGGGCGAAGTATGTGAGTGAAAATCAACCGCGGCCACTCTATAGTAGATTTCTTCCGTCAATGTTTTCAACGTGATCGTATCCTGCCATCGGTTGAGTGTAACAGGTTGGGGGGTTACGCTGGTAAAGAAATGATCCTCCTGATTGGCCTTATACACATAGTAGCCTGCGAGATCCGGTTCTGTGCCGTAGTCCCATTCGAGCATCACGATACCGGTGCTGTCTATACTGCCTTTCAATCCTGTAGGAGTAGCCGGAGGAATGGTATCTCTGAATGCCGCCTGGAATATGCGGGTGTACGCCATATTACCTGCCGTATCTACAGTCGCTACTTTATAATAGGTGATTGCCCTTGCAGACAAAGCTTTATCCTGATATTGGTTGACGTGTATTGGGAGTATCGAAGACGTAACCGGGTCATACACGCCGTCATATCGAAACGATCTGAATATATGCGTGCCATGAAAATCCTTGTCTCCCGGGTTCTGCCACTTCAGGGTCACGGTCTCAGTCATCGGATCACAGTGGAGCTGTACTTTGCCGGGAAGGCCCGGAGGTGTTTTGTCGCGGGCCTGAGCGCGCACAGCAGCGGAAGGGGGAGATACTTTTCCGAAAGGCGTGACCCCTCTGATTCTATAATACTGTGATTGGTAATTGGCGATCAGATGTCGGTAGCTGAAAAACTCTCCCGGGAACTCTTTGCTTTCTCCGCCGACGTAGGGAAGAGTCGTCAGAGGTGTATACTGCTGGTCATCTAACGATACTTCCAACAGGTACGCTGAAAATATTTCTTCATGGGCAGAACGGCTCCATTTCAAAAGTATATGACCTTCCTCCTCCACCACATGATCTATGACGGGCTGTACCTCCGGAATCTGCTGCGTGATGATCGTTACAGGACCGTGCATGATGCGCAATGATGTATCCGCAGGATACACCTGATAGAGATATAACTGACCCGGATCAACGTGCGTGTCAACCATTCTGAGTCCCAACGCATCTGCTGCTATGGTATCCAGATCAGCCGAGAGCAAAGCAATACCGAATCTGTTTTGGAACTCCTGGTGTCTACCCAGAAGATTAAAGCTTGCCTGTGCCCCCGCCTCTGATGCCCCATAGAGACACTGCGCTGCAGCCAGCACATAATCATTCTCCCGTTCCATCCAGGGACGGAATGCTTCAAGTTCCCATTGGGTCACAGAAAATTCATGACTGGATTCGGGCACTGGCAAACCCTCTTTATCCAACTGAACACGGCGTACACGGTAACCGCGATCCTGAAGACGCATCCATGTCGAAGGATCTCCCGGAGCCCACCTGAGGGTAACACGGCCTGCAGTGTATGATGCGATACTCCGGATCACAGGTGTAGAATCCGGCGTTAGGTGTTCCTTGTAAAATAAAGTATCCTGCGCTGGTAATACAGTCAATGTGGTAGATAACAGTGCAAGACAACACCAAATCCGGAGAGCATATATATAGTTGTACTTTATCGGCTGAACGTCCATTGTGTCATGGGATTGAGTGGGCTATTCTGCAGAATTCCTGCACCTGGTGTTGAAAAAGGTAGCGCATGAAGGGAGAAAATATTAATCACCTCTTCCTCCGCCCGGGTCGCAATATTCCGGCCGAACTGAAGACTGTAAGTACCTTCATAATTTTCCAGTCTTAGATCATCATTCAATAATTGGTTGTACCGGTTGATAAATCCGGGATGCTGTTGCTGAAACAGATTTTCATAGGGTTGCGGAATCCATCCCGGTGCATAGGATGCCATATAAGAAGCTGCCCAATCCAAAACCGTCTTGCGATCTTTGCTCACTTTGAAATGCGTATCGAAGGTTATCGTGCATGCCAATGTAGAAGCAAGTGACACACCTGATTCACGGCCACCAGAGTCTCCGCCTGCCCATGCACTTGCACTGCTATTATTTGAACCGGACATCCACAATGCTTCTACTTCGCTTTGCTGCAAGGGTGATCTTAATGTGGCATCCACCCGCCCGGCTGCCAGCCGGTAGATCTGCGGATGATTCCACTCAAATTCTGATGTTGCCGGCCAGGAACGTGTAAAAGGATAGCCCTGCACTGTGCCTTGATAATACTCCTTGTACTTCAGGATACGTCGCTCTGCATGTTGATCATGATAATTAGTCGAGAAAAGATCCAGCAACCTGATTCGAGGTAGAAACCGCATAAACGGATAGGTAGCCGATGGATGGAAAGGGTGAAAATCACGCGTTTCAAAAGCTTCGGCCAAGGTCATGTTCAATCGTGCTTTCTTGCCATACATCGCGCTTGGATTAGGCGTATACGTAACTGCACCCTGGGATGCAGCTTGCATTTTCTCCCGGAGTGTATTGAATGCCGATGTTCGGAAATATGTATGGTACAGCAAAAACTCCCCTGGAGTAAGTTGTTCTCCCGGAGGGATAAGAGCTTCGGTATTGACGGTCAGGTCAGTAGAGATCCCCTCCTGCGTTGACAGGCTGGCGATAGATCTTTGTACACGTCCTACGCGACTAACAAGTTGTGCCTGTGCAGATGATTTCCGGATGACTTGTAAGGCATATATCATTTGATGATCCAGCGATGGCAAATTGAAACGGAGATAGTGGCTGCCGGAAGAAATATTGGAATGATAGGTAAATGGAATTTCCTGATCCGTCCTTGATTCAAGGTTAGTAAGCCTTACATAGTAGGTGTATCCGGAACCATAGGCATCGGCCACCGGAAAATAGTGGCCGGCATCAAGCGCCTGTGGAAAATAAATCAATCCATTTCCTGATTCGCCCTGCAAGAAGAAACGTTCCATCGGCAATGGAACCGTATGGGTGACAAAGCTGTAGAGATCATGGGGTAGCTGACCTGTGCGGAATCTGACCAGTGTATCCTGCGTCCACTCCTTGTCATCTACCCGTAAGAACCGGCCTTCCTGATAGTCCCAGGCTTTTATCTGTAATCGCAATTCATACCAGGTAGTGGGGTCTAGTATTTGCTGGGCCAGAAGGTACACTTGCTCGCGAACTTCGGTATCGGTCCAAACCGGATTTTGCAATGCAATATTTTGCGATTGGCCTTGACGTCTCAGATTCCAGGTCATTTCGGGGCGGTACCTTAAAAGCTCCTGCCCGATGATAACACCATTGGCATCTTCGATCGGCTGCGGTATCACGATGTCCTGCAGAACCGGCAAGGTCAGTTTAATGTGCATTGGGGCACCCACGAAAACAGTTCGTTCTTCCTGTCCGGGTGCAATATGCTCGAAAAAGTCGATCCCCGCCAGCGGATCATTGAGTGCAGGTGTGCACCGCTCGCCGACACTGAAGGCAAACGAACTGGAACCTTCCACAAGGCCGTTCAGGACTGAATACTGTACAGATGCCTGTCCTCCGAAATAAAACGGTTTCGGTGCCCCGCCATAGAGTGCAATTGCGGCCGCGAGATCAAACAACTTGATATCACGTTCTTTGCCCATCAATTTAAACCGAATTCCCAATCCACCTTCGATACCGGCATACGCTTGTCCTTCTGCATACCATCCATTGATTCCGATGATGGCTCCTGTATTGATACATTGGGTGGACCGTTCTGTAATATTCATATCATAGCCCAGATAGACAGCCAGCGTAGCATACAACAAGAACGCATCAATGTCGGCGGTAAGCTCCACATACGTACCATGCGCCAGGCCTGTAGCGGACTCGACCTGACTTGCATCAAACCCCGACTGTGCACTGGTGGCACTAGTTGTTCCGTCAAGTTCGCCAAGGGGATTGTTAAGCATATTTTGAATCGGAAGTGGAAGCGGTGGCAATGCTGTAGGAATACCATGTCCCAGCATCAGATAGGTTTTAGCCTGAACCTGTAAAAACTGCAGGTCCAGCATGGCACTACCGCGCGGGTCTTCATTATCATGAAGATTAAAATCAGGTGCTCCCATATGAAAATAAAATAAATCCGGACTTGCATGGAACGAAGCAGCCACCATCTGATTTGGAATTTCGGCTGGACTCATATTGCCTACCAATATTCCATCTCCAACGTTCACGGCTACATCCAATCCGCCTTCAATACTCCAGGGTCGGCTCTCATTGGGCATATACATATAGAGATCACAACCCACATAGACCTGTGGATCATCCCTGTCACTCATAGGCGTCATGATATATCCGTCACCTTCGATTCCGATCATATCCAGTCCACCATTGACAAACTGAGCGATAAAGGCAATATCAGCATTGAATGCATCTGGTTTAGGCATGGTGCCCAGCATGGCTTTGATGCTGAGACGGAATGACTGATAGACCGGCTCAAAGACTGACTCCCCTGAGATCTCCCCATTGATCACCTGCGGGGATGCCGTTTGAATCATATTGTACCCCACGCCTCCTCCAATACCATACAAGCCCAGCGGAATGGCACCAAACTGGATGCCGACTGGAAAACCTACTATCCCTTCTACAAACCAATAGCTATAAAAGGATTCACTATAAGATGGCGCCGGAATACCTGTAGTACCAAATATCGCGGTGAGTCGACCCGTAATCCCATTAGGTCCGATCGGCAACACCACATTGATATCACCGCGTACACCTTTATTACGACCACCATTCCCCAAGGGTTCATTATAAAATCCAATAGCACCCTGCAATATCAACGCACTGACCTGCACATCCAGCAGGATGGAATCAAACCGCACCTGTTGTAATCTGAATGACCGGAGTGTCTGGACGGTCCCGCCCAGCGCACCCGGACCTGCCATGTCCTGCACCAATTCAACAGTAGTCAGATTAGATATCAGCGAGAACTGGACTCCTGCAGCGAGATCGGCCTCTCCCTCTGCAAAAGAAATCGCAACATTAAAATCAAAGGCGATCTCATGCTCACTGGTCGTAGACAAATTGACTTCGAAGTTGTCCATATTGACCGGAAAACCGGAAAGGAACTTAGACGGACTGGCGAAACTTATATACGTTCCATCCGGGTTGAATCCGCTTTGCGAATGAAAGTCAAAAGCATATTCGATTTGCGGCATTTTAATAGAGGCTGGGAGTTCCGGAAAATTGGCTGGCAGGAACTGGTCCGTATCGATCGACAATACACCGTGAAGCACAGCATGCACATAGGACTGTGATGCGTCTTCCGGATGAAAGACAATATCAAGTACGGAATCATCATAGATTTCACCTTCCGCGATCAGAAAACTATACCGGACCTGATCTGAAAAACTGACATTGAATTGATATGAATAGGACTCGCCGCCTGGCACCTGGTTCTCTCCTGTTTCGCCCTGCCCGATCAGGGCAAAGTATCGAATGTGCGAGGCTGTATCTAACAATGGCATATGGAAGGCTCCCTCGAGCCTTGATTCAATGAGTTCATTATTGTATACTTCTAGTGTAAATGATTCGATGCTCCAGGCCCAACCTCCGATTTCGCCATCCGAAAGACGGAGCAAATTTTCAATGACCAGGTTTCCGTATAAATTGGGATCCATAATGAGATGCGCTACCTCGGCATAAGGTCGGGGACCTTTACACATTGCCGCAGGAGGCTGGATCGTAGCACGGCCGATATATACTCCCGTAAAATCAGGGCCTGTCGTTTCATATTGTAACGGGAAAACGATATCATCCGGATTGGCGATCTCACTCATATCCAGCCAGCCGTCTGTCACTTCAAAACTCCATCCATTCAAACCCGGAATCTGAAAACGATCCATCTCCAGTGAGGCCAGCCAATGGATGCCACTGACATCAGATGCATCTGCTTCATCCGGGTTGGAAGGCGTGCTTACCCCATTAAAGGAAAAACGGGCTGCAGCTTTACCCTCATCGGCAGGAAGTCCTTCTTCCGTTTCCGGTACAATCACATTTCGGGCAAACTCGAGCATGCCATGCATATTCACGGCCCGAATGCCCTGGCAATCCATCTCCAGTGAGCATGCTGTTTCACCGATAACAGTACTTCCGTTGAGTCGCAATTCATACGCATTACCACTGCCGTTGTTGAGTACAAGATCAGCACCTAATGACAATTGGTACTCACCACCAAATCCCGCAGGATGAATACAAACACTATCGGCGACAAACATCAGCCAATTCTCTCCTTCGAACATTGGCAATCGTGCGCCTGCTACCAGCTTTGCTTTTGCAGAAGAGGGAGTGAGCAGAAGATCGGTGATGCCGACAGTAAATTCGAATCCGGAAATAGCCTGTGAAAATCCAACGGGCAATCCGATCTGCCCATATCCAGCAAGCGCAGCAATCATTCTGGCATCCCGCAGATAACTTCCGATTTCGGCAGACACCTCAGCCGGCAATACATCTGCGATGATACCCATTTGCTCATTGCCCACCGGGAAAGTGACATACTGCAAAAACTCAGCCATGGTACCTTCCTCCTGAATCCCGCGAACGACACCCCCATAGATCTCTCCCATCTCATTGATCTGGAGGCCGGATAAGGTCACACGAATACGGATCTCATTGAGAAAATTAAGGACGATCTCGCCTTCGCCGAGCCATCCGTCTCCCGCAGGAGAAAGGGTATAGTTTTGAACATAGAAATGTCCTATCCTGAGGGAGGAAATATGTGTCAGATCTGTGACGGGCATTTGTAACACAACATCGGGAAGATTGCATCGACTTTCGCAATCGTCTGGTAAGTCAGCCAATTGATCTTCTGTCTGCGTGCTTTCCTCCTCTGTCATCTGGGTGTCTCCGAAATAGAATGTTCGGATCTCACTGTAGCCATTATTCTCAAAGGTCAGGGTACCCGTTGGGTCGGTCACCTGTACTCGCAGACCATACATGTGACCAAAGACCAAAGGTGGATCATCTCCTTCATCATTATAGAAAACAGACGTCATGCCTTCAATTCCTTCTTCAAGCGTCACGGCTACACCACCATCCAGAAATACATCCTCATAGTCATGATCGCCATACAGGGACAGGTCCACCAACTTGACGATGTACACAAAATCCATGGCCTGCAACGGGTTGGATGTAGGCGCTTCCCAGGTAATGGGAAAAGACTCCAGGGTCTCCGAAATCACATCCCCTTCAAACGGATAGATAATCCTGGGCACATCACCATTTCCGGCAGGAAAACTAAAGGAACAACCCACTGTCAATTGATCGCCAGATTGAAAATCAAAGGCCTGGATACACAATTCATAGTTTCCTTCCGGCAATACACCCAGGGCCAGTTGCAGCTCGCTGATCCCTTCATAGGTAAAATCAGCTTGCGAAAAATTTCGATTCAACTCTCTGAACTCAGCACCCGTCATCATATAGGTTTCCCTAGGGCCAATAACGAAAGGCTCCAGAGGTCTGTACGCGGTATTGGACTGCGCCGATATGCCATTGTCACCGATCAGCGCTACATGAAAATATAATTCCCGGTCTTCAAAGGTGTAATTGATGATGGTGATGGTATACGTATCAAAATCTTCTTCGAACTCATGAAACTCATTGGGATAAGGAGGCATGATCATGGGTATGACCTCGACAGGTCGTTGGGCCTGCACTGGTATCCAGACGAGGAGGCAAAGCAATCCCAGAACAAAGAACCTATATACCGTATTCCGGTTAAAATCTGTATCCATAGCTGAGTGATGATCTTGATTCGTTGAAGGAAGGACTGAGAATGGATGATTTTTCGAGCAGAGAAATAGCCGCATGAAGGGAATGCCGGTTTTTCATTGCATAGGCTCCATGCACTCTGAGGTTGAGGGTATGGCCGTTGCGCAGTTTATCGACATCATTATTTGCCCATCGACCACTTATGCCAATTTGTAAAGTTTTCTTCCAGAAACCTTTCTGGACACTGAGGCCTAAGCCATATCGCTCTTGCAAGCGCATCGGTAATGTATAGCGTGCATAAAAAACAGAGGGCGTACAGCGTAGATCCAGTGGCAGGTAGGCTGCTTTAACAGAAATGTTGGTTTGCAGACTTGAAATATCGGATCCGAAAGAAAGCACCGGGCTCTGATCCCGTATGGATTGAATATGGATGCTGGCGTTGAAGCCGGTTTGCCACCGGTCACCAGGTCGGGTGTAGTTGAGTATCAGACCACTTTGGCGAGTGACATTGACTATGCGAAGGGTATCATTTAACTCGATAAGTCCGTCCTGAGTCTCGTACTGATAATTCGACAATTGACCAATGACCTGCAATTGTTTTGAGGGCAGAAACTGCAATTGAATATCCCTTATCAGGCGGCGACGGCCGAGGTAATCCAGGCCACGCAGATCTGTCCGCTCTATACCCGCCTTGGCCGATACAATCATTTTACGTTTCAACATGGACATCTGAACTGAACCGAGCAATGCTTCCACATCCGACTGAATATAGCTGATGCCCAGGGATCTGTACTGAGGTTCAACCCTTCTGTATTTCAGGCCCAATCGTGCATTTTTCAGATTCAATCCCAATGCAGCATCACCTGCCAGACTGACCTGTGTACTGCTGTTAAACACAAAGAGGCTGTTGATAAATCGAAGAAGTTGGTTTTCAAATACAATTTCACCCAACGTCTGATTGTCCGAATAGGCACTGATGTTGAGGTTGGACAGCAATTCGAGTTTCTTAAAGGCGGTGACTTTAAAGGCCGTACCGATGACAAAGTTGTCGGCCGGATCCAGCTCATAATCTGCCACCGGAGGGCGTTCGGTCAGCGAACCCGTATCGTCCTTCACTTTCACATAGAAGACATCGACATAATTTTTGGTATTCCCGAATCCCAGTTTGACGCCGTGCGCATGACGTTTGTAACTCTCTACAATTCGTGCTCCATATACCAGCGTATCCAACTGTGCAAATGGATTTCGGAGTGTGCCTTTGAATGCGTTGAACCGGAGTTTTCCAGGCTTCAACTCCACCCCTACACCTAAAAAGCTTTTCCCCTGCAAACTGTATGGAGAAAAATTCATGGTACGCCATCCCAGATGAAGCTTGGCCCATTTGTAGTAGGGACTGACGCCAAACTTATTGAACGGAGTCCCCAATCCAAAACGCTGATCCCGGAAAGAGAAATGAAACGGAAACCGAATATCGCCTATCTGTACTGTCGGTGATCCGGACAGCGCCCAGGAAAACGGACTCGTTCTGTCGGGAATGCCCGTTACACTATACATATTGGATGTCAGGTTGATACCGCCCTGGATCTTAAATCCGACCGGAGCATTCAGGCGACTCAAATCCTGCGATCCTAACCTTGACACCATGCTCACCGCCAGAAGGATGAGTAAGAAGGTGTAGCGGCACAGTCGCCTGAACACTGGCAGGAGCGCTATGCATGGTTTCCGTATGTGATAGAGAATGTACATACTTTGCGTGGCCAGTATTACTTGGTATGGGTTAGCATGATTCTGTGATACAGCGGATACCGGTCTCCGATCTGCAACTGGAGGATATACATTCCGGGCGGCAGATGGTCCAGGGAAATGCGCATCCCCTGAGCTTCCGGATGATCGTATGTGGTATATATTGTACTGCTTAAGAGCAAACCATCAAGCCTCAACACGCGGATGGAAACCTGTCCTGACACAACAGGAATCTCAATATTTACGATACCTGTTGTCGGGTTGGGATAAATCCTCAACCGCAGCTCATCCTGAAGATTCCCTCCATCAATGGCCGAGACTTCGCACGCATCACCGATACCATCACCGTCTGAATCCAATTGATCCGGATTGAAATCCAGCGGACAATTGTCTTCTTCATCCGGGATACCATCATTATCATCATCGGGATCGCAGACATCTCCTATTCCATCACCATCTGTATCGAGTTGATCCGGATTCGGGATATCGGGACAATTGTCTTCTATATCCGGGATACCATCTCCGTCTCTATCAAGTGAACAGGCATCCCCAATGCCATCACCATCTGTGTCCAGCTGATCTGGATTATAATGCAGCGGACAGTTATCGTCGATATCGGGTATGCCATCATTGTCATCATCATCATCACAGGCGTCACCTTCACCGTCTCCATCCGTATCCTGTTGACCCGGATTCGGAATCTCAGGACAATTGTCTTCGTCATTGGGGATACCATCCCCATCGATATCATTTGCACAGGCATCACCGATACCGTCCCCATTTGTATCCGTCTGGTCGGGATTGAAGGTCAATGGACAATTATCTTCCAGATCCGGTATGCCATCATTGTCATCGTCGGGGTCACAAGCGTTGCCAATACCATCTCCATCAGTATCGGTTTGGTTGGGGTTAAATGTCCAGGGACAGTTGTCGATTTCATCCGGCACACCATCATTGTCATCATCCGGATCACATGCATCTCCTATACCATCCTGATCATTGTCGGCCTGATCCGGATTGTAGACAAACGGGCAGTTGTCCTGCGCATCCGGGATACCATCATTGTCATCATCCGGATCACAGACATCACCAATACCGTCATTGTCATTGTCGGCCTGGTCCGCATTCGGGATGAATGGACAATTGTCCAATTCATCCTCCACCCCGTCTCCATCGGTATCGGTTTCACAAGCATCGCCGATACCATCTCCGTCCGTATCCTGTTGGTCCGGATTGGGTATGGTCGGACAGTTATCAACGGCATCAGGTACTCCATCTCCGTCTATGTCATCCTCACAAGCATCACCAATGCCATCGCCATCTGTATCCAACTGGTCGGGATTGAAGATGAGAGGACAATTATCCTCCGTATCCGGAACCCCGTCATTGTCGTCATCCTCGTCGCAGACATTCCCTATCCCATCCATATCGGTATCCAATTGGTTATGGTTCGGTACAAACGGACAGTTGTCCTCCGTATCCGGAATGCCGTCGTTGTCATCATCCGGATCACACACATCTCCTATCCCGTCATTGTCATTGTCCGCCTGATCCGGATTAAAATGCAACGGACAGTTGTCCTCTGTATCCGGGATGCCATCATTGTCGTCGTCCGGATCGCACGCATCACCAATACCATCACCATCCGTATCGAGCTGATTCGGGTTCGGAACAAAGGGGCAGTTGTCCTCCGTATCCGGGATGCCATCATTGTCGTCGTCCGGATCACAAACATCCCCAATGCCATCATTGTCATTGTCTGCCTGATCCGGATTAAAATGCAACGGACAGTTGTCCTGAGCATCAGGAACACCGTCATTGTCATCATCGGGATCGCATGCGTCACCGATACCATCTCCATCCGTATCCAGTTGATTCGGATTTGGAATAAAAGGGCAGTTGTCCTGCACATCCGGGATACCGTCATTGTCATCATCGGGATCACATACATCACCTAAACCATCATTATCATTGTCCGCCTGATCCGGATTAAAGTGCAACGGACAGTTGTCCTGCACATCCGGTATACCGTCATTGTCATCATCGGGATCGCATGCGTCACCGATACCATCGCCATCTGTATCGAGTTGATCCGGGTTCGGAACAAACTGACAATTGTCCTGGGTATCCGGTATACCGTCATTGTCATCATCCGGGTCACATACATCTCCTATCCCGTCATTGTCATTGTCCGCCTGATCCGGATTAAAATGGAACGGACAGTTGTCCTCTGTATCCGGAATACCATCATTGTCGTCATCCGGATCACAGGCATCGCCCATTCCGTCATTATCATTGTCTTCCTGGCCGGGGTTAAAATGGTTGGGACAGTTGTCCTGCGAATTGGGGATACCATCATTGTCATCATCGGGTTCAAGTGCCGAATTGAGCGTCACCTGGATGAGTAATGTAACTGCCGGACAGACGTCAGTAGTTCGGTCAAAAATACCTTCATACTGAAATGTACCCTGCGGATTACCTGACACATCCGTAAACGTATTGGTCCCGGCATTGATCGTCGCCCATGAGGGTCCACCCCCCTGCGGGGTCAGGATACCATTGGTCTCAGCAAAATCAAACGGAGGATTTCCTATATAAAAGGGTTGATAGGTTCCACCTGGCCAGGTCGCAACGGGATGAAAGATAATTTCCTGATTATTCATCGCCGACGGAGTAAACGCCATCGGCATATCATGAATAAGCCCATTATTGGTCATCAGACCTGTGATAGTATGACTACCATTATAGGTGCTGATGATCAAACCATTATTGGTGAGGGTGCCTTCGACCAGATTCATTTTATTGGCCCATTCTATCCTTCCGCAGTTCTGATTGGTTAAAACGCCTCCATTCGTGGCCGAATAGGATTGTGCTGAACCACTACTCTTGATCGTCCCCCCATTGGTGATCGTTCCGTTGGTATTGAGGATAGCCGGGCTGTTTTGCACATTATTTATCGTCAACGTCCCATTATTCTGGAGAAAACCGGAGCTTATATTTTGCCAACCTGCGCCTTGTGTCGTCAAGATGGTAAAATTGGCACCACTGGCAATGGAGATTTCTTCCTCATTGACGACGCCGGAGAGACCACAGTTCCAAAAATTGACATTGGCTGTCGAACCGATCCAGAGTTGGTCCGTATTGACCAGTCCATTTTTCTGTATGCCGACGGACATCTTCCAAATTCCATCCACCCACATCAATCCATGGTTGACGGCAGCAGCATTGAACGAATGCATGATGTCCAGTGTAGATGTGCTTGTAAAATTGGCGCTCCCGGTTGTCTGATTGACCAGTCCGCTATTACCAATGTTGGAAATATAAAGGTCTCCTGCACACTGAATGGAACCGGCATTAGACAATCCGACGCCCGGAGGATTGGTAATACTCATCGTGGCATTTTGTTCGATGGTCAGCGAACCTGAAATGGCAATCGAAAGGTTCACGTTATTGAAGACCGGGAAAACATTTCCACCTTGTGGAGATCCTGGAATGATGACCGCATCATCTGAATCTGGCAGCGTTCCAAACTTGGCCCAGTTGCCTTCGTGACTGGCCGCTGTACTGACACATCCGGTCCAAACGGCATAATTGACCGAAGTACCTGAATATCCATTATTGGTACCAATGGTCATCGAACCCGGTCCAATTTTGATGGTGACACCATTGTTCACTCCGATATTCGAATTCATCCCCGAATCGTCTAACAGAATCCCATTGTTGACCAGATCGTTTGCGTTATAATTTGCCTTATAACTGTTCAGTACAGCACAAGGCGCATTGACAAAGGTTGAATTGTTGCCTGTTGCAATGAATGAATTCCCCAACGATCCGGCGTTGATGATAGCCCCGTTGTTGTAAAATGTACCGCCCAGATTGTCAATCGCTCTGAAGTTGACATTGTTAAAGGTGATCACATAATTGTTGGTAAACGTCGCTCCGGCCCGGTTCCAGATGCCTGACTCATCAATGGCGATACCTATGATGATATCACCATTGTTGGTGATCGATCCGAAGTTGAGGATTCCTTGCCCTTCTGTGCCTGCTCCGCCACTTTGATTGATGCGCAATATGCCACCGGAGGCAATGGTCACTGTGCCATTGGCTTTGACTTCTAATCCGTCATTGGTGGTATTGGAGGATACGACCAGTTCGGCATTGACGCCGGTGAGTTGGAGTGTGGCATTTCCTTCCACTTCAATTCCGCCGCTGGTGGCCAGTTGATTGTTGACTGTGCATACAGCCCCGGAGCCCTGGATCCGCACACGCTCACCCGCTTTGGGTACTGTACCAAAGGACCAGTTGGAAGGCACATGCCAGTTTCCGGTTCCACCATTCCAGGTATTGACTTGGCTGGAAGCCTGAAGTGTTAAAAAACAAAAGGACAGAAAGAGAAATCCGTGACGCATGGTGGTCTGCATTTGACATGAAAAGATTACATCACGTCAAATGTAGAGGGGCCTCCCTGCGCTACCCTCACTCTTTAGGGTGATACAGCGGCAGACCGTATCCACCACCTCAAAATTTACATTCGGTTAAAACCCACCAAACACTGCGCTAAAGTCCGTCGCGACTCCAAATCGAATACCAAAGTCCATGTATTGATAGTCTTGCCATGAGGTAACAAACTCAACCCGCAACACACGCAGGATGTAGTTGATGGCATAGCCGACTTCAGCATATTGTTGTGACTCGGGAGTCACCAGTACATTAAATATGATATTCTCCCGTATACCCTGCCGGCGGAAATAATCCCATTGGGTAAGCATAAAGCGACGGAACTGGTAATTAAACAAACCATACACGTACTCGTCATTTGTGCTGTACGTATAATAATCAAGGAGTCTGAAGGCATTGACCGGATTGACCGGGGTCCCGATCATACGGTTACCGGGAAAATGGGCGAAATCATGAAAGTACCGGGGTCTGTTGTCTCCGATAAACTTTCCTGCAGCCACATTCATACTCAACTGGCTCCCGGCTCCTATAGCGGCTTTGCTTTCAAACCAGGCACTGACCAGATCAAACGGATGCCGGTCTTCTCCCCATCCTTTCCGGTATCTGAGGGATAGCATGGGCGACCGGCTGTAATCCTTTCTTTTTGTACCCCGATTGACTTTATACTGCCAAAAAGGCTTGATCCAGACGGTAGCATCCGTCACCACCGCACTGTTATCTGCAAAAGCATCAGGACCAGAGGCCGCATTGACCGGATCATTAGAGGTATACAAAAGCTTCTTATTATCAAAGAAGATGAGGTCAGTCGTATTGACCAACCGCTTTCGGTCTGCATACAAAGCTTCAATATCAAAACCGGCTGCAGCGCCTACGTTTTGCTTATACGTGAGACTGGCAAACTGCTGCTCATACAACTTCATAAAATTTCTGTTATCGAGCAAGGTGTAAAAAGAATTGGACCAGGGTGAAAGTGGCCGGTCATATTGAAATTGCTCCGGCATGTGGCCTCCCCTGAGCATCACACTCCATTTTTTTCGATAGAGTCTGATCATCCCCTCATAATTCAGTGCTTCTCTGGAGATCGCATACCGGGCTGAGGGGCCGGCTTCCCACCGGACGCCTTGGCGTTTACGGTTGCCAAACTGCAGTTCATATCCGGCATGAAACCCATCGACGGTATTGAAATTAATGGATTGAAGCGGTGCCTTGAGCTTTATATAATGTTTGTCCCCGAGGTTATACCGGCCTCCTGTAATCAGGTGATCCATCTTAAAATTGCGACGCCGTTTCACATTGGCTGCAAACCCGTCCTCGCCCATCCGAATGCTCAGGGTATCCTGATCATCATCGTCATCATCATCCTTCATCGCCGGTGGTATTGCTGCAATGCTGTCCTGACGTACATACCCGCGTATTTCGTAGGGGGTCAGTGGCAACGGGCGGACTTCATTCCAATAGATGGAATCCTGCTTGTAGGCCATGCTGTCGATGACCTGCCGGCTCACCGTCCCCAATGTAATCGTATCTGAATCGGGCAGGGCTTCGATTTCCTGACGTTCATATTCACGAAGCATCTTGCGCAATTTTTTGGCGCTGAGTTCCTCACCCGATTCAAGCCCCCCAAGACCCTCAGCAAAAGATTGTCGCCCGATTTTAACGTCTGCTGCCTTTGCCTTGTCGGTTTCGACTTTCACATCCAGCACTGTTATGGGCACATCAAGTGCAGGATTGAGTTGAATCCGGTAATCGCTCAGCCGGGCGAAATACCTGTACTCAAACGAAAATCCAAATACACTTCCGCTGACATCATAGATCTCATGAACGGGCAGCCAGACATCCGGCGTCACCGGCTCAAATTGCTGCTGCATGTCGAAGCGAATGCCCCAGATATAGGTCGCCAGATCGAGGCTGTGAATACTCCATACCTGATCCACGATGTAGATCACACCTTCAAAAACGGAATCGCCGCGACCCTTGGGTGTGACTTTTATTTTATTGACCACATGCCCCTTGTCCTCGATATATCCGAGATACTGAAACCGATAATGATTGAATGCTTCCGGTGCCAGCGGGCTGATCCCGGCTACGACTTTGGGCTCGTAGAAACTGCTGTAGATAAAATTCATGGGGCTGGTGTTATTATCGTCCCCTGAAGTGCGGATGGAGATCACTGTATCCCGATATTGATCCGGCCGGATGTAATGCAGTTTGCTCACGGACTCCTGTGTAAAGGCAACGGTAGAATCAATGCCGTCCTCCGCCAGCGCTTTATTGATTTTCTTTCGGAGCAGCCATGGGGTCTTGATGAGCCTGCCGCTTCCTTTCACGTACACCATCGCGTGGTACTCATCTACCTGCATGGAATGGTATTTGGCTTTGGCGATGGCACGGCGCATGATCGTGTAAGCCGGATCTTCTCCGCTACCTGAGACGATAGCTTCAGGCAGGGCCACCACTTCCGGACGCATGCGGGCGTTGAAGTTTACAAACGAATTCCCCACCAAGATGGTCGTATCGATGGGAGTGTATCCCAAATACTGAAACCTCAGCCGGTGACGGCCGGGGGATAATGGGAAACTATACTCTCCTTCAATATTGGAGGCTATGCCTTGAGAAGTTCCGACCAGGCCTATGCTGGCAAATGGCAGTGGCTCCCCTTGAGGGCTTAATACTTTTCCTCTAACGCCCTGAGCATCAGATGATGTATATATAACAAATGACAATAATGCAAAAGCAATTCGCAGGAAAATCCGGGCGGATAGGATGTGACTCATAGCGATAAAGATATGATGTCCCGACGCTTCGTGACATTTGAAAGTTACATCCCATTCACACCCGTAATACTTGTTACTTCTTTCCGGCATTTGGTCGCCGAAGCTTCAGCGAAGGAGTGAAAAAGTAACCATCCTTCGACTTGCTAACCTTCATCCCTGTGGTATGATGACGACGTAAATCACCACGGGTCCGACATCAAGTCGGAGATTAAAAGGCGAGCACTCTAGCCATTCCCAACAACCGATTTCGGTCGCGTTGTAACGTTCATTTGCAGTTCGCTCTTTTCAATCAAGAGAAATGGACAGTATCTGAAGTCCGGAGGCTGCAAGACTATTGACCTATCTTTGACCGCTGAAATGGCAAGCGCGAATACCAAGTACAGCATTCTGGTGATCAGTGATTACCGGCCGGTGGGATCGGCCAGACCGGAAGCTGAAATCTTTATCTGTCTGGCGCAACTCGGCCATACGGTCCATATCCTGTCTTACCCCGAAGCCACCTGGTACAATGAACGGTTCCGATCCGCTGGGATCCGGGTCATAGAGCAACATCCCCGCCGAAAGCTAAGCTGGTCCGGAATCCGACTGATCCGGAAAGAGACGATGACAAATCGATATGACATTGTCCATGCTTTTAACACGCAGGCCCTTGTCCATGCGGTCTGGGCCCTCATCGGATTGCCGGCAAAGCTGATTGCCTACAGAGGCTACGCCGGGCAAACTCATTGGTATGACCCCGCGATGTACTCCAAATATTTTCATCCCCGGGTAGACCACATCATCTGTGTGAGCCGGGATATCGAAAAGATTGTGGCTCAAAATTGGATAGGCGGGAAAAACAAGCTAAGTACAATTCCGAAAGGGCATGATCCCTACTGGTATACGGGTATTGTGCCAGTTGAACGAGAACGACTGGGGTTTGCTGCAAATGACATTCTGCTGGCCTTTGTCGCCAATGTTAGGCCGTTCAAGGGATTAACCTACCTGCTGCAGGCCACACACTTATTGGATCCGGCACTTCCGGTCCGTATTCTATTTATTGGTAGGGGATATGATGATCCGGCTATCCAAAAAGAAATTGCCAAAAGTCCACTGAATGCCAAAATGCATGTCCTGGGGTACCAACGTGATCCGCTGGCCATTGTAGCTGCGTGTGATGTTCTGGTGCAGACCTCTACACATGGAGAAGGTCTGTCCAAATCCGTCGTAGAAGCCATGAGTCTCGGTATCGCTCCCGTCATTACGGAAATCCCCGGAAATGAAGGGCTCGTCATAGATGGGGAGTCCGGCTGGGTCGTTCCTCCCAAAGACCCGCAAGCACTAGCGGCTGCCCTCCAGTCCATGATACAGCACCCCGAACAGCGGAGCCTCCGCGGTCAACGGGCTAAAGAACACATTCAACGACATTTTCACATTGATCATACCGTCAAGGCCTTTGTAGCCTTGTATGCTCAATTGCTAAAGGTGCATAGGAAATAGAGAATCCTGTGACTCCGACTTACTTTTTTGCGGCTGCGTAACGGCGGGCTACTTCATCCCAACTGACCACATTCCAGAAAGCGCTGACATAGTCGGGCCGGCGGTTTTGGTAATGCAGATAATAAGCATGCTCCCATACGTCAAGCCCCAGAATGGGCGTTCCGCGCAGTGCGCTTACATCCATCAGGGGATTGTCCTGATTGGGGGTATTGATGACCGCAAGATTTCCTGCAGGATCGACCATCAGCCAGGCCCATCCGGATCCAAACTGGGTCGTGGCGGCCTTGCCAAAGGCTTCCTTAAACTCTGTAAAACTGCCAAATCGATGACGAATATCATCTGCCAGCGCACCGGCAGGCTCACCGCCTCCAGAAGGAGACATGACCTCCCAGAACAAATTATGATTGTAATACCCACCGCCATTGTTGCGGATCGCCGGACTCAATTTGGAGATTTGGCCCAGAATTTCTTCAATACTCTTTCCATCAAGAGGCGAACCTTCGATAGCAGCATTGAGATTGTTGGTATAGGCAGCATGATGTTTTCCGTGATGGATTTCCATGGTACGCGCATCAATGTGGGGTTCGAGCGCATTGAAATTATACGGCAGGGAAGGAAGTTGAAAAGGCATAGCTAAATGATTTTTGGTGCAGGGCATGTATGCGTTTGGCAAAAATACACATCCCATACTTAAAAACCGCATGAGTGCCAAAAGGTTCTCTGGAGATAGCGTTCAGTTGAGATGTAAAAAATAAACGGGGAGGTTGTTTATCTTTAGCCGTCCGGACGCTATCCAGAGCTCAGCGGGTCCGGGATATTCCATATAAAAAATAAAATAGCCGAATTCATGCATATGTATAAAGTGATATTCAAGACAGGTTTCTTTCTGGCGGTTTTGCTCACCGGCCTGACCAGTTGCGGTGATATCTCGCAGGACCTTAAGATCAATGCTGATGGATCAGGCGTACTGGAGACTACCTTTGATATCGGTGAAATGATGGGCATGATGAAAGGACTTCAGGGGGCAGGACTCAATGATGTGACTGTTGAGGACGAACCCTCCTTTGATATCAACCTTTCGGATCCGGCTTCTCCTGCAGAACCAGTTGATCCTATGCAGTCCGTGCTGGATATGGTCACGGATCCGTCTTATACTCGCGACTTTGATACCTTGTTTAGCTTTTTGAGTATCATGCCCGATAGTGTCCGGGAAAAGGAGACCCGGCCTGATCTCGCCAAAAAACTTTCCCTCCGCATCAAATCCCCGGCCAGAAGTAGTAATGTGACGTTTGGCATCGTCATGCAATATGATAGCGAAGCCCACCTCCGGGAGCTCGTCGATTACATGGACAAAATGGATGAAGGATCCGCAGGTGGTGTTATGGCCGCAGCCGGCCCCGGTGGGTTACAATCCGAATCCTTTTTGGTCTATACCTCCAATCTCAAAGAAGGCTGGATCCGGTTTGACACCGTGGATTATGGTGGCATAGCTGGTGAAATGGGCATGTCCGGTGATAGCAGCGTCATGAGTTCCGAGGATCTCGGCATGATGGAGATGATGTTTGGCAGCAGCAAAATCAAATCCGTCATCCATGTACCAGGCGAAGTGACGTCCTGCACCCATCCGGATGCGATCCTGACCAAAGACAACCGGGTGATTCTTGAATTTGGATTTATGGATATTCTCCGAAAAGGGAAACTGGATGGGTATACCATTTACTTTACGCCTAAGAAATAGAAAGACACCACGTCATTTAGATGCCAGTCGAAGCGTAGCGGAGATTCCGACCGCTAGGCGGAAAGCATGAGATGCCAGATGCTTTTTTTAAATGCCAGAACAGTAGATGCCAGATGCCAGATTGGCTGTTTCCAGATTGGACAGATTCCAAGAGTAGGAGATGCTTTTATTAGATGACAGCCGGAGCGCAGCGGAGTCGGTGCCTTCGGCTCCGCTCAGTCACCTTTTGTTCCGTGTGTATGTCATAGGATATTCCTATTTCGCGGAACAACTCAATCTTTGACTCACAGAAAAATCCAAGGTCGTTGAGCGTTCTTTTTACTTGCAAATGCAAGTCTAAAGGGAGTCGAAACGACCGGAGCCGAAACGATTGGGTTTTTCTTTCCAATAAACACTACACTCTAAACACTAAACTCCTCAACTTCTCAGCCTCTCAACTTCCTCTTGTGCACCCCCCCAGGGTGCGACCCGGGGGTAGCGGAATGTAAGCCCTTCAGGCTTATATAACGGACTGACACACTTTATTGAATACTCCCTACGCCAATTATGGTATACGCCAATTATGGCGTATCTACATTACCTGGAAACGGATCAACCTATTTTAGGCACACCCACTCACTCCTCACCTCCTCACCTCCTACCCTATCAATCTGGTACAATTATTGTCATATTAAAGAAATATTTAATATGTTTGTACTCAATTATTGACCCATGATCATTCTCTTCTTTCTGGTCCTGATTCTAGTTGGGATCGGCAGTGAATACTCGTCCCGCTCATCTTCACAGGGAAGCCGGCTGCGCCACAAGGACATCCATTAGGTGGTCGAGATGGCCGATGGTATAGTCCGGGCCCTGGTCTAAGTGACATGTGGACCCATTGGGATTGTACCAACATGTGTGGTAACCGAAGGCATTGGCACCTTCGATATCTGCGGTGAGGCTGTCTCCTACGACCAGCACATGTGCAGGATCCGGAGTGCCGAGCTGTCGATGCACGTGTTCAAAGTATACGCGGTGTGGTTTTGACAAGCCAATCTCACCAGCGATGACGATGACATCAAATCGCGTATGCCAGCCAATGCGCTCCAGGCGCGGGCGCTGAACCTCTTTCATCCCATTGGTGATATAGCCAAGACCTACCCTTCCCTTCAGTTGGGCGATCATTTCATCCGCGCCCGGCAGCAGATAAGGCTTTGTACTCAGCCGGTGCAAGTACTCCTGTTGAGTCCTGACCGGATCAAGACCCAGCTGCCGGTGGGCAAAATAGCGTCTGAAGCGTTCATAGACCAGTGTGTCCCGGTCGATGAGTCCCTGTTCGTGTTCCGTCCAGCATTGCACATTGATCTGCTTGTACTCCGCATACATACCAGATTGCCAGGGTGCGCCGTGTGCATCCAGTACCTCTGCCAGTGCTTCTTCACTGGCCCTGTCGAAATCAAACAAGGTGTGATCTGCGTCAAACAAAACCCAGTCATATTTCATCATTCCCGCAAAGATACCTTTCGGGCCGATGTATCTTCGCCGCGTGCGTCAGATGGTGTTCAATTTTGTTCTTCTGTTTCCTGTCCTTCTTCAGGCGCAGGACACCCTATACATGCCCTTGTTGGGCAGGGACATCCGGGTGCTGATTCTCGGTGAACCGGCATCTGATGTGCTGATGTACAATATGCATGACAATGAGAATACCTCTGCGGTTGCCGGACAGTTTATCGCCCGCCGGCTGGGTGGTCAATATTATGAGCTGATGCACGACGGGCGCCGAAACATATCTTTTACGGTGGGACCCGATTCTGTTTTTATCGATCCCAACCGGATTTATACCGATGCCGGTATCTGGCAACAACTTGAGCGCAATAACATTCTGGATACATTGATTCATTCTACCATCGCCGCCTGGCGGGACAGTATCCTACAACTACTGGCGATCCATGACCGTAAGCTTGTCATTGCGCTGCACAACAATACCGACAAAAACTACAGTATCCGAAGTTATCGAGTGGGCCAGGAATATTCTCAGGAAGCGTTTGCGATTTACCGGGGTCGCGTAGAGGATCAGGATGATTTCTATTTCGTCACCGAGATGTCCATTATGAGCCGGCTATCGGAAGGACCCTATCATGTCGTCTTGCAATCCAATGACCGGATGACGGATGACGGGAGCCTGTCTGTCTATTGCGGTCGCCTGGGTATACCCTATGTCAATGTGGAATCGCAGCACGGTCATCTGCTGCGTCAGATCCGTATGCTCTACTTTGCTTTCCGGCAACTCACAGGACGGTCCTGAGACTGGATATCACAATTGTTTGGTTTTATTTCACTGCCTTATACATCTTCTTTACCTCCTCCAGTGAAAAGCGCCCCACCAGTCCGGTCTGAAAGATGAGTTCCTTTGTGCCGGCCATCCGGATATGACGAAAATCATAGTACGTCTGGAGACTATCCGGCCGTGTGGCATAGATAAAGCCATGCTCATCCTCACGGATGACCTCATGAAAAAACGGGTCCTCCCGAACCGTTTGTAATTGACGCAGCTTCTCTCCGGCAGCATCTGTACGTGGGGCTTCAAACTCAAAGATCTGAATGAAAAAATCCTCGCCCTTTCTGACAGTTATGTCCCGCATCACACCATAATCCTTGGGTATAACCTCTGCGCTATCTGGAGCCAAGATGGAAAATGGCAGACCGAAAGGATTGAGATCTAACTCCTTAAACCCTTCAGGCTCCTGACGGCAAGCCGGCAGCACTAAACAGAGGAGAAAAACAGGAAAGAAGGTGTTTTTCATGTTTTCAAAGGTATCAAATCAGGCTGAAACAGAGATTTATCCGGTTTCTGGCGAATCTGGTCGTCTTTTTTCCCCCCTGGCTTGATTTCTTCCTGAAAGGTGATATATTTGTGATATCATTTCAATATCAAACTAAACAAACCATGGAAACGAACAACCGTCCCTTTTCCGGATACATTTTCATCCTGCTGGCTCTATTTCTTCTGGGGGCTATTATAGCCGGGCTGACAAAGGCCTGGAATCCGTATCTGACCGGAACTCTCTTTTTTGTCTTTGTGCTGATCCTGCCGGGTTTCTTTTATGTCAATCCGAATGGTTCGATGGTCCTCACGCTTTTTGGCAAATACAAGGGTACTGTCAAGGCCAATGGATTTTACTGGGCCAACCCGTTTTACTCGAAAAAGAGCATCTCACTCCGCGCGCGCAACTTTGAAAGTGAGCGTGTCAAAGTCAATGACAAGCGAGGCAATCCTATCCTGATCAGTGTGATCACCGTGTGGAGAGTGCGTGACACTTTCAAGGCAGCCTTTGAAGTGGATGATTACGCAAGTTTCGTCAAATTACAAAGTGATGCAGCAGTGCGTAATCTGGCCGGTCAATATTCGTATGACAATTTTGATGATGATCATTCTGAGATCACGCTCCGGTCCGGTATGGATGAGATCAACCATGCCTTGGAAACCGCCCTGTCCGAGCGCCTGTCTATCGCGGGCATTGAAGTCATGGAAGCCCGTATCGGTTATCTGGCGTATGCTGAGGAAATCGCCAGTGCCATGCTCAAGCGTCAGCAGGCCGAAGCGATCGTGGCTGCCCGTCACAAAATCGTGGAAGGGGCTGTCAGTATGGTCGAAATGGCCCTGCAGGATATGTCTGCCAAAAACATCATCGATCTGGATGATGAAAAGAAAGCGGCCATGGTCAGCAACCTGATGATTGTACTCTGCTCTGACAAAGAGGTAACGCCAGTCATCAATACCGGTACCCTGCATCAATAAGCCCTGACATGTCAGAAGCACCCTACAAGCCTGAAAGGCAACAACAAGACCCAACAGACTGTGAGCCTTACGGCTTCCCCGTCTGTTGGTGTGTTGTCACTCCTATGCTGCTAACATGAAAAAGAAATTTGTACTCCGGATCGATGAGGATGTCTATGCTGCTCTTGAAAAATGGGCCGCTGACGAATTCCGTAGTGTCAACGGCCAGATCGAATGGCTGCTCGCCTATCAACTCAGGCAACAAAAACGTCTCAAAAAAGGACCTGCCGATCATCATCGGGAGAAACCGGAGGACCCATCGAACGACCCGGCTTGAAATTGAGTAGGGTAAGGTAAAAGAAGTCCTTTTACCTTATCCCTCTCACACCACCGGACGTACGGTTCACGTATCACGGCGGTTCATGGACGTAAATGATAGATGGTGACGCCTCAATTCATTTTGTAACGAAACAAGTTTC
>JBGTGP010000012.1:0-129305 GCA_041746735.1 Saprospiraceae bacterium
AAACTTGTTTCGTTACAAAATGAATTGAGGCGTCACCATCTATCATTTACGTCCATGAACCGCCGTGATACGTGAACCGTACGTCCGGTGGTGTGAGAGGGATAAGGTAAAAGGACTTCTTTTACCTTACCCTACTCAATAGTGCATCCCCCTGACGAAAGGAGCTGTATCAAAGGGCGCAAATTGTTGGTCCAGGAATTGATACCAGGCCGCTATGGCGATCATGCCCGCATTGTCTGTACAATATTGCATAGCAGGAAAATACAACTTCCAGTCCAGTCCGACGCCCACTTCCATGAGGCGTTGCCGTAGACCTGAGTTGGCCGCCACTCCACCCGCTATGCCGATCTCCTGAATCCTGTACATATCTGCTGCGACGATAATTTTTCGAATCAGGATTTCAACAATACTGTGTTGTACACTGGCGCAAATATCCTGTAAATGGCGGGACACAAACTCCGGATCCTTCCTGACCTCATCCCGGAGAAAATAAAGAATGGCCGTCTTTAATCCACTGAAGCTGAAATCCAGTCCGGACACATTCGGGATGGGAAACGAAAATACCGGTCGCCCCTCCCTGGCCAGCTTGTCAATCATGGGTCCAGCAGGATAGGGTAGTCCCAGAATTTTGCCGGTCTTATCAAATGCTTCGCCCGCTGCGTCATCCAGGGTCTGGCCGAGGACTTCCATTTCGGAGTAACTGCTGACCAGCACGATCTGCGTATGGCCACCGGAGACCGTGAGATTGAGGAAGGGGAAAGGGGGTTTGGGTTCATCAATAAAATGCGAGAGTATATGCGCCCGCATATGATTGACCGATATAAACGGAATATCCAGGCTGAGGGCCATGGCCTTGGCAAAGCTTATTCCTACAGTCAGTGATCCCAGCAGGCCCGGACCGGCTGTACAGGCTATGGCATCCAGTTGAGTTAAATTCACACCTGCTTTTTTCATTGCGGCATCGACGACTATGGTGATATTCTCTTGATGCATCCGGGAGGCAACTTCTGGTACAATGCCCCCATATTGCGCATGTATGGCCTGACTGGCAATTATATTACTCAGGATGACTCCATCCTGAATAACGGCAGCAGACGTATCGTCACAGGAGGATTCGATAGCTAATAGACAACCTTGATTCCGGATCATCTGACAAAAGTAGAACTTCCGGCACTTGTGTGGACCTGAGCTTTTATGGCTTGTTTTTTGAGTTTAGCCACCGTAGTTATCTTCGTATGATGCAAAACCCGGCCGACCTGCCAGATCTGATTATCGCCTTGTCACATAGCCAGGTGGAATTGCGCATGGAGGGAAGGACGGAAATAGCCTTAAGTCCTTCGCTATCAGTGCATGGTATGCTATACGGTCTCTGGAACACAGACCACCTCATACAAGTTTTAGATACAACTTTAACAGAAAGGCCAGCTCTTCTGGAGCCTTTCGATGATGTCGCAATACTCTTTATAGACCGGCCGCATATTTTTGTTCCGGCTCCCAGAGGTGCCACATTTGACCTTGATGCACTTGCCGGTAAGTATCTGCGATCAAGGGCTGGAGATCTATTGACAGCTGATGCCATAGCCGGTGACATGGTGAATGCTTATGCAGTTCCACGGGATTTGATCCGTGTGATACAAGAGTATTACTCCAATGCGATGCACGTTCACCTTTCTTCTGTGATCTGGTCCGCTCTCAGAGATCATGATTTGTTTAAAAATCATCCTTCTTCTAGAGTTTTTTTTCTGCAATGGGGCAATCATCTGATGGTCCTCCGTGAAGAAAATGGGCGACTTATTTTTTCAAGGATTTACCCGGTCACTGATCAGGGAGATCTTTTCTATTACACCCTGGCATGCCATCGTTTATTGTGCCCGCTGGAGTGCTGGCATATAACAGTGAAAGGGGACGCCGTACCTTTTGAAATGCCTCATACACCATACATCACACTGGACCATCACCTGGAACTGTCACCTCTCGCTTTGCTGGTCGCTCATTACCGGTCATGCGTATCATAGGTGGCCAATGGAAGGGAAGGCGGATTGATCCTCCTTCTAAAAACTGGCCTGTCAGACCTACCACAGATTTTGCAAGAGAGGCTCTCTTTAATATCCTTGACAACCGGCTGGAGTATGAACATATCAGGGCACTGGACCTTTTCGGAGGTACAGGTATTCATGCACTGGAATTGGTATCTCGAGGTTGCCGAGATGTTACGTATGTTGACCGCTATCGGGACAGTGTCAGATTTATGCGAGGCCTGGTGAAGGAATGGTCCTTTCCTATTCAGGTGGTTCAGGGGGATGTTTTCAAATTTATTCGTGAAACACCACTGAACTGGGATTATATATTTGCTGACCCACCCTATGATTTGCCAGTGTTGAATGATTTCCCGCGGACTGTATTGCAATCCGGCATTCTCAATTCGAAAGGGCTCTTTGTTCTGGAGCACAGGTCTTCTTTTTCATTTTCGGTTCTCCCTGGTTTTTTAGAAGCACGGCCATACGGTCAAAGTGTTTTCAGCTTTTTTACCTCAGGATCGTAACTTTGCCCTCCTTGCATGAAAAACATCCTTAAAGAAATAGAACTTGCCGCGATCGAAGCCATCCGGGTTTTGTATCAGACCGAAGTAGGGCAAGGTGAACTCATGGTCACACCGACCAAGAAAGAACACCAGGGGGATTATACGCTGGTGACTTTTCCTGTGGCCAAAAAACTTCGCCAGGCTCCACCAAAGATTGCGACAGAGGTGGGAGCTTATATACAACAAAACAGATCCTGGGTGCTTGAAACGGAAGTCATTCAGGGATTTCTGAATATTTCACTTGCCGATACTTATTGGTTAACCGTTTTGGAAGATATCCGGAACCAGCCTGATTTTTGGCGACCCGTTCATTCGGCCGAAACCATTTTAGTAGAGTTCTCTTCCCCGAATACGAATAAACCCCTGCATCTGGGACACATCCGTAATATTTTGCTTGGCTGGTCCATGTTCAAAATCCTGCAGGCTTGTGGACATCAGGTTATACGGGTGCAGATCGTCAACGACCGGGGTATTGCCATTTGCAAAAGTATGGTCGCCTGGCAACGCTTTAGCGGGGGCAAGACTCCCGAACAGGCCGGCATCAAGAGTGACCATTTTGTAGGGGAGTGGTATGTGCGGTTTGAAAAAGAATTTTCATCCGAGTATGCAACATGGCAAAATTCCGCTGCTGCCATAAAGCTCTTCCAAAACCGACGGGATCAGGATCAGCAGGAATCTGAATTTTTTAAAGGGTACAAGAATACCTATTTCAATACTGTTAGCGTTTTGGGACGTGAGGCCCGTGAGATGCTGCTTCGGTGGGAGGCACATGACCCGGATACGCTGATGCTCTGGAAAAGAATGAATGGATGGGTATACGCGGGTTTTGAAGAAACGTACAGGAATCTTGGTGTGCAGTTCGATAAGCTCTATTATGAAAGTGACACGTATCTGCTGGGGAAGGACTTGATTGAAGAGGGATTGGCTCGCGGTGTCTTTTACAAAAAGGATGATGGATCGGTCTGGGTTGATCTTACCGATGTGGGACTGGATCATAAACTTTTACTTCGGAGTGATGGGACTTCAGTCTACATGACCCAGGATGTAGGCACAGCCCAGCAGCGTTATCTTGAGTATCAGGCCCGGCGTATGGTGTATGTCGTAGCTGACGAGCAAAACTATCATTTTCAGGCCCTTTTTGCTATTATGGCCAAACTCGGGGTGCCTTATGCTGCTGGCCTGCATCATCTTTCCTATGGTATGGTCGATCTGCCGGAGGGTAAGATGAAATCCAGAGAAGGCAATGTGGTCGATGCGGATGATCTGATGGCGGATGTCATTCAGGAAGCCGCTGAAGCAGCTAAGGAACGAGAAACCACGGATCCTGAAATTATTCGGCGAATCGGGATGTCGGCCCTTAAATTTTTTATGATCAAGGTTGATCCAAAAAAGCGAATGACCTTTGATCCGAAAGCATCGGTAGATTTACAAGGCCAGACAGGTCCCTATATCCAGAATGCGTATGTCCGTGTTCAATCGATTCTGCGGAAAGCTCCGGACGGTACAATGGACTATAAAGGCTATTGGCCCAATGCGGATGAAAAACTTCTACTCAGCATACTGGGTCAATGCCCGCAAGTGATCGATGCCGCCGCAAAAGAGTACAATCCCTCTCTGATCGCCAACTATGCTTTTGCCCTGGCGAAAGAGTACCATCGATATTACCATGAAGTCAAGGTCATCCAGGCGGAAACAGCGCAAGCCAGAGCGTTCAGGTTGATCCTTATCCGCATGGTGGCAAATGTGCTGGAGCACATTATGGATCTTTTAGGGATCGAGATGCCGGACAGGATGTAATGCATATTTGAATTCAGGAGCTACGTCATAATAGGACATACATATGTTGTTGTAAAGTGTTGATCAGCTAAATAGATAATTATTATGGAGGAGACACGCGCACTCAATTTCATTGAAGAGATCATCGAAGCCGATATAGCCCAGGGTAAGCACGGTGCACGGGTTCATACCCGGTTTCCACCGGAACCCAACGGATATCTGCACATCGGACATGCAAAAGCTATCTGTCTCAACTTTGAAATTGCCAAAAAGTACGGAGGAAAGACCAATCTCAGGTTTGATGATACAAATCCCGCCACGGAGGAGACGGAATATGTAGAAGCGATCAAGTATGATATTCGGTGGTTGGGGTATGACTGGGAGGACCGGGAATATTATGCGTCCGATTATTTCGGACAATTGTATGAGTACGCATTGGATCTGATCCGGAAAGGTCTTGCCTTTGTAGATGATAGTACACCTGACGAAATTGCTATGCAGAAAGGTACACCTACAGAGCCGGGTTTAGAAAGTCCATTCCGTCACCGTTCGGCAGAAGAGAATCTTGATTTGTTTGTCCGTATGAAAGAGGGTGAGTATCCCGACGGAGCCAGGGTCCTTCGCGTGAAAGTGGATATGGCTTCGCCCAATATGCACATGCGCGATCCGGTCATCTATCGTATCAAGCGCCAGCATCATCACCGTACCGGGGATACGTGGTGCATTTACCCGATGTATGATTTTGCTCATGGACAAAGTGATAGTATCGAAGGAATAACACATTCCTTATGCTCCCTGGAGTTCAGACATCACCGTCCACTCTATGACTGGCTCATTCAGCAGCTGGAGATTTTTCCAAGCCGGCAGATTGAATTCGCCCGGATGAATGTGACTTATATGATTACCTCCAAGCGGCGATTGCTCCAATTGGTGAATGAAGGACTTGTAACAGGATGGGATGATCCGCGGATGCCGACCATCAGTGGCATGCGCCGGCGGGGATATCCGGCAGCAGCCATAAGAGTGTTTTGTGACAAGGTGGGTATTGCGAAACGAGATAATTGGATCGAAATTGAGTTGTTGGAGTCCTGTGTGCGGAATGAACTCAATAAAACGGCGTTGCGTCGCATGGCCGTATTGGATCCGGTCAAACTGATCATTACCAATTATCCGGAAGGTCAGACGGAGTGGCTTCCTACAGAGAATAATCCGGAAGACGAAACGACCGGGCAACGCGATATGCCTTTCAGCCGGGAACTCTACATCGAGCGCGAGGATTTTATGATGGATCCGCCTAAGAAGTATTTCAGACTTGCGCCTGGTGCAACAGTACGGCTTAAAAGTGCCTATATCATTACTTGTACACAAACAGTATTGGATGATGCCACAGGTGAGGTACGAGAAATCCATTGTTCCTATTACCCGGATTCAAAAAGTGGATCGGACAACAGTGGGATCAAAGCCAAAGGAACTCTTCATTGGGTCAATGCACCAACATCTTTCCCAGGCGAAATTCGCCTCTATGACAGATTGTTTTTCACCGAAAATCCCTTGGAAGAAGGCGCTGATTTTCTATCGAAAGTCAATCCGGATTCACTTCGGATCGTGCAGGATGCAAGGTTCGAACCGATATTAGGTGATGCTGTTGCCGGAGAGAGTTTTCAGTTTTTACGGCAGGGATATTTCACGCTGGATTCGGCTGCCAAATCAGGACACCTGGTGTTTAACCAGACAGTTTCATTAAAGGAGGGTTGGTCCGAAAAAAGTTAATAATGCCCGGTACATTTCTATTGGGGCACTCTAAAATTGAACGAAAATACCGACCCGCATGGGGGCATGGGGATCCTGATCAAATTTGGGACCGATATCAATGGTCAAATTATCATCGATATCAAAATCTTTGAGATGCGCATCCACGAAGGCATCAATCCCATTAGCCAGCCATACGAGTGAAAAGATGACGATGGAACGCTGACGATCTGCATTCGCCCGATCACGAAGGACCTTAAGCTGTGAAGGATTGGTTATTTGAGCAATCTTCTCATCGCAATAGGATTTCGGCGTATAGTCCACTCCATCTACTCGGGCGATATACGCTTCTTTGAGACATTTATATTGGCGGGTATTGTAATGCAACACATATCCCATGCCTCCGACAGCCCCATATACAAACGGAACACGCAGATAACTTTTATTATAGATTTGACCTGTTCCGGGGACAATGAGACTCATCAGCATCGACTTGCCGGGTCGACCGGCGAAGATCGAGCCCTTCTTTACCTTTCCAATGGCCTCTTCCTGGCCGAGACTGTCCTGAACAGCCTGAGACATACCTTTTACAGGTAACATGATACAATAAAGGAAAAGCAGAAGTGTAAAGGTTGATTTCATGTATGGGTATAACGTTCTGCCGGCATGGTCCGTATATTATTTCTCCTGATCCAGGTCGTCCAGAATGTCCAGGAGGTAATTGAGTTCTTTATCACTTTTAAAGGGAATACGGATCTGACCAGTGCCTTTACTATCATATTGCAGATCCACCTTTACACCCAGCAGCGCCCGTAGTCGTTGCTCAATACTTGCGATCTCGGCAGGCCGTCCGGACTTGCCACCTCCGGATGTACTTGAACCGGGCTTACCTGATTGACGATTCTGATAACGCGCCACGAGTTTTTCAGTTTCCCGTACGCTCAGACCTTTTGATATAACCTCACCGAGTACCATGAGTTGAGCACTGATATCTTCCAGCCCGGCTATGGATTTGGCATGGCCCATACTGATTTGTTCCTTTCGGATGGCTTGTTGAATCTGGGGTGGGAGTTTCAGCAACCGAAGGAAATTCGACACCGTACTCCGTTGCTTACTGACACGTGTGGAGAGTTCTTCATGGGTGAGTTTGCATTCATCCAGCAGTCTTTGCAGGCTGAAGGCCATCTCCATGGCATTGAGGTCGGCCCGTTGGATATTTTCCACGATCGCCATTTCCAACATTCCCTGATCGTCAGCGATACGAATATAGGCCGGGACTGCTTTAAGACCCGCTCTTTGAGCAGCCCTCCACCGGCGCTCGCCAGCAATAAGCTGGTACCGTCCTTCGTGTAGGCGTCGGAGTGTCAGGGGCTGAATGATCCCATGAACACGGATGCTCTGCGCCAGTTCTTCCAGTGCTGTTTCATCAAAATCTGTTCGGGGTTGATACGGATTGGCCTCAATGGCATCTATCGGGACCTCCAGCGTTTCCCGGGAGAGTGTAGACAATTCCTGGCCAGTAGGCGCAGTACCCCGTTCATCTATTTGGGTCAGCAAGGCCCGTATGCCCTTGCCAATTTGCATTTTAGGAGAGTCTTTAGACATTACATTGAGATTGAAATTGAGCAAAAATAGTGTAAAGGAAATGGGCAGGGATCTCCATCACTTTCCTTTCATCCAACGGTCATGACCTAACCTCATGATATTAGGTAACATCATTGGTGGCCGTGTTTCTCTGTAAAAATTCCATTGCCAATTGCATAAAATTCATGCTGCCGGTACTGGCTGCGTCATACATGATGACGGGTGCCTTCATGCTAGGTGATTCGCTAATCTTACTATTCCGGTGGATGATGGTTTGGAACAGAGGATCTGGTATATTTTGACGTACCTCTTCCAGAATCATATTCGCTAACCTGAGCCTGCTGTCGTACATCGTCATGACGATACCTTCAATTTTCAAAGCAGGATTAAGATGTTCTTTGACAAGTTGAATAGTGTTTTTGAGTTTTTGAAGCCCTTCCAGAGCATATATTTCGGTTTGGATCGGAATAAGTACAGAATCTGATGCCGTCAGTGCATTTACGGTGAGGAGGCCCAGTGAAGGCATACAGTCGATGAGAATGAAATCAAAGTCGTTGCGAACTTTCGAAAGGACTTGTTGCAACATATACTCACGTCTCATCCGCGATACCAGTTCCAATTCGGCTCCGACCAGGTCAATATGTGACGGGAGGATATAAAGATTCGGTGTTGAGGTGGCTACTATCGCCTGTGTGGCCGGTACCTGATTAATGATACAATCATAAATCGTAGGTTGCCCGGTAACAGTGACAATACCCAGGCCCGATGTACAATTGGCTTGTGGATCCGCATCGACCAATAGCACTTTTTTTTCCAGTATGGCCAGACAGGCCCCCATATTGATGGCGGTCGTGGTCTTTCCGACCCCGCCCTTCTGATTAGCTATGGCAACAATTTTTCCCAATAGGGTAGGATATAGATTCTAGCGATGTCCGTCTGACACACCTAAACAATTTCAGTTCGGGTACTCCCCCGAAACAGACACAAGAGCGCAAAAATACGGCTATTGGCAGAACATTTTAGGTCTTTGCCAATGTATTACTCCATCATTTACGAGAACCAATGATTACGATCCTACAGGCGACCAATCGACCTGACAGCAATTCCGATCACGTTAAAGGTCCAATCAGGGTTTTACAGGATTGGGAATCCGGGAAAACCCTGAGAGGAAAGCATGGTATATACTGATTTTCAATAATTTGTCTCACAAAACTGAAACATCCGGAACAACCCTTCGTTAAGAGGGCATATCATATACCTACCGGGGGTAAAGTCCAACGGATGAGATGATTGTCTAACTCTTTTACATCAAAACATTTAACATGAAAATCATTAAGTTTTTTTCGTTTGCCCTTGTCCTTTCCCTGGCTTGGGTTGCTTGTAAAAACACCGGTTCCGCAAATACGGAAGATGGTACGGGAGTAGTTTTAAGTGATTCTCTGGCTCAGGTTGTCGCCATCCAGAAGGAAGAGGTCGCCAAATGGATATCCATTCTGGAGAATAAAATCACAGAAACCGAAGCTGCGATCAGCGCGGCATCCACAGATGTTGATGTTCAGCCGCTCAATCAAAAGCTTGAGTCCCTGAAGCAGTCTCTGACCCAATCAAAGCAGTTGGCAGAGAAAATCAACTCGGCTACGAACGAAACCTGGGCTGCAGTCGCTAGTGAGATCAGTGATGTACACTACAGCATGAAATCGGCTTTGACCGGATTGACACCGGATAGCCCGACGACGGTCACCGGATCATCTACCGGCAATCAGTAAGAACATTGGGTGAGATTGTAATAGTCTTTAAGCCGCCTACTGGCGGCTTTTTTTTTGCATTTTAAAAGTTTTTAGTTTACCCTGATAATCAAATTGTTATATTTGTCGCCCCCTGTTGTACAAATACCGCATCAATTTATGGAAGTATTGACAGTGCCTATGAGTAAAGAAGACGAAATAATCAAGAAGGTTTTGGAAACCTGGGTAGCACGGAATGGCTATTCAGAGGTGCGGGCTAATATTGATGGTTTTGAAACCCCTTCTGCTTTAAGTAATAAAGAAAGTGAAGACAAGTTAGTGCCTGATATTACGGCAGTTAAGCGCGGTGGAAGATGGTATATAGAGGTTGTACGCAAAGATGGTGACGCAGAAAGAACAGTCAGTAAATGGAAACTCCTAAGCATACTGGGAAAAAGCAAAGGAGGGGGATTGATACTCATAGCTCCCGCTGGTAGTTTTGCCTTTGCTGAAAGGCTGAGCAAGAAACATGACATCCCGGCTAAGATCATTAAATTCTAAGATACCAACTGGTACCCCAAGGGTCCCGGAAAACAAAAGGCAGGATGCTAACATCCTGCCTTTTGTTTTGCTATTTCTAATTATTTAATATCGGTATAAAAGCCTATTTTATAACACCTTAAGTAATTCTTCCTCAAGCGTAAAGCGAGGATTTACAGCAGCGATTTTTCCATCTCGGCCTATCAGAAACGTTTTGGGAATGCCGGTCACACCATACTGTCTGGCAGCCTGCGTATCCCATTTCGTGAGTTCGCTGACATGGTAGGGCCATACGAGCAAATCCTTTTCAATAGCAGCCAGCCAGGCTTTTTTCTGTTGTTCCAGTCCTGCCTGATATTGGTCATCTGTTGGATAACGCGCCTTTGACCGTTCATCGATGCCATCCAGGGAGACACTGAAAACAGTAAATCCTTTGTCTTTATACTTGTGATATACCTCGACCACATGTGGGTTAGCTTTACGGCAAGGGCCACACCAGGACGCCCAGAAATCCAGCAGGACTACTTTCCCCTTGAGATCAGATAGCGAATATTTTTTACCATCCGGACTTTTCATGCTGATATCCGGAGCGGGCATCCCTACCTGGATAGCCTCAGCTGCGCGACTCTGCATTTGGCTTTGTTCCAGCACACTTGCAAAACGGGCATAGTCCGTTGTGAATTCATGCCCCGGATACTTGGCGTTCATTTTAACCAGGCCTGTTTTGTGGGCATCCAGAAAGTCAGGGCGATTGCCAAAGGCCTGCAGGGCCAGTTGCATTCCGGCCATAGGAAATTGGGTCGTGTTAATATAGTCCTTTACGTCATCGGCAGTAAGTTTGCCAGTGGAAAGAAGATTCATCGCCTGCATGAAATCGCGGGCACTTTCTGAACCTGTTACCTGGATATCATGTACGCGGATTCCTTCGAGATTACCTTTCAGAGAAATGGCCGAAGCAGCATCCTCAAGGATCAGAAACAACTTGCCCGAACCAATTCGGAGACGGTACACTGAAGGAAGCAGGGATTCTTCCACTTTAAGGGTAAAGGAACCACTGGCATCGCTATCCGCCTGCGCGAGCACTGTGGTATTGTTATTGGGTCCCATTTTATCAAAATACACCTTCATGTTAGGTGCATCCGTAATGGTGCCTGTAATATGGGTCCCCTTTGAAGAAATCGCACCACACGAAGCAATGCAGATGATCGAAATGATAAAAAGACCGAATGTCAAATTTTTCATAAGGAATATGTGATTTTTGAATTAGGATTCAAGTATGTTGGATAGTGCATTTTGGTATAACCCCGACCAGAATTCTACCATCCCCATATCCACGTTATCAATGGAAAGGGAACATTGGGTCACATTGCCTAAACGTAAAAACGGGATGCCTTGTTTATCCAGCATTTCTTTTGCTTTTGTTAAATGATCCGGAGCCACTGAAATGACAATACGTCCCTGGCTTTCACTAAAGAGGAAGATATCTTTTCGGTGAGTTTCGGGGATTGAAATCCGGAAGCCCCGTCCTCCGGCCATGGCGCTCTCAGTAAGGGTTACAAAGAGTCCCCCTTCGGATAGGTCATGTGCGCTGCGGACCAGGTTAGCCCGTATCAATGCCGTTATTGCCTGATGGAGGTCATATTCACGGTCGAGATCAAAATCTGGACAAGGGGTCAGACGCTCTCCGAGTATTTCTCGAACATAAACGGAGCCATGCGCATTCTTTGGAAGTACACCCATCAGGAGGATGACATCCCCCTCCGCTTTAAATGAAATTGTGGTGGATTCATGAAGGTGTTCCACCAGGCCTACCATACCGATGGTCGGTGTTGGAAAAACAGGCTCAGTCTTGTCTTTCAGGACAGACTGGTTGTAGAAACTGACATTCCCGCCTGTAACCGGGGTATCAAATTTCCGGCACGCTTCGCCCATTCCTTTTATGGCATGGACGAATTGGTAATATACTTCCGGATTGTAAGGGTTGCCAAAATTCAGACAATTCGTGACACCTAGTGGTATACCACCTGAACATCTAATATTGCGTGCAGCTTCAGAAACGGCGATCATAGTACCCCGATAGGGATCAGCATGGACATAAGCACTATTGCAATCCACGGTCATGGCCAGTGCTCTGTCGGATGATTTCAAGCGTATAATCGTAGCGTCCGAAGGATCATTCGTATTGGTGTTGCCGGTTCTGACGGTATGGTCATATTGCTCATATACCCACCGTTTTGAGGCGATATTGGGGGAAGTGATCACTTTTTCCGCTATGGCCGTCAGGGTCTCGTCTGAAATGACAGGTGGATCAAACGGCTTGATCTCCTCCATATACAAGGGACGTGTAAAGGGTCTGTCATACACTGGGGCACCGCCACCCAGAACGAGGGAATGAGCCGGGATATCCGCTACTTTTTCACCAAACCGGAAATATTCCAGCCGGCCGGTATCCGTGACAACACCAATTTCCGCACATTCCAGATCCCATTTGTCAAAAATGACCTTGATTTCTTCTTCTCTTCCTTTTTGTACGACCACCAGCATTCGCTCCTGGCTTTCGGAGAGGAGCATTTCCCATGCTGCCATGTTTTGCTGACGGGTAGGCACCAGGTCCAGATTGATGATCATGCCTGTACCTGACTTGGCACTCATTTCAGAGGTGGAGCAACTGATACCGGCGGCACCCATATCCTGCATGCCCACAACGGCACCAGTTGTAATGATTTCAAGAGAAGCCTCTAAAAGTAATTTTTCCTGAAAAGGATCTCCAACCTGCACCGCAGGCAGGTCCTCCGCTGAATTTTCAGTAAGATCCGCTGAAGCAAAGGTGGCGCCATGGATACCATCCCGGCCAGTAGCGGATCCAACGATAAAAACCGGATTGCCCGGACCATCCGCACAGGCAGATACAGTTTCACCCATCTTTACTATGCCAACAGACATAGCATTGACCAATATATTTTGCTGGTAGCTGGGATCAAAATAGACCTCACCTCCCACAGTGGGGACACCCAGACAATTGCCATAGTCCCCTATACCACTGACTACCCCTTTAATCAGATGCCGCATATGAGGATGATAGGGGTCGCCAAACCGAAGTGAATTGAGTGCCGCGATAGGCCGGGCTCCCATGGTAAAAATATCCCGGTGTATACCCCCGACCCCCGTTGCAGCTCCTTGGTATGGCTCTATCGCGGAAGGATGATTATGTGATTCGATCTTGAAAGCACAAGCCAGACCGTCACCGATATCCATGAGGCCGGCGTTTTCTTCACCGGCAGCTACGAGTAACCGGCCTCCTTCCCGGGGCAGGGTTTTGAGGTATTTTATCGAATTTTTATAGGAGCAGTGTTCACTCCACATCACGGAGTACACACTGAGTTCGGTGAAATTGGGTTCGCGCCCCAGAATTTCTACGATTTTGTCATATTCGGCAGCGGTCAAACCCAGTTTTGTCGCTACCTCATGATCCACGGCCAGCACAGTCTCTTGCATATCAGGTCATATAAGTTGCAAAAATAATATATTGTGAGAACTCCCAGCCTGAATTAGATTCATGGTACAAGGTCTGACCTCAATCCAAATTGGTCCAAGTAAGATGGACATTGACATAACATCCTTTCGTATCGCATAGTGATGCCAAAAATCTTTGTGGTATACATCCCTTAGTTATGTACCTTGGTCGGGTGATATAGCAGAGTCTTTCCTGAGTTCGCTATACCACACATTACGAAACCAAACCAACCTTACTGATGAAAAATCTGCTTGTAGCAGTAGATATGAAACCGTCAGATACGAAACTACTTCATCAGGCGACAGTCCTGGCTGAGAAATTCGGGTCAAAAGTCTGGGTTATCCATGTTGCTGCTCCGGAACCTGACTTCGTCGGGTATGATATCGGCCCTAAATATCTGAGAGATGTTCTCGCAGAAGAATTGCGGGCCGAGCACCAGATGTTGCAATCCTATATTGATGACCTGCGATCGTCATCCATTGAAGTAGATGCCCTACTTATACAGGGGCCTACCGTCGAATTGATTCAGTCGGAAGTAGAAAAGTTGAATATTGACATGCTGATTTTGGGCAGCCACCAGCACCATTTTCTTTATGAAACGTTTGTTGGCCATACCGCTGCCAAAATGATCGGTTCGATATCTATTCCACTACTCATAGTACCACTGGACCATGAAACAAGGGCTTAATTTCCGTCATTTTCTAGCCGCAGCCGGTATCGCTGTCGGGTTGCTGTTGCCCTATGAGTATTATTTCAGACAGATAGAAGGTTGGGTGCCAGGCTATGATGACAATGCTGAGATTTGGTCCCACTGGCGTAGAAAAGTTGATCAGCTTTCGGATCGGGATATTGTTATTTTGGGATCTTCGAGAGCTCATTTTGATCTCAATATTCATCTTTTTGATTCAGCAACGGACCGGAAACCGGTTATGTTGGCCACCCCCGGCGGTTCGCCGTTTCATGTGCTTCCGGATATTGTTAATAACACTGAGTTTAAAGGGCTATTAATCCTTTCCGTTTCACCCGGATTGTTTTTTACCACGGCCGATGGTTTTAGTGCAATCAAGACCCGTCAGGATCGGGTTGAATTTGCCAGGACGCAAACGTATGCCTCCAGATTCAGTCAGTGGGTGTATCAGGGGATGGATCCGCATTTAGCTTATCTGGAACCAGACATATCCTTCAAAGCACTCATTCATCGCTTGCCTTTTCCAGACCGGGATTCGGTGCGGCATGAACCTATATGGCCCCCTTTCGTGAGTATGGACCGGTACAGAAATATCAGGATGATAGATGCCATGGAAACAGACACATCTTTTCAGGGTCGTCAAACAAGAATTTGGGATAGTTTCGGTTGGCGAAATCCATATAAGGATAGTATTGATGTGATTCTAAGCCATTATGCTGGACACATAGCTACCTTCAAAGCACGCGGCGGACGAGTAGTATTACTTCGCCCTCCAGTCAATGGCAAATACCTGGAAATGGAGCCACAACTTTATCCCCGCGAGCAATACTGGGACGAACTGCTGCGGCGAAGTGAATGCAAGGGGCATCATTTTGACGATCATCCAGAAACCAGTAGTCTTCAGCCACCAGAGTGGTCCCACCTCACCAAGCGGGATGCTGACATCTATACCCGCGCGATCATCCGTTTTCTGAAACAAGAAGGACTTCTTTAATTCGTCGTTATGCTGTTCAATACTCTGGGTTTCTTTGTATTCCTGCTTATCGTTCTGAGCTTGTATTATCTGGCCCCGCTTTCCTGGAAACAGAAGAAAGGGATGCTGTTGTTGGCGAGTTATATATTTTATGGGCTATGGAATCCTCCTCTGATTCTCCTGCTCTGGATTTCCACCATGGTGGATTGGACTGCCGGCAACCAACTGGCGAAAACAAATGATGTACGGAAAAGAAGAGGTTGGCTCTTTCTCAGTATTGTTGTCAACCTGGGATTCCTTGCGTTTTTTAAATATGGCAGTTTCCTGCTCGAAAATTTTCAATGGGTGGTGGGTCTTATCGGGATCGAGTATGTCCCTCCTAAATGGGATATACTGTTGCCTATGGGCATTTCCTTTTACACGTTCCAGACCATGTCCTATACCATCGACCTCTACCGGCGGACTGGACAACCAGCCAAAACTTTTCTGGATTTTGCTTTATATGTGACCTTTTTTCCTCAACTCGTCGCGGGGCCAATCGTACGTGCAGGTGAATTAGTTCCTCAGTTTTATGAACCAAAACGCGCGACCCAACAACAGTTCTTTCTCGGTGCTTTGTTGCTGACGATTGGACTTTTCCAGAAGACTGTTTTTGCGGATTCGATTTTAAGTCCTGTTGCGGATGATATTTTTGGTGCGCGCGGACTGGTGCTGCCACTCGATGCGTGGATCGGGGTGCTGGCTTTTTCAGGACAGATTTTCTTTGATTTTGCCGGTTATTCACTTTGTGCTATCGGTATTGCCTTATTGCTGGGATTTGTCCTGCCGGACAACTTCAGGTATCCCTACGGAAGTATCGGATTCTCGGATCTTTGGCAACGATGGCATATTTCGTTGTCCTCCTGGCTAAGAGATTATCTGTATATCTCCCTGGGGGGCAACCGGATTAGTATAAGCCGTACCTATATAAATCTCATGCTGACAATGTTGTTGGGTGGACTCTGGCATGGTGCTGCATGGACTTTTGTCATTTGGGGATTTTTGCACGGATTTTATTTGGTAGTAGAGCGGTTGTTGAAAAAAATCATATCGCTCAATACAAAAAATACGTTGACAGCCCTCTTCCTTGCACTTATAACATTTACTTGTGTCAATATCTCCTGGGTCTTTTTCCGGGCAGAAGATTTCAAGTCTGCTATGAAGTTATTGGGATCAATGTTTTTTTTACATGGCACCAAGGCAGTACTCACGACAAATCATCTGGTAGTGGTGGGGCTATTGATGTTATGTGTTTTTTTGGGTCATTTCGCTATGCGCCGTCATTCGCTGACAGGTCTGATAGAAAAATCACCCCTATGGGTATTGGTAACTGCATGGGGCATTATGCTTTTTGGCCTGATGATTGTGCAAACTAGCGGGCAACAGTTTATATATTTCCAGTTTTAACCTCGATCCAATCTTTCTTATTTAGTATTTCACGTTTGCATTGAAATACATCGTCAGATAGCTGGAAATGAGGTGCGTATAAGCAGCCGAAAGGGCTCTGTCCCATTTAGCTACGTCAGCAGCATACATCGCCATTAGTTTCGGATTGTTGATTGGGATGCCCGTGTAATACGTTCGACCAGAGGTGCCGGAGTATGTAATGACCAGGATGCCAGCCAGATCATATTGATCTTCTCGCATTAGGTTTTTAATGGTAAAGCTGTAACTGTCGATTTGTTGCGTACCGACATCGGTCAAGTAATACCCTTTCTTCATATCCAAGCCGGATTCGATCTGAATCTTGTAACCTTTGATCAGGTAGTTATATTCATCGAGTGTAGTGGACCTTGCGTGAAACAGAAGAGTGTCGGCTTGAGCAGTCGAATAGAACTGAACCCAAAAAAGCATAAGCGAAAGTATAAGGAATGGTTTCATGGCACTTCTGGTTTTATTTTTGGCTAAAGTACTTCTGCGAAATAATCATATTTCCAAAATTTTGTATATATGCAAACGAATGTAAGCTTTTGGATTAGGTTCGGATTGATAAAGGAATGATTTGCAATGTAGTTTGCAAAATGAGCTTGTCAAATCATGACACCTATATACCAGATCATAGCTTGTAGACAAATACATCTCAAAAAGGATAGCCTGTCCCGGATCCCATCCGGGTGGTCATATTATATCAAAACTGAAGTTCCAGCATCGGGTTATTTTTACTTTAGAATAATGGCATCAATCCCTTTATCTTTTATAAGCTGATTCAAGGCCGGAATCATCTCCGTTCTGACGACATCATATTTCTGTATTTCAGCATCGATCAAACCTTCCAGTTCTGTACGCACAGCTTCCGCCTGATCGGTTGGAGGAAATTCTCCATGGCCCAGAATAGAGCTGAGGTATGCCAGTTTATTGGTCAGTCGAACTGGAAAATTTAATGGGTCCTGACCACTCCTGTTTTGAGTTTGATATAACGATTTTTCGATGTTGGTGATAAGACTGTCAATTTTGCTGATTTCTTGTTGGATATCGACATCATCTGGTACACGGTCTTTATAGTGTGTCAGTTGAGATCGTAGATCGCGAATGCCTAGGATGATGTCATGTGCTTCAGTGACTTTATCCCGAACCGCAGAGGCAAAGTTGAAATAGAGATTGTAGTCCTCTTCGGTAGCGGACGACCTTGGATCTTTGAGCAATAGAAATGACCGGGCATAGGATTGGCCTTTGTATTGTATGGCTATGGTATAGGTTCCCGGTATAGCTCTGGGTCCCTGCATATTGGCGGCCCAAAGCACCATACCATCAAATCGTTTGGCTGGTGAATAGCGCAGATTCCAGTTAAATGTGTTGACGCCCCGATGAGGTGTGATCTGGTATGCTTTTTCTTTCTGAAAGGTGCTGTAAGTCACTATGGTATCACCATCAGGTTCCAAAACTGTAATAGAAAGGGTATCTTCCTTTTTCCATTCATCCGGGAGATAATAGAAGGCCGTCGTTCCACCGGCATAATTCGTCCCCTCTGTCAGGCTTGAATAAGATGAACCAGTCATGCGATAAGTTTGGGATGGCTGGAAGAGATGAAATGTGTCCTTTGATGCTTCTTTGATTTGTCTAAGCTGTACGAGTTCATCAAGGATCCAGAAACTTCTTCCTTGTGTTGCGGCTATCAGATTGTTATTCTTTATCGTCATATCGGTAATAGGTACAACCGGCAAATTGAGTTGAAGCGATTGCCAGTGATCACCATCGTCGAAGCTGACATACAGGCCGGATTCTGTTCCGGTATACAACAGACCTTTCATCTCCGGGTCGGAACGGATGACACGTGTAAAATGTTCCGGATCAATACCGTTGGTGATCAGCTGCCAGGTTTGTCCATAGTCTCGTGTACGAAATAGATACGGTTTGTAATCACCCCATTTGTACATCGTAGCCGCGACATAGCAACCACCATCTAAATGCGGGTCTGGTTCGAGGCTGTTGATCTGAATCCATTCCGGGAGAAATGCCGGGGTGACGTTTGTCCAGTGTACCCCGCCATCACGTGAGATGTGCAACAGCCCGTCATCGCTGCCCGTCCAAAGCAGATCTTTTACGCGAGGGCTTTCTGCTGCAGCGAAGATGGTACAGTAATATTCAACAGAGGTGTTGTCCTTCGTAATGGGCCCCCCGGATGGACCTAGTTTGGAGGAATCATTTCGGGTAAGATCCGGACTGATGACCTTCCAGCTTTGACCCTCATTGGTGGTGACATGAAGATGGTTTGAAGCAGTGTATAGACGTTTGGGATCGTGCGGGGAAAAAAAGAGGGGGAAATTCCATTGAAATCGGTAGCGCATCCCTTCAGCACCATGTCCCATGGGAAGATCCGGCCAAACATCAATGATTCGACTTAGACCGGTAATATGATCATAACGCTCGATCACTCCATCATAGCAGCCACCATAGACGATATTATCATTGAGGGGGTCTACAGCGAGATGACCACATTCACATCCTGCAGTCGATTCCCAATCCTCTTCTGAAATGCTACCACCATCTTTCCGGTGCGCAATCCTGACCGTGGAGTTGTCCTGCTGTGCGCCATAGATTCGGTATGGAAAATGATTGTCGGTCGTGACCCGGTAAAATTGCGCTGTGGGCTGATTGTGATAGGTAGACCAGTTTACACCACCGTCATAACTGACTTGTGCACCCCCATCATCTCCGATAATCATTCGGCGAGAATCATCCGGATCAATCCAGAGATCATGATGGTCCCCATGTGGGGCATAGTGGGAGGTAAAGGTTTTGCCTCCATCCCTGGATTTATGATAGGCCACATTGACTACATACACGATATCCACGTCTTTGGGATCAGCATAGATGCGCGTATAATACCATGCCCGCTGACGAAGATTTCGGTCGCTGTTCGTTTTTTCCCAGGACTTTCCTCCGTCGTCTGATCGAAATACTCCGCCATCTTCGTTTTCTATGATCGCCCACAATCGATGACTATTGACCGGTGAGACTGTGATGCCGGAAATCCCCCAAATCCCTCGTGGGAGGCCCTTGCTGTCGGATATATTTTGCCAGGTATCACCCCCGTCTTTGCTTTTCCATAGTGCAGAACCTTCACCTCCACTACTCATCTCGTAGGGTTTACGTTGCACGCGCCATGTGGAAGCATACAATATTCGAGGATTTTTGGGATCCAGGATCAGATCCACGGCGCCGGCACGTTCGTTGACAAACAAGGTTTGCTTCCATGATCGGCCACCATCAATACTTTTATAGATGCCTCGTGTATTGGTGTCCTTAAACAGATCACCAAGTACTGCAGCGAACACAATATCCGGATCGTGCGGATGGACTTTAATGCGGGGTATGTGGTATGCTTTCTGCAGACCAATCTGCTCCCAGGTTTCACCAGCGTCTGTGGTTCTCCACATGCCATATCCGTATGAGACATTGCCCCGGACTGTTTTTTCACCACCACCTACATAGATGACATTGGGGTCGGAGGGAGCCACTTCCACAGCACCAATGCTGCCACCAAAGTATCCGTCAGAAATATTACGCCAGGACTGTCCGCCATCCAGCGTTTTCCAGACACCTCCCCCAGTTGCGCCAAAGTAATAGAGGTTGGGCGTATGGCGTACCCCCGTGACAGTAGCCGATCGCCCGCCCCGGAATGGACCAATAGGTCTCCATTCCAAGCCCCTGAAAAATCCAGTGTCCACCGGAACATAATCCAGGGCGGTTTGAAGTTTCTTATTTTTCTGGCCAGACGCTGATGACAGTAAGAAAAGAATCAGGCATAAGGTGTAAAAGGTCCGGATATTCATATGCAATGGACTTCTGATTTTATCTTGAAAATTAATCATATTCTGATGAACGAGAAAGATATACATTCAATCCAGTCGGAGTCACTCCCTCTACGGTTAACCCTGCGGATTGGGGAGGACTGGTTAGCCAGGTATCTCAAGGAAGAAAGTGTTATTGTGCCGATAAGCGATCAGCAACAATTATCTAACCTGACACTGACTTTATCACCCGGTAAAATTTTTATCGAAGGAGAATTGACCGATAAGGAAAGCACATTTATTGCTATGTCCTGTGTGCCTCATTGGCAGACCGATGATCAAAAATTTACGATTGACAATCTGCAGGTACAAACCCGGTCGAAAAACATTCTGGTAAAAAGTGCTGGCTGGTTCGCCCAGACGTTTATGATGGGTAAAATGGATGCCCGGATCGAGCAAACTGCCAATCAATTGTATACCGCGTATGTCGAGAAAATCATAGCCTTACCATTGGTTTTACCCATACCTATCGGTGGATTTGTGCATTTAAAAATCATGGAGATATGGATCGAATCGGTAGATGTAATGGAGAAATCCATTGAGATTAAAACCCGCATTACCGGGGATTGGGAGCTTTCACTGACAACCGCAATATCGGATCCAACAAACCAACCTAATGGGAGATCACTATAAAATGTCCACGAATACGTATAGGATTCTCCTTGCGCCGAATCGAAAATACATAGAGTCCATTGTTCCAGCCTTCAACAGTGATATCAAAGAAGTCCTCCCGGGTGCTGATTTGCGATTTCCGCAAACCGTTTATTGTATAGATGGTGAGTTCATAATCGAGGCCATCATCATTCCGAAAGTATAGCCGGGCATAGTCCTGAACCGGATGTGGTTGGAGGTGGTAGCCTTCTGTTCCGGTATCGGCGAAAAAGACGGCCACGATCGGGGAAACCCCTGCTCCTCCAAATTCGAGTTGGTAATAGTTTGACTTGTTTTGTTCAGGCATTTCATCTGTAAACTGGTATCGTAAGGCCTCTGATTCACTTCCACAAATCCCCGGAATCAAACCGATTCTGACCAGGGAAGTGCTGTCACTTCCACGATGGATGGCTATGCCGTTGCAGGTATTGCCGAGTGCAATCTGCCAATTCAATTGAATATGGGAACCACTTTTAAAGGCAGAAAAATAATTGATAAACGGATCCGACTGGGCATCCGCAATGCGGCTTCCTGATAGCATGAAGAAAAGGGAAAGCAACAGGATTTTTCGAAGTGTTTTCACAGGATTAAAATCGAGTTCATGTATGATAACCTTTGACGGCTGCATAAGTTGTGATATGCCCCTGATCTTTCTGCTTTTATATCCGCAGACTGATGCGGTGCAAGCCCGGCCGATATTCCCTGAAAATAATAAATTCTATTTCCTCCAGATGAGCGGGATTATTCACAAAGTCAATTTCCTCAATGTCAACAATGACAATGGGATAGGATGTCTGACTATAAAAGAATTCGAAGTACGAATCCTGGATCATTTTGAGATAAGAGGCGGTTATGTTGTTTTCGTATCCCCGGTCGCGCAATTGGATCTGGTGTAAAAGTTTTTCTGGTGTCCTGTGAAGGTAGACGAGCAGTTCAGGGTTTGGCGAAGTGGCATTCAGGAGATTGAAAAGTCGCTGGAAGAGTCTGTATTCCTTTTCATCCAAATTTTTTCGGGCGAAAATCAGGGTCTTCCAGAAACTATAATCGGCCAGCGTAAAGTCGTAGAATAAATCTTTTTGCAGGGTAATCTGGGAGAGTTGTTTGTGCCGTTCCGCCATGAAGAAGAGTTCGACCGTAAAAGCAAAACGTTCCGGGTTTTGGTAAAAAAAAGGCAGGAATGGATTGTCGTCAAATTCCTCCAAAACAAGTTGTGTGGCATATTTTTTAGACAATAGTTCGCAAAGACTGGTCTTCCCGGAGCCGATATTGCCCTCGATGCAGATGTACTTATACGGGTTTACCTTATTCATCTGCGCTGAATATATAGACTTCTCCGGTATCCCTGCAATCTAAATAGAGCTCTTCGATCGTTTTTCCGAAAACCGGATGCAAAAAGTCTGGCACCAGATCCAATAAAGGGACTAGTACGAAAAGACGATCCTGGAGCAGAGGGTGGGGGATCTCCAGGTTTGCCGTTTTCAACACGGTGTCGCCTACCAGCAGGATGTCAATATCCATGTGACGTGCATGCCATTTTTCATGAGGCTGCCGGCCGGCCCTGATTTCTAGATCTTTAATCTTAAGAATCAATGTTTCAGGTGTTTTCTCTGACAGGACTTCCAATACCTGATTGAGAAACCAGGGTTGATCATCGTAGCCCCATGGTTGGGTTTCATAGATCCGGCTTTTCCTCAGGATAGGCCCAACTGTTTCCTGAATTAAAGTCTGAACTAACATTAATTGTTCTTCCCGGTTGCCCAGATTGGAACCTGTTATAAGATGATAGATCCGCGTTTGCATCAGGAATTTAGCGACAGGCAAATATAGGCAGCTCCGGGGGTGAAGTTTTAAAAAGTTTCATGGATAATCAGTTGTCGACATTTGCTGCGCAGCTTATCGTTTTCTCAACCGCCATGGCATAGGGTAGTGATTTTTCCATCCCTGGCGAGTAGACTTGGCCCAGCCGAGGATTGTCGTATCAAACCGGATGAGATACCATCCGGGCTCTTGAACCTCCGGAAGGGACTGGGTCTTTCTTTCAAGATAATCAAGTGCTGCGTCATGGTCCAGATCGATCGTGGGATACTGATGTTCCGCATAACCGGACATGGCCAAAAAGTGTGACGGAATGAAATCCTTTCCTTTCCGCACGCCCAGGGTGGAAACCAAGGTGGCTCGGGGGAATTGCAGAATCACTTCAATTGCACTATCCAAAGCTTCTTTGGTAATGAACTCCAGAAGATGGCTATCCTTGCGGCACAGGATCGTTTCAAGTGTGCCGACAATTTCATAGAGCTCCGTTGGCAGTGCCGTAAAAGGTGATGCTGTCCTTTTTGAAGAGATGGATGGATGGGTCGATGACAATTGCCGTTGTAATACAGCGATAAACAATCCTTCTCCTTTAACTCTATGAGGGTAGAGTTGATATCCGGTGGCATCACCCTCTTCAAGGGTCATGATACCCCAATCGTCAGGAAAAGATAGCTTGACAGGCTGTAATCCGTGATGCTCCATGAAATGCCGGATATTGAGCATATTCTCGGTCCTGCTATAGGAACATGTGCTATAGATCAAATAACCATTTGGCTTGAGGCAGGCAGAAGCATCCGCTATGATTTGTTTTTGCAGAAAGGAACAGGATTCCACAAGGGCAGGATTCCATTGGGAAATGGCTTCCGGGTCTTTGCGCATCATTCCTTCACCCGCACAGGGGGCATCGATCAGCAGGATGTCAGCGAGCGGTGATCTGAAGGCTGAGGCGGGAAGGCCCGTTAAAAAAGTATTGACACACCCTCCTTTGATCAGGTTTTCATAAAGGATATTTCTGCGTTGTGCAATTAGTTCATTGGCGATCAGGATATCACCTTGTCGCTGGTGTTTCGCCAGAATACCTGTCTTACCACCAGGTGCGGCGCAAAGGTCAAGCCATATCCGGGGCTGATCCGCAAGAGCTAATTGGGAAAGGATGTAATCCAGTATCATGGACGATGCTTCCTGCACATAGTAGGCTCCGCCATGCCAGTGGGGATCCAAATGAAAGGAGGGTCTCGCCTGTAGGTAGTGGCCGTTTGGGCACCAGGGTACCTGGCCAGCTGACTGGAAAGAGGTCCTTCCTTTCCTGTGATGGAGTCGGATACTGGTGGGTGAAGGTTGCCGGAGAGACTCGAAGAATCGGGAGGCCTCTTCTCCGAGTTCTGCGGTTAACCTTTTTTTAAAAGCTTCCGGCAATGACATGGAGGGGCAAATTACGGGGATAAAAGATATTCGGGAAGATATGGTAGAGTGAGGAAGTATGAGAAGAAGATTGGAAGGATGGGTCCGGAGAAAATTTTTGGGAGATTGAAGGATGGGGTGAGGTGGAATTAGATGGGGGGTGGGTGTTAATGAGGTGGAGAGATTGCTTTGGAGATTATTGTAAAGAGTTCAATAATCACATAAGTAATTTTCATAATACGTTGGTTTGAAAATGGCTACAGCCCAATAACAACAGGTGCACAGCGACGGATTTCGACGAAATCAGATGGTTTGTTTTAATCTACTCGCTACCCCTCCAGCTAATTGCCGTACCTTAAACTCTCACCTTCACCGTATGAAAAACCTCATGCCACCTGACACCCCGACTCCAATACTATTTATTCCTGATTTAAAGCCCTTATACCCACAGTCTCACCAGCATCACACCATCACCATCGGCTACGGTTATGCTTCACAACCAAGGCTTCATTTATCCAGTCCAGATAATGATCCCCCTTTGGCAAACAAAATATCCACCTTCCGACTTACCTCGGGATCAGTCTCCAATTCAGGCGCATGATGAGGCTTTATACGGGCATCAATGATCAGAGGTGTGCTGCAGGTCCAGTGTTTGTCTATCGTCCGCGCATGTACGCCATATATGTCTCTTGCTGGCTGTGAACGCGTGAAGGTCGCCCAAAGAAAATTGTTAAGGTGTTCGCTCAGCCACTGGCTATCCTCTGTGAGAATCATCATAGGCCATGCCTCAAGATCCTGGCCGGACAGAACCTCAGCTAACTCACTTATTTCTTGCCCGGCCGTTGCGTAATCTTTAAAATTAATGAACGAAACAGCCACCACACCTGGCATCACCACATGCACAGATATACAAGTAGATGGAAGTGAAATCCTGCCCGGCCATTCCAACCCCAGTGAACGGATAACAGGCCCGCGAGCTGCCACCACCAACTTTGAACCCGAATTCCAGCCATCACCACTGTAGTCTAACGTGTCTATGGTGGTGCGGGTCTGAAAGTGAAGATCACGATCCAGTTGTATTCGGCTCAGTATGTGCTGAAAAAAACCGGATATATCATGCGTCGATAGCCGGTCATCATCTTCGGCACAGGCTATGAAAAGATATTTGGCCAGCGAGGTTTGCCCTTTGCCCAACAGATGGTTGGCAATCGTCAGTATTTCTTCTGGCACTGGATCGCGAAAAGGCATATAACGCTCATGTCCAATAGCGAGCAACAAAGGATGGACTCCGGCAGCATCAATGGCATGCACCTCCTTGAGTCCAGGAAATTCTTTGGGTGCAAGTGGTTCGACCAATTCGTGTATAAGCCATCCAAAATAGCTGTCTTCCTGAGGAGGACGACCTACCACCGTAAAATGCCAGATGGGATCTTTCCGGTGGTACACCTGTTCAATTTCCAGAACCGGAAAATCATGCGCAAGACTATAGTACCCCAGATGATCTCCAAATGGACCTTCCGGTTTTTGAGCGTCAAGACTAATAGTCCCAGTAATGCAAAAGTCGGCATCTGCAGAAAGCACAAATCCCTTATGCCAGAAATACCTGAAACGCCGACCCCCTAATAAACCGGCAAAAGTCACTTCACTCAAACCTTCCGGTAAGGGCATGATAGCAGCAAAAGCATGTGACGGTGGACCTCCGACAAAGATGGTCACCTTAAAACGGTCGCGCGTCTGATTATATAAGGTGTGATGCACACCAATGCCCCGGTGTAATTGGTAATGCATGCCTGCCTCCCTCTCTGGTATATACGCATTGCCACTGATCTGAATCCGGTACATGCCGATATTGGATTGCATGATCCGTTTTTCCCCGGGCGGCAGACTCATCACTTGAGGCAACGTAATAAAGGCCCCACCGTCTCTAGGCCAGCTCACAATTTGCGGGAGTTGGCTCAGGGTAGTTTTTCCAAAGAGGACTGGCTTCTGCCATCGCGCTCTGAGCGGCAATCCATGAAGTGCGGTAAATGGGGTCTTGATATATTTTCCGGGATGACGAAGCAAGTCTGAAGGATCCGCCTTTAATCCAATCAGGCGTTTTACTTGCGCTAGCTCCCGACGAAAAAGGAATGCAGTACGCTCTTGAGTGCCATACAAATTGGAAACAGCCGGAAATGGACTGCCTTTGACATTTTCAAAGAGAATAGCAGGCCCACCCATTTTAAATATCCGGCGATGGATCTCGGCCATTTCAAGATAAGGATCTACGGCTTCGGTGATGCGAAGAAGCTGACCGGATGGAAGATCAAGCAGGGCTTGACGTAAGGAAGTATAAGCCAATGGTTTCAGTCAAATGTTTACGAACGGGAGTAACAGTATCGCATTTCCCCTTGTTCAAGCATAGTCGAAAAATACAAGTTTCCGTTGAATACACGGATGGACCAATATGTAGGAAGAAGGCTGAACTGAATGTTGGTGTATTATTTTACATATCGGTTTAGTAAGAGTAACTTTTGAAATCGCTCATCCCCCGCCAGAATCATTAAATCCGGGTCTTCCTGAAATGTGGTGGCCGCCTGAAATTTTATACCCTCATCCAGAGCCATATGGAGCAGCCTGAATGCAGTATCGTGGTCACCCAGATGAGCTTTTATGCGTCCCTGGTAATAATAGGTTAGCCCGTAATCGTACCCGGTTCGTGTTTCAGATAACCAGGTGAGTATTTCATCTGCTTTTAAAACATTTGACTCCCGGGCATAGATGACGCCCAATTCGGCCAGCAGCACCCTGTTCTCAGGATTCATTCGTATTTCCTCGAGATATATTTTTCTGGCCTGGTCCAATTCATCCACCAAAACATGGCACCTGGCTTTCGTCCTGTTTGACCTCTCACCGAAAAGGGACAAAGCACGTCGTGCATATTTTTCAGCTATTCCCTGACGAAGGTGGACCTTAGCCAGTCGGGCAGTGATCAGACAATAGTATTGTTCATCATCCCACCTTGAACCTTCCCGTACCGCCTTTTGGATCGTCTGATCGATCATCAGTGTATCATTCAATAGAAGATATACGCCGATGAGACGTGTGAATTGCGCTGCCCGTTTCACATATGGCCCAAGACGCTCAGCCAAATGCCGGGCCTGATCCAGTGAATCCAGACTGGCATAGGCCTGCATCGCCATGTTGAGCGTCGTATGACAATAGGTACAGGCATTTACGTCCAGACTCTCCGGGTTTAAGTAGCGATATAATAGGAGTACCATGGCGGGATCATTGATATATTCAAGCGCCATGACCATGCCCGTCGTGGTCAGGAAAAGATCATGTGGATCCCGCTCGTGTTCCGTAAGGAAGTATTGGAATGCTTCCGCATTGCGGCCATTCAGATCCGCTTCATAATAGCGCAAATAGTTTTCCTCTCGGGGTGTGAGATCATTAAATATGGATCGGACGAGGGTGATCGTATCTGCTTCCTGATGATAAGCCCCATCATTGTTCAAGGCATCCATAAGGAGGAAATATGCATCAATAAATTTCGGATCTTGTCGAATCGCTTCACGCAAATAGGCCATGGCCTGGTAATTTTTCCCTGGATCCGCCCAAAGATTTTGTGCCTGGGTATATGCGGCTAACGCTTTCCCATTGGGTTTGCGGAAGAGATGAATTCCCTCACTTTTCCAATAACCCGCAAGGTTGTCAATCAGCACCTCCATGCAAGACATAGGGTCCGATGCCAGACAACGGACATCGGGCAACGGGATGGCACTCTGTGCTGCTTTTCGAAGATCTTCAATGTGGGACCACATGAGCAACGAATCTTTATTTATTCCGGTAAGGGTATAATGGCCCTTGATCATTCGCTCTGCTCCCATGCGCCGGGCCAGTGCCGGGTTTTGAGAAATGCTTGCCAGATTGACATTGGTATAGCGAAGCATCGATTCATAACTTATGAAATTGGCTGCTGCTTTTTTATTCAATGCGTTGGTGATATAGCTTGAGGCGATATCCCCTATGGCTGCAAATGAAGTATCAGATGTAAAGTCTTTGAACGGAGGGATGATGATCCTTTCCAAACCAAGAGATTTACCCGCTTGGTTGAAGAGATCAAGGGCAATAAATGATGCTGTCCCGAATAAGAGGATCATCCCACCCCAGACTATAAACCTTCGCCGTATATGGGTAGATCCCTCTACGTCCGGAAGGGGTTCAGGTACAGCCAGGCCTTCAGTGGTCAAGGCATATATTTCTAGTTTTTGCCTGACATTTTTAAAAGTAAAATCCCCCAGATGGATATATTGGAATTCCGGATGGCTGGCCAATTCATCCACTACTTTTTTCGAAATCAGAATGGATCCGGGAATACCCAGTGTCTGAATGCGGGACGTCAGGTTGACGGCATCTCCATAGATATCACCATCCTTTACCACCAGATCCCCGATGTGAATTCCTATGCGAAGCGGGATCCGGTGCATGGTGGAAAGCTGCTGGAGTTCTGTCGCACAGCGGATGGCGTCAAGTATACTGTTAAAGATAGTGACACTACCATCTCCATAAAACTGGATGATTTCTCCCTGATGCTTTTGGGCCATGGCCTCCAGGTCATTTCGGTGGTCCTCCACCTGCCGGATAGCTGCGGCTTCATTTCGTTGAAAGCCAAGTGTATAACCTTCAATATCGGCAAACATCACGGCGGCCAATTTTCGGCTATCAGGTTGTCGTCGGCCAGTGTTTCGGTTTTTACGGATCATAGGGTAGATAGGTTTACCAGAAGGTTCTACTGCTGTATTGCAGAGAAAGTTACTACATTTCATTTCAGATATACAGGAATATCTGTTCCGTTAATAACAGACCGATGGCGAAAGGACTTACTCGCAGAAATATTTTAGCTCGAAATAAATGTGGGGACGGTATACAGGTATGGAAATAAGAGTTAAATTTGACCAGACCTCACACTGAGATAGACACCATTTTTATTCGTTACCATACAGACCGGGGAAGAGTATCCTTTTACGGTTGTGTGTATCTCCTAACCCTTAACTATCTCCTACCATGTCCTGTAAGAAACCGAATCCCTGGATCATCCTGTTGATCAATACTTTTCTGACGGCTGCGGCATTTATGATCATTGATTTTATCTGGTATGGCCTTCTTTCCCCCGGTCCGGATCCCTATAGTAAAATGCTCGGAGAGAAAATCGGATACACGTTTCTACTGGCGCTTCCCTTTGCGCACCTTTACAACAAAGCTTCCAGAATGTGGAGACCTCAGTCCAATGAGAGTTTTGTATACAAGGGACATGCCGGACCTGATCCCTGCAAAGCTACATGGCCTAAAATCGCAAATGGACTTTATTTCAGTATGCTGCTGAGCCTTGTGGTGATCGTGGTCATGGTCATGGGTTCGCTTTTCCTGATCACACTCTACCAGGACATTTTGCTGGGCATTCGGGGTGATTTTGCCGTGGATTCACCGGATGCCGGGGTGCTGGCGTTCAAGTTTATTACAACCTCAGTCGTGCTTGAGTTGGGAGGGAAAACAGAGGATGATCCTGACAGATAGCCTCTGATTCGAAATCATTTACGTACATTGAGGAAACTTAAATTTAAACCATATGAATCTATTGATGACATTGATTATCGGTGCCGTGGCCGGATGGTTGGGCAGTTTGATTTATAAAGGTAGTGGACTGGGACTCATCGGTAATATTATCGTCGGGATACTGGGCAGTTTTGTTGGGACATGGTTACTTGGACAATTAAACTTCAGTTTTGGAGGTGGCGTCTTAGGAGCTATTTTGACGGGTGCGGTCGGGGCCATCGTTATTCTCGCCATAGCCAATTTGCTGTTTGGCAGAAGACGTTGAGACTCATTCTTTCCTTTGTGCCTGCGCTAATGCGTGTCCAGATGGAGATCTTACACCTTTTGGTGGATAGTTCTTTTTCAAATATGAATTATTTTCATATATCTTTTTACCTTTGCCGTCAAATCCAAAGGTATTGAAGGTATATCAGGATCTCCTCCATCACATCCTTACACATGGGACGGCCAAACACGACAGGACCGGTACCGGTACCATCAGCACGTTTGGATATCAGATGAGGTTCAACCTCGAGGAAGGATTCCCGTTGGTGACCACCAAAAAACTCCATCTCAAATCGATCATTCACGAACTACTCTGGTTTTTACAAGGCGATACCAATATTGCGTATCTACAAGAAAAGGGTGTACGGATTTGGAACGAATGGGCTGATCCGGCAGGCAACCTGGGACCAGTATATGGCCATCAATGGCGGAGCTGGACTGCAGCGGATGGTCACACTATTGATCAAATAGCGGAGGTAGTACAAATCATCAAAACCAATCCTGACTCCAGACGTATGATCGTATCTGCCTGGAATGTAAGTGATCTGGATAAAATGGCGCTTGCCCCCTGCCATTGCCTCTTTCAATTCTATGTCGCAGACGGCCGCCTGAGCTGCCAGCTCTATCAACGCTCTGCGGATGTATTTCTTGGCGTTCCCTTTAATATCGCATCCTACGCCCTGCTCACGATGATGATGGCGCAAGTTTGTGGTCTGCGATATGGTGATTTCGTACATACGTTTGGAGACGTCCATATCTACAACGACCACCTTGAACAGGTGACTGAACAACTGACACGAACTCCGCGCCCACTTCCGAAAATGACGATTAACCCTGCTATACAAGATATTTTCTCATTTAGTTTCGAGGACTTTACATTGCTCGATTATCATCCGTATCCGGCCATCCAGGCCCGGGTCTCGGTATAAAACTCAGAGCAATTATTTAGACCGAATCTAAATAGTAAAATTCAGGTTGTGCACTCAGGGTAATTCTTCTATCTAATTATTTTTGCACCAGAATCAGCTATTTATACAAGAGTCATCATCCACTGTTATGCATCATAACTCATTGAAATACTGTATCCTCCTACTTGTCAGCTCCATATTTATTGTAGGAATCGCGACAGGAGCTCCCACAGCCGAAGCAGGAAAGACCTTGTTTCTCAATCAATGCGCCAGTTGTCACAACAAGAACATGAAAGACAACCTTACCGGTCCCGCATTGGGCGGCATGGAGGACAGATGGGCTGATTATCCACAGGAAGATCTCTACAACTGGATACGCAATTCACAGGCAATGATAGCGGCCGGACATCCCAAAGCGGTCGAACTCTGGAATCAATGGAAACCAACGGTGATGAACGCCTTCCCGACGTTTACCGATGAGGATATCGCTTCGGTTATTCTTTATATCAATGAAACGTACAATAAAGTACCTGCCGCTGCAGTAGCTGGACAACCTGGAGCCACCGGAATTACGACTGGCAAACCGGGTAAATTCATTTACCTGGTCCTTTTTGGCATCCTGATAGTCGTCGTCAGCGTCCTCTCCAGAGTGATACGAAACCTGCAACATATGGTGGCAGCAGAAGAAGGTATAATCCTGCCCCCACAAAAGACCATTTGGCAAACCCTCACCAGCAAAGGGGTAATTGGATTTCTGATTTTCGCACTTGTCGTCTTAGGCGGCTATACCACTGTCAATAATGGTATAGCATTTGGCCGGCAGCAAGGCTATGCCCCGGAGCAACCCATCAAATTTTCCCATGCCACTCATGCTGGTATTCAAGGCATAGATTGCCAGTATTGCCACGACAGCGCCAGGAAAAGTAAACACGCTTCTATCCCGGCGGCCAGTACCTGCATGAATTGCCACAAAGCCATTGAAAAAGGCACCCTCTACGGAACACAGGAGATCACCAAGATTTTCGCTTCCATTGGATATGATCCCTCCACAGACAAGTACATAGAGAACTACGAAAAACTCAGTAATGAGGAAATCAAAGCCATTTACACTAAATGGATAGCGGACAATTATCTGAAAGATAAAGAACTTACATCTCTGGACCGCAGAGGCGAGCGAACCGTCAATGAACAATGGAATGAAATCGAATCTTCGCTGACCCATGATCTCAAACCTGGCATCGCCGGACCGATAGAGTGGATACGAATCCACATGTTGCCGGATCATGTTTATTTCAACCATGCCCAGCACGTCAATCTTGGTAAGATTGCCTGCCAGCAATGCCATGGTAAGGTGGAACAAATGGATCTACTCTACCAGTATTCCCCACTTTCGATGGGTTGGTGTGTCAATTGTCACCGTGAAACGGAAGTTCAGTTTACCAGTAACGAATATTACAAAACGTACCAGCAGTACCATGATGCGCTGGCAAAAGGACAGAAATCAAAAGTTACCGTTGAGGATATCGGCGGTTTGGAATGCCAAAAGTGTCACTATTGATGGCCAGGCCAATTACAGGAAATCATCTACCATCAGAACTCAATTAAGATCATGAAGGATCAGACAGCATACAATGATATTTGGATAGGCTCTGACGACCTCGGCAGGGAAGAACGGTTTGTAGAACAGGCATCAAAGGAGATGCCCGATGCTTCAGTCGCCTCGATGTTGGCTCAGGGTGCTTCATTCGCCTCCGCTTCAACAGGCCGGCGGGATTTTCTCAAATATCTGGGCTTTAGTATCAGCGCCGCCACGGTAGCCGCCGGTTGTGAAATACCCCTCAAACGTGCTATCCCCTATGTCACCAAGCCTGATGATATTGTGCCGGGTGTCGCAAATTATTACGCCACCAGTTTCGTGCAGGGTGGTGATTATTGCAGTGTTCTGGTGAAGACCCGCGAAGGGCGCCCCATCAAAGTTGAAGGCAACCAGATGTCTGCTGTTAATAGAGGTGGAACTTCCGCCCGCGTCCAGGCTTCTGTGTTAGGATTGTATGATACACATCGATTCCGCCATCCCCAGATCAAAAACGGAGAAGGCCAGTTTGAGGCCGCCACCTGGGCCCAGATTGATGATATGATCACCGGTACATTGAAACCAGAGAGCCGTATCGCTATTCTCTCCCATACCATGCTGAGTCCTACTGAAAAGCAGGTGATCAAAGATTTTCAGACTCAATATCCCAATACTACAGTCACCATCTACGATCCGGTTTCTTCCGCCGCGATCCTTCGTGCCAACGAAATGATGTATGGAGTTTCAATGGTGCCAGGATATAATTTTGAAAAAGCAAAAGTGATCGTCAGCGTTCAGGCCGATTTTCTGGGAACCTGGATTTCACCGGTTCAATTTGCTAACCAGTATGCAGTCAATCGTAAGATTTCAGATCCATCGGCTGCAAAAATGTCACGACACATTCAGATTGAAAGCTACATGTCCCTGACAGGTACAAATGCGGATAATCGTATTCGTATCAAGCCAAGTGAATCCGGTGCAGTTCTGGCAAGATTGTATAATAAAGTGGCTTCCGCCAAAGGTGCATCATCCATTTCAGGCCACAGCCTTAGTGGGCCGCTCGCAGAATCCATAGATAAGACTGCAGATGAGTTGCTCATGGCAGCAGGAGAAAGTTTGCTAGTTTGTGGAACCAACAGCATAGCCGATCAGGCACTGGTCTGTGCTATTAATCATCTGCTCGGGAATGAAGGAAAAACCGTAAACCTGGAAAACTATTCCTTGCAGCGTCAGGGCGATGAAAGTAAAGTTGCAGAGCTGATGGCGTCTATGAACAGTGGCCAGGTGGATGCCCTGATCGTATATGGTACAAATCCGGTTTATGATCTGCCATTTGGAGCTGCTTTTGGGGAGGCGATCTCTAAAGTGGCACTGACGATAGGAGTGTCATATGATGCTGACGAGACATCATCTCTTTGCCGCGTTATTGCCCCAACGCATCATTACCTCGAATCATGGGGTGATGCTGAGGCCATTCGCGGTCATGTGAGCATGATACAACCGACGATTGCACCTCTTTTTGATACCCGGCAACGTGAACATAGTTTGTTACGTTGGATGGGGAGTGATAATCTCATTTTCACCAGTGATCAGCCATATTATGAATATCTAAAAGCCAGATGGGCCTCTCTGATGTCGTCCGTGTCAGATTGGAATCAGTTGCTGCATGATGGCGTATATACCTATACGCCATCAGCTTCCGGGGCCTCATATCGGGATAATGCAGCTTCTGTTGCTTCGAAGTTGACACCACCAGGATCCGGTATGGAGATTACCTTCATGGAAACGATTGCCATGGGTGGCGGACAAAATGCCAACAATCCATGGCTTCAGGAAATGCCAGATCCGGTCACCAGATGCGCCTGGGGCAATTATCTGGCCCTACCAGTACAATTCGATGGCGTCCGAAAGTTTGTGGCCCATGAGAAACTTGAGGACGGTGATCTGGCCGATGTTACCCTTGGTGATCTGACCATCAGGGTACCGGTCATCAAACAGTTTGGTCAGACACCTGACAGTTTTGCCCTTGCCATTGGATATGGCCGCACAGTGACAGGCCGCGCCGGCACTGGGGTAGGGGTCAATGTCTACCCGTGGCTCAAAACTGATGCAGATGGATTAGTGCAGTATTATGCCAGCGGAGTGACCGTATCCGGAAAGAAAGGGGAGGAAGATTATTTCTCCTGCGTCCAGTACCACCACACGATGGGGGTCACTGGTCAGGATAAGAAAACAAAGGAAATCATCAATGCCGACGAAGCGGCCACAGTCTATATGACCTATGGCCTGGTGAGTCAGGGCTATCAGGGCTCACTGGTCAGTCGTACGATTATCCGAAAGAGCCATCTCGATCATGTAGTCGAATTTGCCAAGGATCTGCAGGATGAGCGTCATCATCATCAGGAGTTGAATACCAAACAGGTGTATCCGGGTCATGACGAAGTCTATGCCCGCGGCCACCATTGGGGAATGCATGTAGACCTGAATGCCTGTATTGGCTGTGGGGCTTGCACCATAGCCTGTATGGCAGAGAACAACGTACCCGTAGTCGGAAAACGTGAGGTCAGCCGGCATCACGAAATGTCCTGGCTGCGTATCGACCGCTACTACTATGGCGACGTCAACAATCCAAGCGCAGTCTACCAGCCACTCATGTGTCAACATTGCGATAATGCACCTTGTGAGAATGTATGCCCGGTCAATGCTACCAATCATAGTTCTGAAGGGCTTAACCAAATGGCCTACAACCGTTGTGTCGGTACCCGCTATTGTGCCAATAACTGTCCGTATAAAGTCCGTCGCTTCAACTGGCTGGACTACAATGCTGCAGATCTCTGGCCTATCAATGAACCAGATCTCGGTCTGAAATCAGGTTCCGATGACATTCCTTATGGAGCAGATAACCTGACCCGGATGGTACTCAACCCGGATGTAACTGTCAGGGCAAGAGGTGTTATCGAGAAGTGTAGCTTTTGCGTGCAACGGATTCAGGAAGGTAAAATACGCGCCAAGTCCGAGCATCGTTTGTTGCGGGATGCTGATGTCAAAAGCGCATGCCAGACCGCATGTCCGACCGGAGCCATTACTTTCGGAGATATGAATAACACAACAGGTGATCTCACCAGGAAGCTGGAATCACCGCTCAATTATATTGTACTGGAAGAAGTAAACACCAGGTCTTCGGTCAATTATCAGGCCCGTGTAATTAATAAAGCAGAAGGCATAGACGCTTGATGCAGCATCAGAATTTAAGACGACTAACCTAGCATTATAGACAATAACATATGGGTTCAGGACCTACATCACCGATCAGAGAACCGTTAGTAAAGGGGCATAAGACCTATCACCAGATAACGGAAGATCTTTGCTCACCCACCGAGCGTGCTCCAAGCAAAGCCTGGACACTCGCTTTCATCGTCGCATTGGCCGCACTTACTTTTGGCGTCATTTGTATCATCCTGACCATTTGGGTTGGAATTGGTACCTGGCACCTCAACAGAACCATCGGATGGGGTTGGGACATCACTAACTTTGTATGGTGGATCGGGATTGGTCATGCCGGTACATTGATCTCGGCGATATTGCTACTTTTCCGCCAGAAATGGCGGACCGGGGTTAACCGAGCAGCAGAAGCAATGACCATTTTTGCGGTTATTTGCGCAGCCCTCTTCCCGGGTATTCACGTTGGGCGGATGTGGGTGGTATTCTACTTTTTCCCCTATCCGAATACACGGGGACCCATATGGCCCAATTTCAATTCACCACTCCTCTGGGACCTTTTTGCCATCTCCACTTATTTTACGGTATCGCTCCTCTTCTGGTACACAGGACTGGTGCCTGATTTTGCTACAGTGCGTGACCGCGCAAAAGGTTTCCGTAAAAAGCTATACACTTTTCTGGCATTTGGCTGGACGGGTGCCGCCAAACATTGGCAACGGCATGAATCCCTTTCCCTCATACTCGCCGGACTGGCTACGCCACTGGTTCTTTCTGTACACACAATCGTAAGCTTCGACTTCGCGACCTCCGTAATACCAGGCTGGCATACGACCATTTTCCCGCCTTACTTTGTAGCGGGCGCTATCTTTTCTGGTTTTGCCATGGTGCAAACACTGATGGTGATCACACGGAAAGTGCTAAACCTGCAGGACTATATCACCATAGGGCACATCGAGTCCATGAATAAAGTCATCCTCGTCACAGGCACGATAGTCGGGGTGGCCTATCTGACCGAGTTATTTATCGCCTGGTATTCCGGATACGTGTACGAACAGTTTGCTTTCTTCAACAGAGCATTAGGACCGTATTGGTGGGCCTATTTTGGGATGATGGCTTGCAACGTGCTTTCACCGCAACTCTTCTGGTCTAAAAGGATACGGCGGAATGTGACCATGACCTTTTTCATGTCCATCTTCGTCAATATCGGAATGTGGTTTGAGCGGTTTGTCATCATTGCCACCACCCTGGCCCGGGATTATCTCCCCTCCAGTTGGAGTTTTTATGTGCCTTCGATCGTGGAAATTGGAATTTACATCGGTACACTCGGAATCTTCTTTACATTCTACCTGATCTTCGTCCGGTTAGCTCCGGTCGTGGCGATTGCCGAGATCAAACACATCCTCAAAACCTCTGGTGATCAGTATGCCGGTAAAAATGCCACATCGACCTTACATCAGGTTGAAAGCGGAAATACAGAATTTGAAGCAACAGGTCATGACAGTCATCACAGTCATGCCCATCATTGAAATAGAACTATCGCAAAACATAAAACACAGGTGATCCCGTAGATCATGAAGCACATCGAAAAAAATATCATATTCGGATTGTACGACGATGAGGAAATTCTCAAGTCAGCCGTACGGAAAGCCAACGAAGATCACCTCCAGATTATGGATGTGCTGACTCCGTTTTCGGTGCACGGCCTCGATCCGCTTCTGGGCCTCGAAGAGTCAAGACTTCATATCGGGGGCTTTGTCTATGGCATGTTGGGAACACTCACAGCCTTTCTGGGGATGACCTGGATATTTACCCGGGATTGGCCGCAGATTTATGGTGGGAAGCCTTACTGGCCCATCTTGTCTTTCGTACCGATCACGTTTGAGGTGACCGTACTTTTTGCCTCAATTGGGATGGTTGTCACATTTTATATTATCAATGGGCAGGGCCCGGGCATCAAAAACCCGATCATACATCCCCGGATTACCGATGATAAGTTTTGCATTGCTTTCCGGACAGATGGATTGGGGGATAGTGATGTAGATCGTTTCAGATATTTTTTCCAAAACACCGGAGCCAGCCTGGTAGAAACGAAGACCCTTTGATCATGAGATATACAATAGCATTTACAGTACTGGCCACTCTGAGTGTGATGGTGGCCTGCTCTCCCGCTAAAGGAGATCGGCGGGGTCATGAATTCATGCCGGATATGGTGCATACTACAGGCTATGAAGCCAATCTCTATAATTATTATTCCTACAATCGCTGGGGGACTGAAGAAGATTATAAAAAGTATGCTTCTCCCCGCACCAGCGTTTCAGGAACGGTAGCCCGTGGTCAGATCTCAGTCGCCAACGCCACGGACGGAGTAGGTCGACAAATGGCCATGTCCGCATTTACAGGTGAAGGGGATGGTACGTTTGCCTTGACCCCAAATGGAAGTGTACCGTATTATTATACAGATACCGAAGAGGAGCGCTTGAGAGCCACACGTGAGATTAGCAGAAATCCCTTTCCTATCACAGATGCCGGTTTAGCACGCGGGAAGGATTTATACATCATTTATTGCGGCATTTGTCATGGCGCCAAAGGTGATGGACAAGGGTATCTCGTGCGCGAAGAAGACCCCACGAAAGGTATCGTCGCCGGAATATATCCAGCTGCTCCCGCCAATTTCCTGCTCGACACGTTCATACTTACTTCCGTGGGTCGTCTCTACCATAGCATCATGTTTGGAAAGAATGTGATGGGCCCCTATGCCGATAAACTCACCTATCAGGAGCGTTGGGAGGTGATCCATTATATCCGCTCCCTTCAGGCGCAGGACCGGAAAGCAGAGTATTCCGCCAGTGTCAATACATTCAACAAAGAAGCAACGCCCTGGGTCCTCGTAGATGCGGAGTTAAAAAAAGCCGCCCCACTTGCAGCCCCCGCAATACAACAGCAGGGAAGTGATACGCTTGGCCATATGAATCAACATTAATCTGTGACCGAATCGATAAAACAGTTATGAATCAGTTCACATTCGAAGCAAGACAGAAGACATTCCTGGGCGTGATGATGCTGATTGGCATCATTTCACTGGTTATCACCTACATGGGCGATGATCACCATCATACCCGGTTCTGGTCCAATATTCTTCATAATTCGGTATTCTTCACCGGGGTTGCATTAATGGCCCTCTTTCTCATCGCCGCCAAGATTACGGCCTGGTCCGGTTGGCATACGCTGTTTAAAAGAGTTTGGGAAGCGTACTCGCTTTTTCTGATCGTGGGTTTTGTCCTGATGATGATTATTGCGCTGGGCATCTGGGGCGGGTGGCATCACCTGTACCATTGGGCAGATGCCGCATCGGTGGAAAGCGATCGCATCCTTTCCGGTAAAAGCTCATTCCTCAACAAAGGATGGTATACATTCGGCAGTTTGATCATCATGGCCGTCTGGATATTTCTGGCCAGCCGTATTCGTTCGCTCTCCGTCGATGAGGATACGAATGGCGATACTTCGTTCAGCCATGCCCGAAAGCTCAGAATTTATGGAGCAGCTGCATTGCCGATCATCGGGTTTACCAGTGCCGCTATGATCTGGCAATGGGTGATGTCAGTCGATGCGCACTGGTATAGCACCCTCTTTGCCTGGTATTCTTCAGCCAGCTTAATGGTAACCATGATCGCCCTGACGATCCTGACCCTGATCACGCTGAAATTCAGAGGATATTTTCCATTGGTCACCACTGAGCATCTCCATGACCTCGGTAAGTATATGTTTGCCTTCAGTATTTTCTGGACGTACTTGTGGTTTTCACAGTTCATGTTGATCTGGTACGGAAATATTCCGGAGGAGACGATCTATTTTCATACCCGGCTGTATGAGTATCCGGTCCTTTTTTACCTCAATATCGGGCTCAATTTTGCCTTGCCGTTTTTAGTCTTGTTGAGAAATGATACTAAGCGTAAATATGGTACACTCATTTTTATTTCAGGGGTTCTGGTACTCAGCCACTGGTTGGATTTTTTCCTGATGTTGAAGCCGGGGATACTGCATACGATGCATGAAGTAGCGGCACAAACAGCTGAAGGTGCGACGCAACATCACCATGGCCCCACACCAGGTTTTTCATTGCCAGGATTTTTGGAATTCGGAACCTTTATCGGGTTCCTCGGACTGTTTTTCTACTTTGTATTCAGCAGGTTGGAGAAGGCAAGTTTATTGCCCCGAAGAGATCCGTACCTGATGGAAAGCGTATCTCATCATACCTGATGATCGCCGAGACGAGAAGTATATCTAATTGAATGAATGAAAAAAGCTAAATAGCAAATGACCGCATTGATAATTGGACTCAGTATAGTCTTGCTGGTGATCGTCATCCTGCAGATCAGCAAACTGTCGGATATGTATGCCCGTATCCGCGGCGAGGAGGAAGTCGATGAACGTCTCAACAGAAATCAGGGCCGGGCTATGATGCTCTTCCTTATTGGTTTGTTGGTGCTCAGCGTCTTGTCCGCCTTTTGGTGGAAAAATTACATGATGGGGTATGGTCCGCACGAATCAGCATCTGCCCATGGAGGCGTACTGGACAGCCTCTTTAATGTAACACTTTTCTTTACAGGTGTCGTATTCATCCTGACTCATATCGCGCTCTTCTATTTTGCCTGGAGGTACAAGAAAGTCAAAGGTTCAAAAGCCACCCATTGGGCACATAATAACACGCTGGAGATCGTGTGGTCTGCTATACCTGCAGTGGTGATGACCTATCTTGTGATCAAAGGCCTGCTGGCCTGGAATGCAGTCATGGCCGATGTTGAGCCGGGTGAAGATCACATAGAGATAGAAGCAACCGGTTATCAGTTTGCCTGGCACCTCCGTTATCCGGGACCTGATGGCGTCCTCGGAGCCAGAGAGTATCAAATGATCACAGCCGAGAATCCACTGGGACAGGACTGGAGTGATGCACAAAATATGGATGACTTCCATCCTGACGAGTTGTGGCTCCCGGTCAATAAAAAAGTACGGGTCCGAATCACCGCCCGTGATGTACTTCACAATTTCTATCTGCCCCATTTCAGGGTCAAAATGGACGCAGTGCCAGGCCTCCCGACGTATTTTGTCTTTACACCCACCAAGACCACGGAAGAATACAGGGATGAGCTACGAAATTATCCAGAGTACAATGTCCCCAAGGATCCTACTGATCCGGAAAGTAAAATGCTTTGGGAAGAATTCAATTATGAGTTGGCTTGCGCTGAGCTATGTGGTAAGAGTCATTACAGCATGCGACGCATAGTCAGGATCGTAAGTCAGAGCGAGTATGATGCTTGGTTGGCTAAACAACAATCCTACTATATGTCCAGTATTCGCGGGAAGAATAGTGATCCGTTCAAAGGCCGGATCGTGGAGTATGAGATCAGCCGCAACCGGGAAGCCCTGAATCTTTCTGTAGATAAAGCATTGGTTGATACCGGTATTCCGATGACAGCAGAGGAGAAGGAATTATTGCGAACGATCCGACTCGATTTTGTACAATTTGATACGGTTTCCAACACCCTGGTATCTGCTTCCAGATACCAGCTGGAGGATCTGGCCACTATCCTCAAGAAGAATGAGAATATGAGAATTGAATTGGGAGGGCATACGGATAATACAGGGAATCCGGTAGCCAACAGAGTGCTTTCCCAACAACGGGTAGAAATCGTCCGGGATTACCTGGTCGGGCAAGGTATCAGTACCACGCGGATGACCGCGGTGGGCTACGGCTCATCCAAACCGGCGGACACTAACGATACCGAAGAAGGCCGGCAGAAAAACCGGAGAATAGAATTTAGAATCATCGCGCAATAAAATATACCGTTATGTCATCTTCACAGCAGCATGAAACCGATGTACTGATCCGTGAGCAAGGCTATGATGATCATTTTCATGAGCATCACCATGGAGATAAATACCAATCGAATTTTATCACACATTATATATTCAGCCAGGATCATAAGATCATTGCCCGCCAGTTTTTGATTACCGGTATATTCTGGGCGATCATCGGTGCGGGAATGAGTATCATCTTCCGACTTCAACTCGGATTTCCGGATGACAGTCTGGCATGGCTCAAGCCCTTACTGGGCAAATGGATCACTATCAATGAAGCAGGAGTAGGTGCACTCAATCCTGAATTCTATTATGCGCTGGTCACCATGCATGGGACGATCATCGTCTTTTTTGTATTGACAGCCGGCTTGAGCGGAACCTTTGCGAATCTCCTTATACCCTTTCAGGTCGGAGCACGAGATATGGCCTCGCCATTTCTCAATATGCTTTCATACTGGTTCTTTTTCCTCGCAAGCGTAGTAATGTTTATATCATTGTTCCTCAGCACAGGTCCGTTTTCAGGTGGCTGGACAGCCTATCCTCCACTGAGCGCCCTTCCTGAAGCCAGTACCGGTTCTGGTGCAGGGATGACGTTATGGCTTGTGAGTCTCACGTTCTTTGTGGTCTCCGTACTCCTTGGGGGCATCAACTATGTCACCACCGTGCTCAACCTACGGACCAAAGGCATGTCCCTCTGGCGTATGCCATTGACCGTCTGGGCGCTACTGTTGACGGCGATTTTAGGGATATTGTCATTTCCTGTACTCGTTTCCGGCTTTTTCCTCCTGATGTTTGACCGGGGGATGGGCACAAGTTTTTACCTGAGTGAGATCTTTATCAATGGCGAAGCACTGGCCAATGTAGGCGGTAGCCCAATTCTCTATCAACACTTGTTTTGGTTCCTGGGGCACCCTGAAGTATATATTATCATCCTCCCTGCGATGGGACTCACCAGTGAAGTGCTGTCCGTACACGCGCGCAAACCGATCTTCGGTTATAAAGCGATGGTCTATTCTCTTCTGGCCATCGGCTTTCTCTCTTTTATTGTTTGGGCCCACCACATGTTTATGTCCGGTGTGAATCCATTCATCTCCAATTTCTTTGTGATTTTTACCCTGATCATAGCCGTACCCTCCGCCGTGAAGGTATTCAACTGGATATCGACCCTCTATAAAGGAAATATCCGCTTTACATCGGCTATGCTCTTCGCCATCGGGTTCGTCTCTATGTTCATCTCCGGTGGTTTGACCGGAATCTTCCTGGGCAACTCGGCCCTCGACATTCAACTTCATGATACATATTTCGTAGTGGCCCACTTTCATATCGTGATGGGGATCGCGGCTTTCTTTGGCATGTTTGCCGGTGTCTATCACTGGTTCCCGCGTATGTACGGCCGTTTTATGAACGAAACAATGGGCCGAATCCATTTCTGGATTACAATGGTTGGAGCCTATGCGATTTTCTGGCCAATGCACTATACGGGCATGGCTGGTGTACCCAGAAGATATTATCGCTTCGATACGTTCGATGCCTTTGGTCACTTTGATGGTCTCAATCAGTTTATCACCATCGCGGCCATTATTGTCTTCGCAGCCCAGTTGCTTTTCGTGTTCAATTTCTTCTATAGCATTTGGTACGGGCGAAAGATGACCACGCAAAATCCCTGGGGTGCCACCACACTCGAGTGGACCAGCCCGATCGAACCCATTCATGGCAACTGGCCAGGCAAATTGCCTACTGTACACCGGTGGGCGTATGACTACAGCAAAGAAGGCGCAGATAAAGATTACATCGCACAACATATTCCATTGACCGAAAAGGAAAAAGCAGAAGAGTCCAGTCATTGATGAGAGGTAGAGACAACATACAGGTGCGAACCGTCACAGTGACCTTCAGGGACTGGTTGCAGGACGTTGAGCTTTTGGTCAAGTTCAGGTTGAGTACGTTTGTGGTATTCTCTTCGCTGGTGGCCTATGTCATTGCAGCAGGTTCAGGTTTTAGGCTGGTTCCGTTTTTGATCTTGATGACTGGTGGTTTTCTTATCACCTTCGCAGCCAATATTCTGAACGAAATACTGGAAGCCGACTATGACCGGTTAATGGAGCGCACGTCCAACAGACCACTTGCTGCCCGGCGCTGGACTACTTCTTCCGCTTTGGTATTGGCCGGAATCTGTAGCCTGACAGGTATAGTTTTACTGGCCTTACTCAATCCATTGACATCCTTCTTAGGTACCGTGTCTTTAGTCACGTATGCTTTTATTTACACACCCCTGAAACGCTACAGTCCTGTCTCCGTCATCGTGGGGGCCATTCCCGGAGCACTACCAGTGATGATCGGGATGATTGCATTCCATGGAGTCATCACGACTGAGGCACTCTTCCTGTTTGCCATTCAGTTTATCTGGCAGTTTCCTCACTTCTGGGCGATTGGTTTTCTTTCGTATGAGCAATACCGGCATGCAGGGTATAAATTGTTGCCCGAAGAGAATGGTGACATTGATCGCCGGTTAGGCACCCAGACTCTGGTGTATACAACCCTCATGCTGCCTGTCATTCTGGCGGGCTATTTCAGTGGCTTACTTTCAATAGGAGGTACCTTGGGCATGGGAGTATTGGCCTTGTTCTTCTTATGGAGAGCGTGGAATTTCTATAAGACATTCGATAAGTCCAGCGCACGGGCGCTGATGTTTTCATCTTTCATTTTCCTACCACTAGCTCTTATGGTGCTGTGGTGGGGAATGTGATTTTATAATACAAATTAAGCCTTGAGTACAGGTATCACAAGCGGCACGATCAGACCAGGCAATATCCGGAAGGGTATACATCCTCCGTTATTTGCGTTGTGGGCGGCTATGGCCAGTATTGTGATGATGTTTGGTGCGCTGACCAGTGCCTATATCGTCCGTCAGGCGGCAGGCAACTGGCTGGAATTCCGGATGCCGGAGATCTTCTTTGCCAGCACAGTGGTCATCTTGCTGAGCAGTGCCGCTTTACACGGCAGTTATTGGGCTTTTAAGAATGGAAAGGAAGGATGGTATAAACTTCTTTTGCCTATAGCGTTGATCCTCGGTCTTACGTTCGTCATCCTGCAGTACATGGGATGGAATGTGCTGTATGAAATGGGCGTCGCACTCGATGGTAATCCCGGCGGGTCATTCTTTTATGTCATCTCAGGTATCCATGCGGCACATGTGCTGGGAGGCGTTTTCGCTATCCTGGTCGCGATGCTGCATGCTTTTACCTTGACCTTTAAAGTAACCGAACGGAGATGGAGACGATTTCAACTGGTGCTGCATTATTGGCACTTTGTCGATTTCCTCTGGCTCTATCTTTTTATATTTCTCTTGATCCAATGATTTTATAGCTAGATACATGTCAACAGATACGTTAGACCAAAAACATACGGACCACGACAGCACAGCCAACGGAAGTTGGGAAGGTGCAGAATATCCTTTTAAGGTAGGGTATGGAAAATTGATGATCTGGTATTTCCTCCTTTCGGATGCATTTACCTTTGCCGGATTCCTGATCGCGTATGGCACACTGCGGTTTAGTATGCCAAGCTGGCCGGTACCAGACTTTGTCTTCAGTACCTTCCCATTCTTGACTGGACAGCATCCGCTGCTCTTTGTCACCTTTATGACGTTCGTGCTGCTCTTTAGTTCATACACTATGATCAGAGCTGTACAGGAAGGTCACCGGGAAAACCGGCGCGGTGTGGTGATCTGGATGACCCTGACGATCATCGGAGGACTCGGGTTCCTGGGATGCCAGGCCTGGGAATGGACGACCCTGATCGGCAAGGAGCACATGAGTGTCACCACCAATCCGTTTGGCACACACACGGAGGCAGGTATTTATCTCGGTCCCGATGGCAAAGAGAGTGAAGAAGTTTTTGCTGTCGGACACAGTTACCTCATGCATAAGGCAACCTTTGGTGCGGATGACCATGGCGCGGCTGACGCGGGGCATGATGATCATGGCGCGCACGGTCATCACTTTGAAGGGCCCGGTGACTATCCGGATGCCTTCGTGGATGAGCGCGGATATATTCACCGGAAGTATGTCGTCTCAGAAGGCGTACATACCGGTCAGATCAAATATGAGGACTTTGGGCCCAAAGCCTTTGGAGCACTTTTCTTTTTTATCACCGGCTTTCACGGTTTTCACGTACTGTCCGGGGTAGTGTTCCTGCTGATCATTCTGATCAATGTCATGAGTGGATTGTATGTGGCCCGGCGTAATAAGAATGAAATGGTGGAAAAGATCGGGTTGTACTGGCACTTTGTCGATCTGGTATGGGTCTTTGTATTCCTCGTGTTCTACCTCATTTAATCCAACCTTTTTAACCTGATATCGACTAAACCATAACCGAATGGCACACGATTATACTTCTGCGAAGAAAATTGCCCTCAAGACGATCATCATCCTTGCCATCGTTACCGTGGTAGAGGTATTGGTGGCGCTGACCGGAAAAGGATACATCATCGAAGGCTATCATGCCCCCAAGTTTCTGATGAACAGTCTTATGATTGGGATGAGTTTGTATAAAGCCTACCTGATCGTGTTTGAATTTATGCACATGAAATACGAAGCCAGAGGCCTTATGCTCAGCGTGCTCCTTCCCGTTTTGTTATTGGTTTGGGCGATCATTGCGTTCCTGTACGAAGGCACAGCCTGGAAAGGCAACCGGGATACCGTTAAGGAGCGTACACAGATGGAAGTGTCCCGGTAACGATTCCGGCTTTTGTTTTTTTGGTTGTCCGGAAGCCAAAGTGTATAAAGTGCATCATCCGGGATATTCCACATTCCCTTGCCATCGCTTCGTTATGGTAAGATGTTTTGATCTGAAAAGATATGTCCAGGAAGTTTTTAGTGACCATCGTCCTCTTGCTCCTCCTGCTTCCGTTTGTCTCGTGGTATTATCTCCGCTCCGGACTCCAGTGGCGGAAGCAAGCTCAGGAAGGAATGAAAGGTACTATCCCTTTTCCCGCTATTTCCTGGACGGATAGCAAGGGATATCCGTTTTCGCAGGACAGTGTGACTGACCGCGTGACCCTGATGTCTTTCCTGCCCTGTGATGATCACCTGTCCAACCTCCTGGAAATTCAGGAACGATTGTTCACCCAGTTTAAAGATACTCGAAAAGCCGGTTTCCTGATGCTGGATACCTGCCGGGTTTCACGAATGCCTGAAGGGCATGACGACAGGGAGTTATGGTACCACATACCTTTCCGGGACTCCCTGGATGCTCCATTGATATGGGCCGATGAATGGCCTGCAGATAAACCATTTGCATTGATAGATCGACATGGTATCATCCGAAGTTATTACGCTATAAACTCTCCTGAAGAAAAGCGCATACTGGTTGAACATATGGCGCTACTGCTCCCACGAGAACGACAGGAAAAAGTTGAACTGAAACGAGGCAACAAAAAATAGGGGAGATGATTCAACACCAGCGTATAAGGAGACTCAACATCGTAGCCTGGATTTTGACCATCATCGTTTGGCTCCTGGTTGGAGCGATGCGTCAGTATAAATTCACAGTGGCTGTCGACCTCAGTTTTCTGGCAGGCCTCAATGCACTTTTCAATACAGGAGTGACGCTGGCTTTACTGTTGGCGTTTTACTTCATCAAGCGAAAAGAGATCGAAAATCACAGAAGGAGCATCTATGTGGCCATGATTCTATCCGCTGGGTTTTTACTTTCCTACGTAGGGTATCATTTTACGACGGAAGAGATTCCGTACTGCAAAGAGGGTACGATCCGGCTGGTGTACTATGCCATTCTCTTGAGTCATATCGTCCTGGCAGGATTAAGTCTTCCGTTTATCCTCCTGACGTTTGTTCGGGGGTTTTGTGGTGACTACGTTCGGCATCGGAGGCTGGCTCGGTGGGTGTTTCCGGTCTGGCTGTATGTAGCAGCCACAGGGCCGCTGGTATATTTATTTCTTTTACCGTGCAGATAAATCGTCACAAATCCCTTATTTTTGAAGGCATGAAAAAAGCGACACGTATCATTTTGGTTCTTCTGGTCTTGGGCGTATCCTCGGCAACAGTAAATGATCTGTCAGCACAATGTCCCATGTGCAAGATGTCCGCAGAGTCCAATCTGAAAAACGGCGGAACAGCCGGTAAAGGCCTGAATGCCGGGATTCTGTACATGCTCGCCCTGCCCTATACCCTGGTCGGCACGATCGGGTATATCTGGTGGCGCAATCATCGCCGCAAGGAAGAGGACGAAGTGGATGTACTCCCCTGATTCAGTTCCAGCTATTTCCTTTTTTTGACCCTCTGACAAGACATCTTTTGTCCAAACCCCCATGTGTACAAACCACAATGCGAAAGGTGCGCCACTGTCGTGACACACCTTTCATGATCAGAATGAAATGAATGTATGAAACGGTCTAAAACCTGACGCTGTATCCTATACCAGCGCTTATGCCGTGGGATTTGATCCGGATATTGGTGATGTTGTCGAGGAACATATCGTTTAGGCTGTGACGGTACTGGGCCTGGAACTGTAAAGCACCGAATTCATTTACCGGGATACTGACCCCTGCACCGGCAAGACCGGCCACATCCCATCGATTGTACATATCGTTTTGCAGGTTGATGGGAATATCGGGTAATCTCCAGCTGATGAGCGCATCTATGCGCGAGGTGATCTTGCCGTTGAGTGCATAACCTGCAGATACGCCTGCCATCACATAAGGTTGAACACCTCCATCGGTCAAATCATATTTCAACATCAGGGGGACCTCTACATAGTTGAGTCTGGTCTCGAGACTGGCACCCAATGGAATATCAAGTCCAAAGGCATTGATCGCGAAATTCTCACGGGCACCAAACCCCCTGGAGGCATAGGAGACGCCTGTCACGACAGCCAATTGTCGGCTCATATATTTCTCATATTGAATTCCGGCCGAATACTGTACGACGGGTTTAATGTAGGGATCGACGAGATCCAATAAACCCAGGCCATTGACCTCGACATTGGAGGAGCCTACTGATGCCTGAACCGTTACTCTGTCCTGGGCTATCAGGGAGAAGGAAAAGCACATACCCATGAGTAGGGCGGTGATGCTCAGTTTGTGGATTGCTACATTCTTTTTCATGGCTGTTTGTTTTTATTACTTGTATGACGGCCATGTAGTTCCGGAGATATCGTAAGGAGGCGTTAAATAAAATTAAGGGAAGCTTAAGGGATGGGTTACCACAAGTCGATCAATTGAGGGCATAAAAAAAGCTGCCCGAATCGAGCAGCTTCTTGAGAGTTAAAGGGCTGAATTAGTTCAAGGTATATCTCGCTGCAAGCGCACCATTACCACCACCAAAACCGGCATAGTCACCTCCGATAACTATAGTCGGAATCCAGTCAACACTTAGGTTGATGGGTGCATCTGCAAACTTATAATCGAGTCCTATGACTCCGCTTAATCCAAATGCAAAATTCGAACCACCGACGCCAAAGGAGGACTTATAGCTATAAAGGAAAGCACTCACTCCAGCACCATAATACCAGGATAATCCATCAACACCATTTATAGGGTTATGGATCTGGAACAAAACCCCTGGATTTAGAAATGTGTAGCCAATGGCATACGTTCTGAATCCGAGGTAAAGTTCAATCGCGTTAGCATCAGAGATAAAGAATTTATAACTGGCAGCGAGCGGGTAGCCAAGACGCAATCCAATGGCACTTTGATAATCCTGTGCTTTCATGTTGTTGGCCAGGCCCAGTAGAAACAGGGTGCATAAGAGTAATGTAAACTTTTTCATAGTTTGAGTTTTTAGTATTTTAATGAAGGTTAATTCGAATGTATTGATAGGCGAAATATACAGCGTTTTCTTGTCCCAAACCCTGTCAGGTATCAAATAAGATCAGTTCTAATCTCTGATCTCCCGACTGTACAGGTAGAGGCTGGCCCAACCCGCTATGAAACACAAGCCACCAACCGGGGTGACCCAACCAATATACCGTGAAGGGAACCCCGTAAGCGTATCTGTAGCGATAATAAAGAGAGAACCCGAAAATAGAAGCATGCCCAGCACAAACATTCGACCAGCACGTCTGAGCCAGACAGAGACCCCGGAGCGATGAAGGATTGAGACCCCCATGATCGCCAGCGTATGAATAAACAAGTATAAAACAGCAGTCCGAAGGGTTTCCAGATCCGTTTCCGGAAGCCTGGATTTGAGAAAATGAGCTCCAAAGGCCCCTATCATGACACCCGTGATACCACTCCAGGCAGCAAAACTCAACAGATGTTTTGTAAATCGATTATGCATCCAGGTTCCAGTTTAACGGAAATTCACCCCGGGCCGAAAGTAGGTCATTTGTTTTTGAAAAATGCCCGCACCCTTTAAAAGCATCCCGTGCTAAAGGAGAAGGATGGGCAGCTTCAAGGATCGCATGACGGGCCGGATCGATCAGGGGCTTTTTCGAACGGGCATAATTGCCCCAAAGTAAAAAGATCAATCCTTCCCGTTGTTGGGACAGGATCCGGATCACAGCATCCGTAAATAACTGCCAGCCAATCTTGCTATGGGAGCCTGCCTGATTCTTTTCGACAGTCAGAATGGCATTGAGAAGGAAGACACCTTCCCGTGTCCAGGCAGAAAGATCACCATGGCCGGGAGGTTTGATGCCTAAATCCCGTTCAAGTTCTTTGTAGATATTTTTGAGTGAAGCAGGTATCGCCACATTCCGCGGTACTGAAAAGCAAAGCCCCATTGCTTGCCCGGGTCCATGATAAGGATCCTGCCCCAAGATCACCACGCGGACCTTGTCGAAAGGTGTCTGATCGAATGCATTGAAAATCAGAGGACCTGGTGGAAAAATAATCTTACCCTTTGTCTTTTCAGCGGCCAGATAGTGCTTGATCTGGGCAAAATAGGGCTTACTAAACTCCTCTTTCAGCGCCACTTTCCAGCCGGGCTCTATTCGAATGGTTTCAGGATCTAAAGTCATCAGGGGCACTGGAAAGGGCGTTGAATAAGGAAAGTGACTCCATCTGGGCTCGAACCAGAAACCTACGCTTTAGAAGAACGTTGCTCTATCCAATTGAGCTATGGAGCCGGATGATGAAGTTGCAAATATAAAACGCAAATTCGTGTAATGCGTCTAACTCCGGGCTTTGAAATCCGTCCAGCTCGTTGTTTTGTAGTGGTCACCCGCTGCATATTTCAATTCCTTGATCAACACATCCCCTGCTTTATAGCCGGGTGAGATGAGGATGCGGCTGAAGGAGGCGTCCATCAGGATATACGAGGGGTATGACATTTTGCCATCCAGCAGGTCGTACGCCAGCTTGTGCACCCCGTCTCTGCCACCGGGAAACCATTTGAACTCCTCGCCTCGCCACTTGATGATATCCTTCTGCTCAGCATTGAGTTTGATGGCATAAAACTCCTTGTTAATCAGTTCGACGATGGCCGGATCCTTAAATGTAGTGGCATCCATACGCTTGCACCATCCGCACCAATCGGTGTAGATATCCACAAAAAGTTTGCGAGGTGCTTTCTCATTGGCGGCTGCCGCCTGCTCCCAGGTCAACCATTTGATTTCCTGGCCGGTTACCGGATGCGCTAGTATAAAAAGGAGGAGACCTAAACAATACTTGATGAAAGACATTATATTTCAGCTTAGATGATGATACAAAGATATGGATAAACTCATATTGGGTATTGGTGGTTCCAGTGGTGCAATTTATGCCCGGTTGCTCCTGGATCGCCTTGAAGCGCTCAAACAACAGTATAAAGAGATTGGTATTGTCATGAGTCCTAATGCCAGAACGAACTGGTCCATTGAGATCCCGGATCGGCAACCGGAGGACTACGGGCACCGGATTTTTGACCCCGGAGACTTCATGGCGCCGTTTGCCAGTGGATCTGCCCGGTTTGGGACGATGATCATCTGTCCGTGCTCGATGGGTGTTTTAGGACGGATTGCCCATGGGATATCAGATGATCTCATGACTCGTGCAGCGGATGTGATCCTGAAGGAACGTCGAAAACTTATCCTCGTGCCAAGAGAGACACCGTTTAGCCTTATACACCTCAACAATATGAAGGTGTTGACCGAAGCCGGTGCTATTATCTGCCCGGCCATACCATCATTTTATACCGGGGCCGACACCATCGAATCAGCATGCCTGACGGTGGTAGACCGCGTACTCGATCTGGCAGGTTTTGAGTTGGATACTTTTCGGTGGGGAAGTGAAAAGTAGCCCCGGCAGGAATCGAACCTGCATCAAAAGTTTAGGAAACTTCTATTCTATCCATTGAACTACGGGACCCTAAACCGGCCTCTTGTAAGGCCGAAATATACACCGGTGAAGTAACGCCTACCGGTGGTGTTAGATTCAAGGTGCAAATATAAAAGATTACCAGATGAGTAAAACGTGAAGGTCACCCGTACTGAACCGATTGATTCACACCTCGTTAACAGCGGATCTCCCGTAGAACCCATGATACTATTTATTCATATCCTAATTTTGTGAACATATTTCTCGAACCTAAAAATGTAGTAAGAAATGAATGTACTCAAGAATGTATTTGCGGTCCTGGTCATCGTCGTTTCGATGAGTATGATCGCCTGCCAGGGCGATGCGGATGATGCACGCGCCAAAGCAAGAGAGAGCATCGCGACCTCTAATGAGCCACCTACACCTCCGGCGAGCATCACCGATCCCAATGCACAGACAGCAGGACTAAATGCCGAGACACCTGCACCAACCGGCCCCACCACCAACATCGTTTTCGAAGAAACCGATTTTGATTTCGGCACAATCAAGGATGGTGAAAAAGTAAAACACACGTACAAGTTTAAAAACACAGGAAAAGAACCACTGATCATCAGCAGCGCCAAAGGAAGCTGTGGTTGCACAGTGCCCAAGTGGCCCTCTGAGCCCATTCCACCAGGCGGCAGCGGTCAGATCGATGTTGAGTTTGACAGTAAAGGCAAACCCGGTAAGCAAACCAAACAGGTCACCGTGACAGCTAATACACTGCCTGCTCAAACCTTCCTCAAAATCGGAGGAAACGTAGAAAAAGATCCCAACGCTCCGGCTACTCCGCCAAGTGCAGGACAATAATCATCGGCAGCACGGCTGATCTGAGACCTTATAATGCCTGTAAAGAAGCAATTCTTTACAGGCATTGTTATTTTTAACGGATGAAGTCCTATCTCTCTCTGATCAAGTTTGCGCATACCGTCTTCGCGCTGCCCTTTGCATTGTTGGCATTTTTTTTGGGCATACAGGCAGACGGCAGCAAGATCAATTGGATGCTGTTGCTGCTGATTGTTCTATGTATGATTTTTGCCAGGAGTGCTGCCATGGCGTTCAACCGGTATGTGGATCGCCACATCGATGCCCGTAATGCCAGGACGATAGTACGGGAGATTCCGGCAGGTGTGATTTCTCCGACAGCCGCCTTGCGAATGGTGATCATCATGAGTTTTGCGTTTATAGTGACCACCTGGTGGGTCAATCCACTTTGCTTTTACCTGTCACCGGTAGCACTGGCGGTGATTCTGGGGTACAGTTTTACCAAACGATTTACCTGGCTTTGTCATTTTGTTCTGGGTCTGGGTCTGGGTCTCGCACCGGTTGGTGCTTATATAGCCGTGACCGGTCGGTTTGATCTACTACCCATCCTGTATGGCGTGATGGTGATGTTGTGGGTCAGTGGATTTGATATCCTCTATGCACTGCAGGACGAAGAGTTTGATCGCGCACATGGATTACATTCAGTGCCAGGACGGTTTGGAAAATCGCGTGCCAGAAGGATCGCCATAGGCCTGCATAGCATTTGTGCTGTTTTATTGGTGGGCATCACATGGTATCAGGCAGGACTTTTTCCGACGTTGGGATGGTTGCACTGGATCGGCACCGTGGGGTTTGTAGCATTGCTTTTTTTGCAACACCGACTTGTATTCCGGTATGGCTTGCTGAAGATCAACCAGGCTTTTTTCGAAACCAACGGCATCGCCAGTTTGATGTTTGGAGCAGCTGTGATTGCGGATGTGGTATTTTAAAAAATAGGTTTTCGCCTTCGATGCAACGCATCACGGAGAACCCTAAACTTAAAAATTTACTCCATCTTTAGGAATAGACACTTTCATTCTGGCGGAAGCATCAAATATGGTGGATAGTTACAGAGCAAGGTGTTGAATAAACGACCTCATGGCCATAGCGCGATGGCTTATTCGATTTTTAACGGATGCATCAAGTTGTCCAAACGTCTGATCAAATCCATCGGGAATAAAAATGGGATCATATCCAAAACCACCGTTTCCCAGTGGAGCTGTTGCTATTCGGCCTTCAACATGTCCGCTGCACAGGAACAGATGATCAGACGTGCGGCGATATGCAATCACGGCAATGAAACGGGCTTTTCTGTTTTCGATACCCTCGAGTTCAGAGAGGATTTTATGCATGTTAGCTTTATGATCACCAGCATTGCCTGCATATCTGGCAGAAAGCACACCTGGCCGTCCTTCCAGTGCGTTCACCACGAGTCCGCTGTCATCGGCAAAACAAGGGAGGCCCGTAGCCTCGAATACGACATCTGTTTTTACACGGGCATTCTCTTCAAAAGTGTTGTAAGGCTCGGGGATCTCTATATCCCATCCGATGTCCTGCAGTCCTTTAAGGATATACCCAGTAGGAAGCAGGGATTTCATTTCTGCGACTTTATGTAGGTTGGTGCTGACAAATACAAGAGTGGGCATAGCCATGATCTCAATCATGATCCATAAAGGTCAGCATCGCATTCCAGAGTTCCTTTTTAGCCTGGGACTGCTTTGTAAGTTCTGCTACGGGCAGTGTCTGGATAAAAGTGAACCGTTCGAGTATACGGATGCCGGTTGTTTTAAGGTCGAGCCAAAGACCAATATCTTCCGGAGGTACACCAAAAGAGATCACCAATCGAGTATGGGATGGCATCTGGTCTGCATAGATGAGGGGATGTTTCGGACCTGCGATCAGCAGCGTCACCTGCCGATCAAAATCGGCGTGTAATGCTGCAACGATTTTGGATATAAAGACTTTTTCCTCTGTGGATGGAGGCTGATGGAGGACCAGAGTAAGCCATGCGCCGGAAATAGGGGTTTGGTCGGGGAGGGAATCAGGGATCGTATACGTGGTGAAAGGCTGCATTTACCAAATTTTGTAGTACATTAAGAGCAGGTTGTAAAATAAAAAAGAGCTTTTAAAATATATAACCTGCTGACTATGAGATCAAAACAAAAACACTTATTTTTGTAGCAAAACTAAGAAAATGAAGGACCTTACCATTCATCTCACCAGTGAATCTCGGGTATCCGGCGTAGATTTTCAAAATCTGCCGTTTGGAAAAATCATTTCAGACCACATGTTTGAAATTGATTTCGACGGTCGCCAATGGATCAATCCCAGGATCCACCCTATTGAAAATCTTAGTATTCACCCGATGAATATGGCACTGCATTATGGACAGTCCATTTTCGAAGGCATGAAAGCGTCACGGTCGCAAGACGCAACGCCCTTGTTATTCCGTCCGGAGTTGCATGCCCGTCGTATGAATGCCTCGGCCCGCAGAATGTGCATGCCGGAGATACCGGAGGATGTATTTGTGGACGCGATTCATGCTTTGGTCGGGTTAGATCAGGAATGGATTCCCCGGATAGAGGGCAGTGCGCTATATATCCGGCCATTGATGTTTGCCTGGGATGAGATGGTGGGTGTGAGGCCTTCCGATACATACAAGTTTCTGATCATCTGCCTGCCTGTCGGGCCTTATTATCCCAAACCAATCAAATTGCTGGTGGAAACTCAGTATATCCGCGCAGCACGAGGTGGTGTAGGCGAGGCTAAGACAGCCGGCAATTATGCAGCCGCCATGTATCCGTCAAAACTGGCCCGGGCGAAAGGCTATGATCAGGTGTTGTGGCTGGATTCGAGATATCGCAAGTTTGTACAGGAAGTCGGTACGATGAATATCTTCTTTGTCTTTAAAGATGAGATCGTCACCCCGGCAACCACTGGGGCCATCCTCAAGGGAATAACACGGGCCTCAGCCATCGAGATACTCAATAGCAGTGGTCGTCCCGTGAGCGAGCGCGAATTGTCGATCGATGAGATCATGGAGCGTCACCAGAGCGGCAATCTGATCGAAGTCTTCGGTACAGGTACAGCAGCATTGATTGCCAATGTGGACGAGATCCGGTATATGGATACCGACCTCCGTCTGGACCTCACCAACACCGAACTTTCCACCTCGATCCGCAAAGAGATCAATGGTATGCGATATGGTACCGTAGCAGATACCAGAGGCTGGACTGTACCGGTGAAGGAGGTTGTTGAAACGGCATAATTCTTTCAATTGATTTAAAAAAAATCCCGCCATCCGGATACCGGAGGCGGGATTTTTATTTCCAAAAGAGAAAGGCAAAAGGCTTATTACATCATGCCGCCCATACCACCTCCGCCATGCATATGACCTCCACCTGCCCCGGCGTTTTCCTCTTTCTTGTCACTGACCACGCATTCGGTCGTCAGAATCATTCCAGCGATAGATGCGGCATTTTCTAACGCGATACGGGTCACTTTCGTAGGATCGATGACGCCTGCTTTTTTCAAGTCTTCGTATTTGTCCGTACGTGCATTGTAGCCCGTAGCGCCTTTGCTCTTCACCACCTCCTGTAGGACGACGGAGCCTTCCACCCCTGCATTTTCAGCAATGGTCCGGAGAGGAGCTTCCAGTGCTTTACGAACGATGCTGATGCCGATAGTTTCATCATCGTTGGCACCTTTGAGCTTTTCGATAGATTTGATCGCATTGACCAGGGCGACGCCGCCACCGGTGACGATCCCTTCCTCCACAGCAGCACGGGTAGCACTCAACGCATCATCCACGCGGGCTTTCTTTTCCTTCATCTCTACTTCTGTAGGCGCACCAACATAGAGCACGGCAACACCACCTGCCAGTTTGGCGAGACGTTCCTGCAGCTTTTCTTTATCATAATCCGAAGTGGTCGTTTCGACCTGAGATTTGATCTGGTTGATCCGGGATGTAATCATCTCCTGAGTCCCACGGCCATTGACGATAGTGGTATTGTCCTTGTCGACGGTGATTTTTTCCGCGCGACCCAAATGCTCAAGCTCTACATTCTCCAGTTTGTAGCCTTTCTCTTCGCTGATCACCGTACCACCGGTCAGGATAGCGATGTCCTCCAGCATGGCTTTGCGACGGTCACCAAAGCCAGGGGCTTTGACAGCGACGATCTTCAGCTGAGCACGGAGCCGGTTGACCACTAACACACCCAGGGCCTGACTATCAATATCCTCGGCGATGATGAGCAGCGGACGTCCTGCAGAGATGACTTTTTCCAACACCGGAACGATCTCCTGCATGTTGGAGATCTTCTTGTCATGAATGAGGATGAGTGGTTCTTCATACTCCGTGGTCATGTTTTCAGCATTGGTCACAAAGTAGGGGGAGAGGTATCCGCGGTCAAACTGCATACCCTTGACCTCATCCACATAGGTATCAGTACCTTTTGCTTCCTCTACCGTGATGACACCGTCTTTGGATACACGGCGCATTGCATCCGCGATCAGAGTACCGATCTCTTCATCGTTGTTGGCGGAAATAGAACCTACTTGTTTGATTTTTTCATAATCATCACCGATCACTTCAGACTGTTTTTTCAGGTCTTCGATGACCGTGCGGGTAGCTTTGTCGATACCGCGCTTGAGGTCCATGGGATTGGCACCGGCCACTACGTTTTTCATACCTGCAGTGACCATGGCCTGCGCCAGTACCGTGGCAGTGGTTGTACCGTCACCAGCGATATCTGCGGTTTTGGATGCAACTTCTTTGACCAACTGTGCTCCCATATTTTGCACGGGATCTTCCAGTTCGATGTCTTTGGCAACCGTTACGCCATCTTTCGTGATGGTCGGAGCGCCGAAGCTTTTTTGGAGGATGACATTCCGGCCTTTAGGACCCAAGGTCACCTTGACGGCATTGCTCAGGGCGTCAACCCCTGCTTTGAGTTTTTCTCTTGCTTCTGAATTAAAGCTAATCTCTTTAGCCATTGGTATTTAAATTTTAACTGTGTTTGAAAGTTGTAATGAGTACTGTATTAGGAGAGTGGGGGATTAACCATTGAGTACGACGAGGATATCATCCTCGCGCATGATCAGGTAATCGACGCCATCATAGGAGAGTTCCTGGCCGGAATATTTGCCGTAAAGGACGATGTCACCGGTCTGAACGGTCATCAGATTGCCGTCTTTACCCGGGCCTACTGCCACGACTTCTCCGCGCTGTGGCTTTTCTTTTGCTGTGTCGGGGATGATAATTCCACCTTTGGTTTTTTCTTCGGCTTGAGCAGGCTTGATCACTACCCGGTCATTGATTGGTTTAAGTTTCATAGATGTAGATGAATTTACAGTTGATAATGGTAAGAAAGTTGAAATTACATTCACGCCTGCACTATCATAAGGTGTGCCATTCGGGTTTGGGCTGCCATAATTTCAGCTATAGTTGTTTTGCATGCTGATATTGGCGTTAAAGTTGTCAGCAAACTCCAGGGTGCTGTCATTTTGGCAAAACCATTCCTCCGGCTAAACAGTAGCCCGGCAAAAAGGTAGAACCAATATACAAAGCAGGATGGAGTACTTTACTTGACAAAGAAACTGGCAAAAATACACAGTGCAAAAAGTGCAGCGGCCAGACCCCAGGTGATTTTTTCAATAAAATCAACAGATTTGGCCGCGCCAAACATCTGGTTGGCACTTTGGCCTCCAAAAGTGCTGTCCACTCCACCGCCTTTAGGGTTTTGGATTAAAATGACTGCCATCAGCAGGACGCAGATCAACGCAATAAGAATGGTGATAACCTTGAGCATGACTAAATAGGTATATGTTTAGAGCAGGTTTTCAATTTTGGCTGCAAAGAAACTACTTTTTTCCGGATATTTTTCCATCAGTTGCTGATACATTCGTATAGCCTGCTCCTTGTGGCCCTGGGCTGCCAAAAGGTCAGCATAGGTCTCTGACATACCCTGGCCACCCCCCAGCGAATCCTGCCGAATCGCAAAATCGTCATCGTACGGATGGACATATTCCGATCCTCGTAGATTTTTGAGCCACCGGGTAAACGGGGATAACGGGTCATTCTTGATGGTAACTGGCCTTTCCGGTATCGGATGGAAGATTTCAGTCTCCTTTTTCTTTAGGGCCTTTGCGGCTTTTCTAAGACGTTTACCGGCTTTTGGTGCTTTTTGATCTTCGATGCCCTCTTCATTCTTTTCAATCTCAATTGCGTCACTAGCCCCACCTATTTCTCCAGCATTTTCCCCTTTCTTAGCCACTTTCTTTTTGGACGTTGACTTTTTGTGCAGCGGTACTCTGGTTAAATCCTTTTTCTCCTCATCGCCTTCCTTTACTTCTGCATCACTCTGCTGTGCAATTCGCCCATGTTCTATTTCCGGATCCAAAGGTGAAATTGTATCAGGATGGTTGTCCGGTGATTTGGGAATGGATTCGTCAAGCATTTTTTCAATAGCCTTCGAGGGATCAGGGTGACGAAGCGTATGTTGGTGACCAGGAGAGGTCCAGAGAACACCATTACCGATTTCCGGATGCAGGGCTTCCGCTAGTCCGGGTTGAGGTGACGTGTAACCTTTTTCATGCTCCATGTTACCAGTTATTGAAGGCCTGATTAAAAATATCTTCCAGGATCTGGTTGAAGATAATGACGATGAGATCATCCTGGACCTGTAACAGGTTTTGCTCCGTGGGAAAATCTTCGAAATGAGAAAATGTTCGGTTCCAGTTTTCTTTACTGTTTTTGGTGTTGGTAAATTCAATAGACACCTGTATTGTCAACCGGTTGAAGGATGTTCGCTCACCCGGCTGTGGCGCTACTGCTGTCACATGAAAACCCTGGATTGTACCATTAAATTCCAGATCCGGATCGGTGTCCGTGAGTTTAAGACGGGACTCACGGGAGACCTTATCTTTTAATGACTCGCTGAAGGTTTGGTTGATGGTCGCAGGAGCATTGAGTGCGGCTATTTTGAAATTACCTACAAAGTACGTTGAGATATCTGCACCGATACTATATCCCTTCAGCGAGTAACAACCTGCCATCCATGGAAGGGCGAGGAGCATGATGATGAATCCTTTTGTCATGCGTCAGATATCATATTGCTTGATCTTTCTATAGAGTGTTCGCTCCGAGATGCCAAGCTCTAGCGCCGCTTCTTTTCGCCTTCCGCCATGTCGTTTGAGTGATTTCCGGATCATATCTTTCTCCATATCCTCCAACGCCAGACTTTCATCAGCATATTCACCCGGATCAAACTTTTTGTCGTCGATGATGATCGCATTACGGTCCTGGGACTGAGGGGTAGCACCATATTCAGGCAGAATAGACCTGGGCCAAGCCTGGCCGGTGATCAGATCCTCTTCATTCCCTACAGGATTAAAAGACCGGAACGTAACTGTATCAGGTACACGCAGATTGTTGCCCCGGATCAGCTCAAAAACCAGTTGCTTGAGATCATGAAGATCGCCTTTCATGTCAAAAAGCAGTTTGTACAAGATCTCTCGCTCCTGCAGATTGTCGGAACTTTTAGAGAGTGCAGGCAGATGGGTTTTGGTTAGATGTGGAGCGATATGCAGTAATGTCTCCGGATCGATCAGTTTGTCTTCAGCCAGTACACTCAATTGCTCAATCAGATTCTTGAGCTCGCGGATATTGCCGGGCCAGGGATACTTGAGGAGTATGTTTTTGGCCTGTTCTTCCAGCCGGATGGATTCTGTATGATAGGATTCCGCAAAATCCACGGCAAAGCGTCGGATCAGGATCGGAATGTCTTCCGGGCGTTCCTTGAGGCTGGGAATATGGATGGGTACCGTATTTAGTCTGTAATACAAATCCTCTCTGAATTTACCTTGACGAATTTGCTGTTGCAGATCCACATTGCTCGCAGCAATAACACGTACATCTGTGGTCAGCGTTTGCGAAGAACCCACTCGCATAAATTCTCCCGCTTCAAGTACGCGCAAAAGGAAGGACTGGGTATCGAGCGGCATTTCCCCGATCTCGTCCAAAAAAATAGTCCCCCCATCTACCGATTCAAAATAGCCTTTGCGATCTGCTATGGCCCCGGTGAAGGCACCTTTCTCATGACCAAATAATTCTGAATTGATGGTGCCCTGCGGAATAGCGCCGCAGTTGACGGCGATAAACTTGTTATGTTTTCTGGTGCTCAGGGCATGAATGATCTGGCTGAAGACTTCCTTTCCGACACCGCTTTCTCCCGTGATCAGCACCGTGAGATCCGTAGCCGCTACACGTGCTGCGGTATTGAGTGCACGGTCAAAAACTTCTGATCTACCGACCAGGCCGAAACGCTGTTTGATGGACGCTGCTGAACTCATATTACCTCGAGGATGATGCCGTCACCATCCGGCCTATGAGCGTTGCGCTGGTGGAGGACTCGATGATGACATCCACATAATCACCTGGCCGGGTAGAGTCTGATTTGGGAAAGACGATCATTTTATTCTGCGAATTCCGGCCCTTAAACTCATCCGCTGATTTCCGGCTATCGCCTTCGACAAGCACGGAAAAAACTTTACCGATATCTCGTGCATTGTGCTCCCTGGATAGCCTGTTTTGAAGAGAGATGATCTCGTTGAGACGCCTTTTCTTAATGTCTTCCTCGATATCATCTTTGTACTTGCGGGCGGCCAGAGTGCCGGGGCGTTCGGAATACATGAACATATAACTCATGCTATAGTCGGCCCATTGCATTATGGACAACGTGTCCTGATGATCTTCTTCGGATTCCGAACAGAAACCGGCTATGATATCCGAGGAAACGGCACAATTGGGTACTATCTCACGAATGGCATTTATTCTTTGCTGATACCATTCACGATCATAGGTCCGGTTCATCAGAGACAGGATTCGGCTGCTGCCAGACTGGACCGGAAGGTGAATGTATTTGCATATATTCTCGTACCGGGCCATGGTGTGTAGTACGTCATCGGTCATGTCCTTGGGGTGAGAGGTGCTGAATCGGACTCGGAGTTCCGGGTGGATCCGGGCTACGAGTTCGAGGAGACGGGCAAAAGAATATGTTTCATGCAATTCAGGATGCATCCATTTATAAGAATCCACGTTCTGGCCGAGGAGCGTCACTTCGCGATAACCTCGGTCAAAGAGATGTAGAGCTTCTGAGACAATTGTAAACGGATCTCTCGATCGTTCCCGTCCGCGTGTAAAGGGGACGACACAAAATGAGCACATATTGTCGCAGCCGCGCATAATCGAAATGAAGGCAGTAATGCCATTGCTCTCAAGTCGGACGGGACTGATATCGGCATAAGTCTCCTCACGGGAAAGTAAAACATTGATCCCCTTGTCACCTTCTGTGGCCTGCTCCAGCAAGCGAGGAAGGTCGCGGTAAGCATCAGGTCCGACAACAACATCTACGAGTTTTTCTTCTTCCAGGAGACTCTTTTTCAATCGCTCGGCCATGCAGCCGAGTATGCCTACCATAGTGCCCGGACGGGAGGATTTGATTTTATCGATGGTGCGAAGACGCTTTCGGATAGTCTCCTCAGCTTTTTCGCGGATCGAACATGTGTTGAGGAGAATGAGGTCGGCATGATCGATCTCCCGGGTCGGCTGGTATTGCGCATCAGATAGGATGGACGCCACAATTTCACTGTCACTAAAATTCATCTGGCATCCGTAGCTTTCTATATAAAATCGCTTTAAGTTATCAGATGTAACTACTTCACCTTCACGCATATAAAAGGCCTCACCCTGTCGGGCCTCATCGATATCACGGCTGGTCGTAAAAGTTGGGTTCATAAAAATATGGGAGGACAAAGATATGGTTTATCTGCCATTTTGACACACACCCGGATCGTACTGACGAAGGATGTATGACGCAGATGAAGCCACTTTGGTTGATTGGAATATGGTAATTTTGGGGTTCGCGAAACAAAGTAGTATGTCAATTGAAACATTGAGGTCGTCAGAGACGTATATCCAGCTTGAGGATCTATATGGTGCTCATAACTATCATCCTTTGCCGGTCGTACTTTCCAAAGGGGAAAGCGTTTATCTGTGGGATGTTGAAGGCAGGAGATATTATGATTTCCTGTCTGCATACAGCGCCGTGAACCAAGGGCATTGTCATCCCAGAATTATACAGGCGCTTAAAGATCAGGCGGATCAACTGACCCTGACATCAAGGGCTTTTTACAATGATCAATTGGGTCCATTCGAAAAATACATCACATCGTACTTTGATTTTGACAAAGTACTCTTGGCCAATTCAGGTGTGGAAGCCGTTGAGACCGCCATCAAGCTCTGCAGACGCTGGGCATATGACAAGAAGGGTATTGCACCCCAGTCAGCCAAGATTGTATTCGTGGAGGGTAATTTTCATGGACGTACGCTGGGTGTTATTTCCGCATCTACAGATCCTTCCAGCACCGGAGGTTTTGGTCCTTATTTGCCGGGGTACGTGATTATTCCATACAATGACAAGGCGGCATTGGCAGAAGCACTTGAGGATCCTGATGTGGGAGGTGTGTTGGTTGAGCCGATTCAGGGTGAAGCAGGCGTAGTTGTGCCGGATATGGATTACCTTCCATTTATACGTTCCATGTGTACAGAAAAGAATGTGCTGATGATTGTGGATGAAGTTCAAACCGGAATAGGCCGTACCGGAAAACTTCTCGCCACGTGCGGCAACTGCACATGTGACGGATTTTGCGAAAATAAGCCTGAAGTAAAGCCCGATATTCTGATCTTGGGAAAAGCGTTATCGGGTGGTGTGTTACCGGTTTCGGCCGTTCTTGCTGATGACGAGATCATGCTGTGTATTCAGCCTGGTGAGCATGGATCTACATTCGGGGGAAATCCTTTGGCTTGTGCTGTGGCGCATGCAGCACTTGAGGTCATTCGCGATGAGCGTCTAGATGCGAATGCACTGCATTTGGGTGTAATCTTTCGGGATAGAATGCAGCAAATCGTTGATCGCCAACCGCTCATTCAATTGGTTCGTGGCAAAGGCTTGCTCAACGCAATAGTGATCGATGATGCGGAGGACGGTCATATGGCTTGGGATATTTGTCTGGCAATGGCCGAAAAGGGACTATTAGCTAAGCCTACACATGGCAATATCATTCGATTTGCGCCACCTTTGGTTATGACAGAGGATCAGTTGCATGAATGTTGTGATATCATAGAAGAGGTTCTTTCCGGGTTTGCCGGAGCTGTAAGGAAATGAAAGTAAATATTTCATAAGTAGTACGCTTCAAAAGAAAGGAAAATGACAGGCGGAATTGGGGTGTAAAGTGGGAATGAATGATATTAAGTCATTGATTATAAGCCGCTTATTCTTCTTTAATACTTAAGAAATTTATCGTTGAGTTAAGCCCTAGAAATTGAAAAACAGTGTGGCACACCTAGGTGTGCCACACTGTTTTTGCAGAAACTGGGGGTATTTGATGCCTGTTTTTTCAGATGATCCATGCCATTTATTCGTCTTAAAATCAGCTTTTTATTTCGATTATTTCCTGAAATGTTCTCAAGATATGGAGTAAATAATTGAACTACGTATGTCAACTACCTGCCGCACCAAGGACCTCCCCTCCTCATTATAAATAACGTAATCCGCCCGCGGTATCTTCTCTTCATCCGGCATCTGAAGGGAAACTCGCTCCAGGACCTGTTCCCGCGAAACCCCATCCCGCTTCATTACACGACTGATCCGAAGCGATTCAGGAGCTACCACAAGGATAACAGCATCAAACCGATCGACTAAATTTTCTTCAAAAAGTATAGCACTTTCCTGGATGCCAAAGGGAGCCTCCACCTGCGGCGCCATTTTCATCCAGGCAAGCAAATCCGCAAATACAGCCGGATGAATGATCGCATTCAACTCGGCAAGTCGAGCAGGATCTTTGAACACAAGAGACGCAATCCGTTTACGATCGGGAAGGCCACTGGACGTATAAATATCCTCTCCAAAAAGAACTTTGATTTTCCGGATGACATCCGGATCGCTTTCCATCAATAGCCGGGCCCGTCCATCAGATTCATACACGGGGACGTTTAGCGTGCGAAACAATGCACCGATTGTAGATTTTCCGGATCCGATGCCGCCAGTAAGGCCAATAAGTTTCATGCCAGGACGAAGTTCCGAAGAATATCCCACTTATATGATGATGGCACCAGGCTCAGATTCAATTTCCCATCCGAGTGAAGTAGCATATGCTTCAATCGTAGTGAAATCTAAACTGGTATGCTCCCGGAGCGCTTGCAAAAGTTCCGTTAGGTATGTTGAAGTTTTGAATCCAAGAAGAATAGAGGCTCGAGAATCAAATGACTCCTCAAGCACAGGTATTTCATGCTGCTTACAATAGTTGATTAGTTGAGGGAAACTTTCATAGGGGAGTTTCAACCGTACTTTGGCATATACATGCCTCACAATAGTGGTGGCAGAAAAGAGGGTCAGCGTTGCACAGTTTTTATAAGCTTCGATCAGACCGGATATTCCAAGTTTGGTGCCTCCAAAATACCTTACAACCACCATGAAAACATTCGTAAGATTATGCCGGATCAGTTGCCCCAGGATGGGGCGGCCTGCTGAACCTGAGGGCTCTCCGTCATCTGAAAAGCGCTCAAGGGTTGCATCCGGAAAAAGCCGTAAACCTGTACAAAAATGCCGCGCTTTTGAGTGCTCTTTTTTGAGTTGGGCGAGGAACAATTGTGCTTCCTCTTCTGACGCCACAGGAATAGCATAGCCATAAAACTTACTTCCCCGCTCCATCACATAGCCTGTACCCGGTGATGCCAATGTCAAAAACTGATCGTCCAATCTTTTGCGTTGTGTGCGTAACCAATGATGATTATGGATAAGGTGGCCAGACCTATTCCGACCCAATTGACACGTGTGAGTTTTTCGCTAAATATCAACACCGCTGCTCCCGTCGATGCCAAAAGAACACAAACATTGACCATCGGATACAGGATGCTCCCTTTCCAACCTTGGTTGAGCAACACCAGCAGCAGGTATATAGAAAAGAAATTCGGCACTCCCAACAGCATCCCAGCCAACACATCTTTGGAAGTAAGGCGCTTGATTCCTTTGATATGGCGCAAACCTATTCCCGACCATCCTATAATCGCTGCTATTCCAAAGGCAAAAGTTGTAAAAACGACCTGATCCTGACCCACTAAACCCGATTTTTCCACATGGTAAAGCAGGATCTCAATGGAGGCAGACATCAGCAGCACCCCCGCCAATAATAAAGGAAGCGTACCCCTCATCTGAAATGAAAAACGATGGCCTTTCTGATTGATGGCGAGTATGGCGAGTATGGCGAAAACCAATCCGATGGCTTCAAGTTTGCCAAATGACTCCCCAAAAAAGATGACCGTAAACGAAACAGTCAGGATCAGTGACATCCGCTGAATCAGCGTGGTGAGCGTAATCCCGGCCTGTTGGATCGTATAGGCTGTCAGGTTGAAACCAGAGATAAAAAGCACCCCTAATCCTACGCCCCAGGGAATCCACGGTTTCGCCAGGTGATCAGGAGTGAAAGGCCATCCATCACCGGGGGAGAGCCAACTTCCGATAATCAGACAAATGGTATAATTTACTACAATGGAATTGAAGATGTCAACCTTCCAAATTCCATAGAGTTTGAAGCATATCCCTATGCAGGTCGTGACCAGAACGCACCAAACAATCTCCATCGCAACTCCGGTTTAGGGAATGGTTAACAGGTCAAAATTAATTTTTTGGACATCTTTGCCACGAATTCGGTTTAACAAGTCTTGATTCCGGATGTTTCGTTTGAGTTTTTTTGCATAAAAATCGCCCTCCAGGTGGAAAATAGTTTGAATCAATACGATGCTGTGATTACCCGGTGCAAGGAGCTTTTCCTGCGAAAGAATAAAGATTACGGCACAGCCTGGAGAATACTTCGTCTCCCATCCCTGACCGATCAGATTTACATAAAAGCTTCCAGGATCAGGACCATTGAGGAGCAAGGTCGACAGATGGTCCAGGATGATGTACCCTCAGAGTATGTAGGGATCATCAACTATTGCATCATGGCTCTCATTCAGAATGCCCTTGGATCGGATGAGCGACAGGACATACCCACGGATGAACTGAGTTCACTTTATGATCAATTCGTGTCCAACTCCAGAGACCTCTTCCGTGAAAAGAACCATGATTACGGAGAGATCTGGCGGGAAATGCGAATCAGCAGTTATACAGATCTTATCCTGATGAAACTCCTTCGGATCAAACAGATCGAAGACCATCAGGGGCTCCTCCTGGCATCCGAAGGAGTGGATGCCAACTATATGGATATCCTCAACTATTGTGTTTTTGCACTCATACGACTAGAAGAACAATCTCAGATATGACCTTACTTACACTTATCCTGTACATCGCTATTGGCGCTGCGATCCTCACTGCCTTCATTGGCCTGCTGAAGAAAGGCCATAAAACCTGGCTGATGACTTTCCTCCAGAATTTCACCGGCATCCTATTTATTGTCTCAGGTCTAGTCAAGGCCGTTGATCCGATGGGAACCGCCTTCAAGATGGAGCAGTATTTTACTGAGTTTGAGTACACCTTCAGGGAGACCTGGGCCAGTTTCCTTGCACCCCTCTTTCCTTTCTTGGGCAGTATTTCGGTATTTTTCTCTGTGTTCATGATCGTATTTGAAATCGTGCTGGGCATCATGCTATTGCTCGGTCATCGCACCAAACTGACCAGCTGGTTGTTTTTGCTGCTTGTTGGCTTTTTCACAATCCTGACCGGCTTTACTTTCCTGACAGGTTATGTACCCAGTGGAGTCAATTTCTTTGATTTTAGCAATTGGGGCCCATACACAGAAACCAATATGCGGGTGACGGATTGCGGCTGCTTCGGCGATTTCATTAAACTTGTGCCCCGTATCTCCTTTTATAAGGACCTGGTCCTGCTGATTCCTGCTTTTTATTTTGTCTTCCGCCATAAAGACATGCATCAACTCTTTTCTGATAAAGCCCGATCGATTGTCATATGGGCATCCACTATTTTGCTGGTGGTGTTCTGCTTGAGAAACTTTTATTGGGGCCTGCCGGTAATCGATTTCAGACCTTTCGCGGTTGGTACAGATCTGTATGCCAAGAAGACAGCCGAGGAGGAAGCCTCAGCTTCGGTGCAGGTTATAGCCTGGAAGATTCAGAATAAGAAAACCAACGAAGTACTCGAACTGTCTACAGAGGAGTACCTGAAAAATCTGGCCAGTTATCCTAAAGAAGACTGGACGGTGGTAGAACAGATCAAATCCAAGCCAGCAGTGGAGGCTACAAAGGTGAGCGACTTTTCGATCATCAGCCCGGATGGTTTTGATGTGGCGGAAGATATTCTGACAGACGAAGGCGATGTATTTCTGATCGTGGCGTATAAACTCCATGGATCCAGTCATTCCGAAACGCACACCGTACAGGACACGACCTGGTCAGTTGATACAGTGGAGGTAGCCCCGGGTCAGATCACCCTGGTTCGTAGACCTGGTGACATCAACCCCAGAAAAATTGTCACAGAAGTCTATACCTGGGATAAGGGTTATGTGGAAAAATATACCCGGAAAGTCAATCCATTGATGGAGCATGTCTTGCAGCAGGGGGCAAAAGTTTATGCCGCAGCAGGGGGCGCCGGAGGCGAAAAACTCGCAGCATTTAAAGCCGCGACTAACGCCGGATATGATTGGTATGAGGCCGATGACATTTTACTTAAAACTATCATCCGGTCAAATCCGGGGGTCGTACACATTCGGGGTGGCAAGGTCATTCAAATGTGGCACATACGCCATCTCCCTGCAGCGTTTCAGTTAAAATGACATCAACGAATCCGCATACAGCTATAGTCACATTAAAAAAATTATCATTCGTTTTAGCAGGGTTCAAATAAATATCTGTTATTTTGCCCGAATGTTCGTTGAATCAATCTGAGGTACGTCCGATATGGTAAGCAGGAGAAGTATAAGAATCAAAGTAATGCAATTGCTTTATTCCCTGGATCGTGACCCGGGTGTACCCCATAAGGAAATCATGACCCGCTATGCCAAGTCCGTCGATCTGGCGTATGAAAGTCTGCTGTTTAATCTTTTCCTGCTCCAGGAGATCACCCATCAGGCAGTAACTGACCGGGATACCCGACTAGCCAAACTTCGGCCGGATGCAGACGATCCCAGGTGGAATGCCAAGCTGTTTGAAAACGACCTGATCCAGTCCCTGGTCCTGAACAAACGTCTGCGGAATTACTACGACAAGCAGGCCTTTGCTGCCCGATTGGATCAGGACCTGCTGCTGAAGATCTACAATACTTTTGCCAAAACCCCGGAGTATAAAAATTATGTTCTCGGAGATGTGGATGAGGCCGGTCACCGTGCGTATCTGCTTGAAGTCTATCGGGAGCTTCGAAAAAATGAAATCTTTGAGGAGATCGTGGATGATCAGTATCCGTTTTGGCAAGAAGATAAGTCTCTGGTCATAGGTGCATTGAAGAAGATCATCAAACAGTTGCCCGATGCTAATGAAACGTTTTATGAAGCGTATCACCCAGATGATGATACTGTCATTGAGTTTGGGCAACGACTGATCTCTGTGACGATGGAGCAGGCGGAGGAGCTGGAACAACTCATTGAACCCACACTCAAAAATTGGGACATGGAGCGTCTTGCCGTACTGGATGTCATATTGATTAAAATGGCCCTCGTTGAATTTCTATATTTTCCAACCATCCCTACAAAAGTCACCCTGGACGAGTATGTTGACATATCCAAAGAGTACAGTACACCCAAGAGCAAGGATTTTGTCAATGGCATCCTGGATAAGCTGATGAAAACGCTTCTGGAAGAAGGCAAGATCCGCAAGGAAGGACGAGGGCTACTGGAGGAATAGACTTGTGGATATGACTATCCGGTAAGACCATGATATCTGATACACCTACTGTACTACTGCATACGACCTGATGAAGGAAAAAGTACTCATCCTTGACTTTGGTGCGCAATACACGCAATTGATAGCGCGTCGCGTACGTGAGCTTGAAATATACAGCGAGATCATTCCGTATCAGTCACTTCCAGTGGATATCCCTTCGGATGTCAAAGCCCTGATCCTTTCCGGCAGTCCTTTTTCAGTCAAAGACTCCAATGCGCTGAGGCCAGACCTTCAGTCATGGACAGGCAAAGTTCCGATCCTGGGGATTTGCTATGGCGCTCAGTATATCGCCGATATCTTTGGAGGGCATGTAGCCCGCTCTGATAAAAGAGAGTATGGCAAAGCAAAATTAGATATACGATCATCGGCACACCCGCTTTTCTCTGGTATACCACAAGGCTCTCAGGTTTGGATGTCGCACGGTGATTCCATAATAGAGATACCGGAAGGTTTTGAAGTCTTGGCCCGGACAGATAGTATCCCGGTAGCAGCTTATGCCAGTTTGCCGTCCCGGTTTGATCATATGATTTGTTGTGTGCAGTACCATCCCGAAGTCACGCACTCGCTGGATGGTCATCTATTGCTCTCCAATTTTTTACGCGGTATAGCCGGGCTACGGGAAAGATGGACACCAGAACTCTTTATTGAAGAGACCGTTGAGGACATCCGCCGGCAGACAGCCGGAGAAGACGTGCTAATGGCCCTTTCGGGTGGTGTGGATAGTACCGTCGGTGCAATCCTGATTCATAGAGCAATAGGTGACAGACTTCATTGTTTCTTTGTCGACAATGGGCTATTACGCAAGAATGAGTTCCGCCAGGTTTTGGACAAGTACGAGACCATGGGCCTCAAAGTTCACGGGATAGATGCCAGGCAAAAGTTTTATGATGCACTCGCCGGCATCACGGACCCTGAAGAAAAAAGGAAAATCATCGGCAGGTTGTTTATTGAAGTTTTTGAAGAAGAATCTTCAGCCTATCCGTCTGTCAAGTGGCTCGGACAAGGGACCATCTATCCGGATGTAATCGAGTCCATTTCAGTCCACGGCCCCTCTGCGACCATCAAGTCTCATCACAATGTAGGAGGGCTTCCGGAGCAACTGAAACTTAAAATGGTAGAGCCACTCAGAATGCTCTTTAAAGATGAAGTTCGAAAAGTAGGTGAATCACTAGGTATACCGACAGAGATACTGGGACGACACCCCTTTCCGGGTCCAGGACTCGCGATTCGTATCCTTGGGGACGTGACGCCGGAGAAAGTCGCGACCCTTCAGGAAGCAGATGAGATCTATACCCATCTCTTGCGAAAACACAATTGGTACAATAAAATCTGGCAGTCCGGCGCTATTCTTTTGCCCATCCAATCCGTAGGCGTCATGGGTGACGAGCGCAGTTATGAAAATGCGATTGCGCTGCGAGCTGTCAACTCCGTAGACGGCATGACCGCTGAGTGGAGTAAATTACCTCATGATCTTTTAGCTGAGATCTCCAGCGAGATTATTAATAAAGTGAAGGGGATCAATCGCGTTGTGTATGATATCAGCACCAAACCACCGGCCACCATTGAGTGGGAGTAAAGTCATCCTGACGCTTGCCTTTTTGAGCGTTTTACTTTCCTGCTCCGCACCCCGGTCGGCGACCAGGAAACCCACTCCACCGTCCCGACCTGTGGAGCGGGAGGATAAAGTCCGGGTGTATGATCCCAAAACGGACAGCTATATTCTGGTGCCAAGAGAGTCCATTACTGTCGATACGGTAATATGGAAGGAGGATCCAGCCGGTCCCGTCGTGACAGATGATCCTGTGCGAGAATCACCTAAACCTTCTCGCGAAGTTCGGGAAATTGCAATCCTCATGCCCTTCAATGCAGCGAATGCGGAGATCTACACCGAAAGACAGGACTCGAGATTGGTGCGTTTTATTCAGTATTATGCCGGCATCCAGATTGCGCTGGATCAAATGAATTCGCGTTATCCCCCCTTACGGTTTTTTGCATATGATGCAAGTGACCCGGCTGTCACACTGACCAACATCCTCAACCGACCAGAGGTGAAACAAGCAGATGTGATCATCGGACCCTATGAAAAAAAGGATTTGGAAACGGTATCTAACTATGGGTTACAGCATGAGGTCATGGTATTGTCTCCCTGGTTGCCTGCCTTCAGCATCTCCACGGAAAATCCATTTTTTATCCAACTTTTTCCTGCGCTGTCTACCCACGCAGCAGCTATTCTGGAATATATACACACAGACTTGCGGGGAAAGAAAGTGTATGTCGTAGCACGTGATATTCCGGGGGAGGTAAATCGATTCCAGTTTTTTAAGCAGCATCCCGAAGTACAGGTAGAAGAGTTGATCATACGGGACAATTCACCAGAGCTGGCCTCTACGCAACTTCATCCGCTGCTGGAGGATACCCGGGGCACCATATTCATCATGCCCTATTATGCCCGTTCGGATGAACCATTCATCAACGCGTTTATGCGAAAGCTGCATGCAGACAAAGGCACCAGGGAAGCAATTGTTTTTGGACTGCCACAATGGACAGGTTTCGCTAATCTCAATTCCAATTACATGGAAAGCCTGTCATTGCATTTGAGCAGTTCTTCATTTCCAGATGTGGGGCATCCTCACTATACTTCATTTCGAACCCAATTTTTTGAGAAGTATCATACAGTACCTGACTTGAACGCTTTCCAGGGATATGATTTGATGATGTGGCTTACCCGTCGTCTGGCAACTGGTGGGCAGGAAGACTTGATCAATGCGATAGATCCAACCGGGTATGGTCTGGCTTCCGGCTTTGATATCCGGCCGGTTTATAAGGAGAATTTCTCAAATCGAAATGAGTTAAAATCTCCCTTATATTACGAAAATAAAAGAATCCGGATTCTCCGGTATCTGGCACAGGATTTTATCCTGATCAAATAATCAGCGGAGATCCGCCAGCGCCCGTGATATTCGTTGGGCTGCTTCAGTCAGTTTGGCATCAGAAGTGGCATAGGATAAGCGAATGCACCGATTATTGCCAAATGCAACTCCGGAAACGGTGCTAACCTGAGCTTCTGCGAGCAGATACAAACTCATATCATCTGCATCGCGGACCTCATATCCATGTATGGAGGTCTTTCCAAAATAAGCAGAAACATCAGGGAAAATGTAGAACGCGCCTTGAGGTCGGTTGACCCATAATAGGGGAATTTGTTCGAGTAAGGAGATGATGAGATCCCTGCGGATCTTGAAGGCTTTGACCATGTCGAGGGTTGATGTGTGATCTGATTCCAACGCTACCGCGGCTGCTTTCTGCCCAAAGGAGGATGCTCCACTGGTCACCTGGCCTTGTATTTTAGTACAGGCATCGGCGAGCCAAGACGGAGCGGCCATATAACCAAGACGCCAGCCGGTCATCGCATACCCTTTTGACATACCATTGATGATAACGGTCCGGTCCTGCATACCCTCAAAAGATGCAATACTGTGATGCTGTTGTGAAAACTGAATATGTTCATATATTTCATCGGAAATCACAAGCACATGCTCATAGGATTGCAGCATCGCTGCCAAAGCCTGTAATTCGGAATAAGTAAAGACCGAACCACTGGGATTGCAAGGAGAAGAATACAGGATGAATTTTGTCCGGTCGGTGATCAGCGCTTCCAGTTGTGCAGGGGAACATTTAAAATCCTGTTCAATGGAAGAATGCGCGATGACAGGTATACCTCCTGCCATTTTGATGATTTCATAATAGGAAACCCAGTACGGAGCTGGCAGGATCACCTCATCTCCCGGATCCAGCAAGGCCATACATAGATTGTAAACACTCTGTTTAGCACCATTCGATACCACGATCTGATTGGGGGTATAATGGATTCCTGCATCCCTTGACAATTTTCGGACAATGGCTTCCCGCAACTCCAGCAGGCCATTGACAGGAGTATATTTGGTATAGCCATCATCCAGTGCTTTTTTAGCTGCGTCTTTAATGTGGACAGGTGTATCAAAGTCCGGCTCCCCCAGACTGAGATCAATGATATCCCTGCCTTGTGCTTTCAGTTCACGGGCCATTTTGGCCATTAGCAAGGTGGCAGATTCCTGCATATCCGCCACCAGACGAGATAAAAGGAGCGTAGAGAATGGGCTATTCATAATCTTGCAGGTATATTCTTTATTTTGGCCCTAAGTTAGCATCCAAATGAATAAAAAGACTACAGAATTACACCGGCGCCAAACACTGGCCTTGCAAGGTGGCGGAGAGGACCGGATACAGCAGCAGCACTCCAAAGGAAAACTTACAGCCCGGGAGCGGTTACAATTGCTTTTTGATGAGAGTAGTTTTGAAGAGATTGGAATGATGGTCGTGCATCGTACCACCGAGTTTGGAATGGACCAGCAGGTATATTATGGCGATGGAGTGGTGACAGGGTATGGGCTGATTGAAGGAAGACTGGTGTATGCGTATGCACAGGATTTCACTGTATTTGGTGGCGCCCTTTCTGAGACACATGCTGAAAAGATCTGCCGAATCATGGATCTTGCCGTAGAGAACGGAGTGCCAATCATCGGGCTCAATGATAGTGGTGGTGCCAGAATACAGGAAGGTGTACGATCATTAGGCGGTTATGCGGATATTTTTTATCGAAATGTAAAGGCCTCAGGGGTCATTCCCCAGATCAGTGCCATCATGGGGCCCTGTGCCGGGGGAGCTGTCTATAGCCCGGCTATGACGGATTTTACCATCATGGTCGAAGGCAGTTCCTATATGTTTGTGACAGGCCCGAATGTGGTCAAAACGGTCACCAATGAGGAGGTGACAAGCGAAGAGCTGGGAGGGGCCATGACGCATGCAAGCAAATCCGGTGTCACCCATCTGACCGCGGTCAATGATGTGGATTGTATCCGGCAACTGCGGAGATTACTTGGTTATATCCCTCAACACCAGGAGGCCAGACCTCCATCCTTGCCCTTCACTCCGGGTGATGAATTACGTCCCGATCTGATGACTATCATGCCGGAAAGCTCCAGCACGCCATATGAAATGAGGGATGTAATTCAGCAATTGGTGGATGAGGAAAGTTTTATGGAGCTCCATGAACATTTTGCCCAAAATTTGGTAGTGGGCTTCGGCCGGATGGGTGGCATGAGCATTGGTATCGTGGCCAATCAACCTATGCATCTCGCTGGTGTCCTCGATTCAGATGCCTCCCGAAAAGGTGCCAGATTTGTACGTTTCTGTGACTGTTTCAATATCCCGTTGCTGGTCCTGGTCGATGTGCCGGGTTTCCTTCCGGGGACAGATCAGGAATGGAACGGGATTATCCAGCATGGAGCAAAACTCCTCTACGCCTTCAGCGAAGCTACTGTTCCACGCATTACGCTGATCACCCGAAAAGCTTATGGAGGAGCGTATGATGTAATGAATTCCAAACACATTGGAGCGGATATGAATTATGCCTGGCCCACAGCGGAAATTGCCGTTATGGGAGCCAAAGGAGCTTCGGAAATTATTTTCAAAAAAGAGATTCAGAGTGCTTCGGATCCTCTTGCCAAGCTCGCTGAAAAGGAAAAGGAATACGGAGATCTTTTTGCCACCCCGTATCAGGCCGCCGAACGAGGCTTCGTGGATGAGGTGATCCTGCCGGAAATGTCAAGACGCAAACTCATTAAAGCGTTTGCTGTGTTTCAGCACAAAAAGAAGGCATCACCTTCGCGCAAGCATGGTAATATTCCCCTCTAAAAACAAGTTATGAGGGCATAGCCCTTTGGGACATTAAAACAATGGAGCCCATAAGGCTCCATTGTACATTTGGGTTTTCAATGAATTTCTTTAAGGCAAATTCCTCAAATACCTACGTTTTATTTCTCACTCTTCACCAGTTTCACCGGCCAGATCCATTGCCCATGCATCACCGTGGCGATATAAAGACCGGCGGGTACATGCTGTAGGTTATAGATATCCCCATTTGTCATGCGATGCTGATACACCATAGTCTTTCCATTGGCATTGAATACGGTGAGACGGATATCCTGTAACGCTTGTACCATGGGGACATTTCCATTATTGACGATCTGGAAGTAATCATCAAACGGAATGGGTATTACCGAAACCGGCAGACATTCAACCATGCCAGGCTCAATAGCTGCAGCACAATCACCAAACGCTACATCTGAAACTAAAAATTCATAGACAGTATCATCGGTGGGAAAAGGGCCAATTTGAATGGGCAGATCTTGGTAACTGAAATGACCATAGTCATTTCCATTGCCCACAACATTGAAGCCATCATTACCTGTGTTAGCAAAATCAAAGGTCAGCAGGAAGTAAAAGTTGCCGGACGAATCACAATGGGATAAAGAATATTCCAAGTTGGAAATCAAACATACTCCTTCACATTCAGGTGACACCAACGTGAAGGAAGCGCAGCAGAATGGATCCTCAAGCGCACATACCGTGACCAATATTTCATCGGTTCCAAATAGGGGGAAGTTTTCGATCAGGAGCAGGTCCGGATGATTAAAATATTGGCCCACAAGTTGCTCATTAGCGTATACGAGGACAGAGTCTGTCGGCAAATTTGAACTTTCAAAAAGTACAGCCGCCAGGAAGGTAGAATCTGACGTACAACTGCCTGCTTCTACATGAAGTTCGAATAATTGGCACCCACTACCTTGGTTGCAGTCCGGTGTTTCAAATTCGTAGACATCACAACAATCTGGGCGGTTGGCGGCACAGACCATGACGACCGTATGATTGGTGGTGAAGGCAGGGAAATCCGCGATCGTAAACCCATCAGGGTTATGAGGAAACTGACCTACAAATTCACCATTGGCAAAGACCAGGACCGAATCGGAAAGGAGGTTGATTCCGAAATACTGGACGAAGAGTGCATACGTGGAGTCAGAAGTACATTCACCCGGATCAGCAATCAGATCGAACAAATGGCATGTGCCTCCGTCTTCACAATTCGGTGTTTCAAATTCAATCACAGCACAACACTCGTCATCGCCCACCGCACATATGGTCAGGACGGTGTGATTGGAATCTATCACCGGGAATGGTTCAATATAAAGCCCTTCCGGATGCACCTGATACTGACCAAAAAATTCACCATTTAAGGTGATGTTAACGGAATCGGTAGGAAGGTTTTGGAAAAGAAAATCCACATGGAGAATATAAGTGGTATCGGATGTGCAATCGAGTATCTGTACGCCAAGATCCCAGATATGACATAGTCCAAAAAGGGAGCAATCCGGAGTTTCAAATTCAACAGTAGCGCAACAGTCAGGAGCGTTGGTGGCACACACGGTCAATACCGTATTTGGGTTTTCTCCGACTGGAAAATGTTCAATCATGACAGGACCGCCCGAATACAAAGACGTTGCAATCCATTCGCCATCTGCATATAGATGAACAGAGTCCGTAAACAGATTGTCACTTTGGAAATTAAAATGGAGTTGGAAGGTTGAATCCGAAGTACATTCGCCGGTATCCACGACCAGATCCTGGATGGAGCATGCACAATCCGGAGCAACGAGTGCATAAGTAGCACAACATTCCGGATCGTTACTGGCACAAACTGTGATCAGGATTTCTTCGGTCTGCGGCAGCGGGAAGTTTTCAATGCGGATGAAATCAGGATGGATCAAATAGGTTCCGACCTCCACGCCATTAGCAAAAATGGTAACGGAATCGGTCATATGATTGATGATGTCAAAGGCTATGTCTACGGAGAAAGTGGAGGCGGAGGTACAATCACCGGCTTCGGCAAATAATTCATAAATGGTGCATTCGGGAGCTTCGCATTGCAGGAGCTCGACCGCTGCGTGATCACAACAACTGGCCAGATCATTGGCGCAGATCGTAATGAGACCCGTGCCATCACCTTCAGGTAGCTGGAGGATGAAGGGTAAAAGATCAACCTGTAAAGTGGTTTGTAATACGCCATCAAAAAATACATCCACAAAGGATCCCGGAAGATTTTCATAAAAGAAATCGACCGAGACGGCAAAAGTGGTATCGGAACTACAGCCGAGGTGTGTGGCGGTCAGATCAAAAATGGAGCAGGCACAATCCGGAGCCTGCACTACAATCGTGGCACAGCACTCAGGATCACCGTGATCGCAAACTGTAATGATGTCGGTAGCATTACCGGAAGCAGGAAATTCTTCAATCGTCAATGGCAGTGAGGTGTATGGAAAGGTGCCAAAGAAACTGCCGTTGACCGTCATATCAAACGTAAGTCCCCCAACACCCTGATAGCCGAAATTGAGGGTGAGTTCATATTGATTATGACCTGTGCAAACACCGGTTTCAGCTATCGGATCAAAGAAATTACATATATCATCACAAGAAATAAAGCCGAGTTCAACCGCTTCGAAACAAAATTCATCCACCAGATCCGTAACCACAAATTCAAAATATTGAGAGCCATCGCCGAGAAAAGGCCCAACCAGAACAGGGAGTTGTTCATAAGTAAAGCTTCCATAATTGTTTCCGTTGCCGGTGACTTCAAAACCTTGGGTGGAAACATTATTGTGACTAAAATCGATTTCAACCCATACCAGTCCTTCCTGATTGCAAGGCATGGGTGTTGCTGTAAGATTGTAGATCAGGCAACCATTACAGAGAAGTGCTTCAAACGGTGTCGTGGAGCAGCAGCCCAGGTTTTCATTGTCACAAATCGAAACATAATCAATGAAAGATCCTTCTAGTGCGAAATTGTGTATCGTGACGGGTAAGGCATTATACGAGTACGAACCGTAGTAGTAGGAATCTGAAAAGACGGCAAATCCTGTATCCCCTTCGCCTTCAATATCAAGCCCAATCCAGAGGGAAAAGGCTTCATTGCCTTCGCATTCCATTGCCATCGCTTCCAACGCCAGGACATTGCAAGGTGGAGGACACTGGTAGATACCGAGCACATGATTTTTACTACAGGAGGGCTGCTGACTGTCGGCTATGAGAAACTGCCAGTTGATATTAGAATTTCCATTGAGGGGTCCAAGGGTAATTGGTAATTGGGTATAGGCGAAGGTCCCGTAATTAAGACTATTGCCTGTGACCTTAAAGCTGTCTGATGGGGGATTGTCATATCCAAAGTTGAGGTGCACCAGAAAATTGTTGCCCGTACACTGTGGTGTGGCCGTGACGCTAAATATTTCACAATTGTTGGGATTGCAGTCTATGGCATCCAGTATAAATGTTTCACAACACTCAGCGTTGTTGTGGTCACATACCGTCAGGATGATAGGGGCAGCACCATTGACCTCAAAGAATGGTAAGGTGACCGGAAGACTGGAATACAACCAGGTGCCCAGGCTTTGGCCGGCATCATTGTATAGATCGAAAGTAAGTCCAGAGGGATTGACCACATCAAAATCAAACACGACAATGGCCGATTGAAGGCTGACACAAGCTACAAATTCGAGTTCAAAATCGCTGATCCCGCAAATCGGGCCGCAATTGGCTGCTGGCAGCGTAGTAAATTGCTGACACGTTGCATTTTTAACATCCCACGCAATAAAATCATAAACGGAATCATCATCTCCCAGAAATGGACCCACGGTCACTGGCAGGTCACTGTATAAGTAGGTCCCATAGATCACGCCATTACCGGCGAGAGTAAAGCCAGGGCTGGAAGGTGTGTCCAGATCCAGATTCACACTCACCAGAAAACCGGAACCCATACATGCAAGAGGGGTAGCATTTACTGAGAGTATGCCACAGGACTGCGCAGCAATTCCCGTGAAACACAGGCTTATCAGGGTGAAAACAAGTGTAAACAGTTTTGTCATTTGGATAGCTTTATGTGGGTACAAATCTAAATAAAAGACCCGGAGGTTTTTCGTTAAATACAAGATACCAATATCTTTAGCACCGATGCCTGTTTATCAGCACACATTGAATTCTGTCGTATGAAGGCTATGATGCTTTTTGGCCTGGAAAGGCCGTTGGAATTGGAGGAAATTCAACCACCCTTGCCATCGGAAGGAGAAGTGCTGGTGGAATTAAAGGCCGCAGCTCTCAATATGCGGGATTATTGGATTACCAAAGGCAAGTATCCCGGTATCGCATTTCCACTGGTGTTGGGCAGTGATGGGGCTGGCAGGATAGGCGACAGAGACGTCATGATCAACCCGGGTCTGGACTGGGGAGCAAATCCGGATCATTTCAGCCCCGATTTTCGAATCCTGGGAATGCCCGATTTTGGCACACTGGCCGATAGGGTTAAGGTTCCTCTTTCCAACGTCTATGACAAGCCAGCCCATCTTTCCTGGACAGAAGCTGCTGCACTGCCTGTCTGTGGAGTGACAGCATACCGTGCTGTGATAACACGAGGAAGAGCAAAGCGTGGGGAGCGAATGCTGATCACTGGAATTGGTGGTGGAGTAGCTTCCATGGCCCTCCTTTTTGGTATAGCCCTGGGTATGGAAGTTTGGGTGACATCTTCGTCCGACCCTAAGATTGACATGGCGATTCGCCTTGGGGCTGCGGGGGGCGCCAATTATACTCGAAATAACTGGGATCAGGAATTGGCTGGGAAACATAGCGGTCGCTTTCATCTCGTGATTGATGGAGCTGGAGGCGCCGGTTTTGCCCGTTTATTACCCTTGATGGAAACGAGAGGAAGAATGGTCATTTATGGTGGCACCCGGGGGTTGATGGATGGTATCAGTCCTCAGCGTATTTTTTGGAAACAACTGGATATGCTGGGCTCAACCATGGGATCTCCGGATGATTTTGAAGGTATGCTCGAACTGGTGAGCCGGCATACGATCAAGCCCATTGTCAGTCATGTTTTTCCTTTACATCAGTCCAATGAGGCACTGGCCATACTAGCTAAAGGCGAGCAATTTGGAAAAGTATGCATCGAGATTCCAGGGAAGTGAAGCAGACCACTTTTCCCGCAACATCTTATTCTATTGCTTGCAGGATATCTTCCAGAATGTCCTGAGGATCTTCTATACCCACTGAAACCCGGATCAGTCCATCCGAAATACCAGCTTGCCTTCGGGTGGCTGGATCGACATTCAAATGGGATGAAGAAGCCGGATGAAGGACCAGCGTGTCGACATCGCCCAATGTAGGTGCGAGCGAACAAAACTGAAGGCGGTTCATAACGGCTTGTGCCGCATGCAGTCCTCCCAGAAGTTCAAAGCTCATCATTCCACCATATGCATTCATTTGCTTTTCGGCAATGGCATGATGCGGATGACTATTGAGTCCGGGATAATTTACAACCTGGACCGCCGGATGATGCGATAGGCTTGTAGAAAGAAAGAGCGCATTGGAGGAATGTTTGTCCATCCGCAGCGGTAGCGTCTTTAACCCCTGATAGACCAACCAGGCATCAAACGGGCTGCAATTGGCACCCGAAAGTTTCATCGTTTGCCAGATTCGGTCGCGAAACAATTCAGAATCTTTGCCGAGTACGATGCCGGATATACTGTTGCCATGGCCGTTCAGATACTTGGTAGTACTGTGCACGACAAAATCAACACCGTATCGGAAAGGTTGCTGCAGGTAGGGTGTTGCAAAAGTATTGTCAATAGCCGTCCACCGACCATACTGCTGTGTAACTGACGTTAATGCAGCAATGTCCACACAGGCCAGGGTAGGGTTGGCAGGGGTCTCAAGATAGACAAGCCGTATAGCCGTGTCATGTTGTAGAATCAGACCTACTCCTTCAGCATTGTTCAAATCTGCATATACGATCTCAATGCTCCGGCCGGCAATAATTTTCTGGAGCAGCTCTGTTGTGCCTCCATAGAGATTAGGCTGGGTCAATAATTTTTCGCCGGATTTTAACAATCCTGTGATCAGGACATGAATGGCCGACATCCCCGAATTGGTCATCACGGCTGATAGGTCCAGATTCGTGCCATGGGCTTCAAGCGCAGCAATCTTAGCAGCTGTGGCTTCTACTGTAGGATTGCCATACCGGCCATAGGTATGTCCTGCCTCCTGCTGTGCAAAGATCCGCATACCCTGATCGATGTCATCAAAGTCAAATGAAGAGGTGGCATAAATAGGGATGATATGCGGACGCGTGGTCCTGGGATCCGGCCATTCCCGGACAGCGAGAGATTCAAAACGCGGCATACAATCAATGGGTTAGGTGGTGAATAAAGATATATCTGATTCCGACAGGTACAAGCAAAAAAAAACTCCGGGGCATAACCCCGGAGTTTTTTAAAGTTCCATGTGAAATGGTACTATAGATTATTTTACTATTACAACCGGGATCGTACGCTGCCCGCCAGGTGTAAGCACCTGAAGCATGTAGTTACCGGCAGCCAGTTCAGATACACGGATGATTTCAGTGTGTTGGTTGACAGATTGTGACAACGTGCGCTGATTCACCACGCGACCCAGTTGATCGAGCAGACGCAAGGTTACATTGCTGTATGACTTGGCGAAATCCAGTTTGACCTGAATATTATCTGTTGCAGGATTCGGATAAACAGAGATGCCATTTTCTGCAGCCAATACATCTTTGGTACTGATGAAAGTAGTATCAACCTCGATTCTAACCAAGGGTACGATATTGAATCCAAACGTACCGGTTTGTGCTCCATAGTCAATTTGACCCAGGTTGCCATCCGGAGAAAGGCCCAGAACTGAAGCAAAGAACACCTGATCTGTCAAACCTTCAGCACGTGCTGTATCAAAGGCAAAATTGGTAGGAGAGTAGTTACGAGCTTCGCTCGCGAGCAGGAACAACTGAGGATCTGCAGCAGAAAAAGCTTGATATTCCACAATAGCGATGTAGCCTTTCCCCGCTTCCATCATGACCGGAGCTTCAGGATCATCAATATTATCCAGGACAGACCTGATGGTGACATTGTCACCTTCGTTTCCTACGAAAGTATATTCAGCCGTGCCGACAAATCGACGCTCGTTAAAGGAGCTCGTACCATCACCATTGGTATCTGTCCATTGGAGAAGGTGAACGTTGACAGCTATTCCGGCCATATCATCCGGGTTGTTTACACCCCAATTGATCGCATTGACTTTGGCTTCTGCAGCGGCCCAGAAAAAGTTGCCGTACGCATACGACATTGGTGCACCTGCGTTGTAGTTTGAAGCAGCAGGCGTAATAGACCGGGTGAAGGCTTCTTCCAGCGCCAATTCATTACCGCCTACGCGGAAGGTGTACGAAAGTGTATTATCACTGGGATCGAAATCTTCCATATCCTGCGTCAGCGTGTAGGTGCCTGTATAGGTGGCAGGAATTTTGGGAACCTCTACGAAAGCATCGAACAAATCATTTTCAGCAAGTTGATCCGAAATCAGGGTGCCGTAAAAGTTGTCTTCATCATAGATGACATTACCTGTTGAGCTCTGAACGGTATGGTTCAGGATTACATTGGTTTGTTCGCAGGCACCGGCATTCAAGATATCCGCTAAGATGGGATAGTCATGTACCATATGAGTCGGCACTAGCGCAAAAGGAGCGACGGCAAAGAAATTACGCTGAACCCTAGTGTTGGTACATTCCCGAGGTACGATTTTTACATCATCAATAACCCAGTAATAGTAATTCCCATCGATACGGAATTTTACTTGTAGCTGTGAAGCCCCAACAGCACCAGGCAGCGCAACACGTATAGTTTCGTTCAGGTGGCCACTGTTGACAGGTATGTCAGTATTGATTTCAACTTCCTGCCAAGTCTCACCGCCATTAAGGCTAAACCCAACAAAGTGCCGTGAGTTGAATTCCCGTATACTTTGGTGGAATTGTACGACTACACCCGCAACATCAAATTCACTGATGTCGATGATGGGGGAGATCAACTCTGCTGACTGGTTGGCAGGGCATGTGCCACCGCCAAAGTTGCCGGCAATCCCACCGTTGTCAAGGAAGTCAGAGTTAAAAACCATAGCACCATTACAATAGGTTGGTGAGAGGTTGACCTGACCTGTTGCATAAGCACCAGAAAGGGCGCTCCCAATCGGATCCCATACCCAGGTTGCATTGGCAGCGTCACCGCCAGAACAAGCCAGTCCAACAGCCGTCCATCCATTTAGACCGCCGTCAAAATCGCCCTGACCAGGCTCGTTGCCCCAGAGGGCTTCAGCACTTGATTCACCATTCAAGTAGGAGAAAATGCGGAAGGTACCCCATCCCACCTGCCAGTCCGGATCCAGTCCTTCTGCGGACCACACACGGATGTAGTATGTTTCACCGGCAACAACTGTCTGAGGACATTGGCTGATGCTCAGAAGGTTATCCATACTGGTGACGGTACAGTACAAAGGCTGATTGGCAGGAGTAGCATCACATGAGGCGTAGAGGGCGAACCCCACCAGCCGAATATCTGTGGGTTCAAGACCAAACTCAAACTCTATCGACCAGCCGTGCTCAGGGGCAGGATCTGGTGCGACTACACGGTACCAAACATCGTCTCGTTTGAAGTTGACAGAACAAGCCGGAATATTGTCCAGATTACCGTCTGTGGTGTTCCGGGTGTCTCCGTCCGTCCTGACTGCCTCATCGCGGTTGTCATACACCAGAATATCAATGGCATCGACACATTTGTCATTTGCCGGCTGAGCCCAGGCCATGGTACTCCAAACGAAGAGCCCGAAAAACAGACCTGAAAATCGTAAAGTTACTTTCATCATTATCAGAATTTAGTTTAATTGAATTGCATTATATCATCATAGATCAGAGGAGATCTATTGGTCTTAAAGGGGAACTGCGGGTAAAAATAGGAAAATTTACTATTTACTACAGCAGTAAATACATTTATGTAGGCCCGCAGACAAAACAAATTTATTTCCAGGCCGCCAGTTCCTTTACATCGACTACCACCACTCCAGAATGTGAACAAACATAAGCTCCGGCCAGGTTGGCTAATGCCCCGCAGGTATTCAGGGGCAGTCCGAGCAGAAGTCCCAGCGATAAAGCACCAATGACGGCATCCCCCGCACCACAGACATCCACAACATCTATCGCCTTTTCAGGCAGTACCCACGCCCTTTCTGTTGCATTTTGGAGATAAATACCATGACTTCCAATGGTAATGGCTAAGTTCTTTATTTTTAATTGATTACGCCAGATCCCACACAATTCATCCATGTTGCCAGGTACAAGGGACAGACGCGCGGCCTGGCTGGCTTCCCGTTGATTGGGTTTGAATAGGTCAATTTCAGTATAGTTAAAAAAGTTAATCTCTTTGGGATCTACCGCTATAAATGCGCCTGCTTTTCGTCCCTCCTTTATAACGAGTTCTATAATCGCGGGCGTCAGAAAACCCTTGTTATAATCTTCGAGGATGATTAAATCCGGCTTTACCGATGGGATAAGGTCCGAAAGCAAATCCAAAGCTTCCTTTTCCAGTACCTCATTCATGGCGGATGGATCTTCCTCATCAATGCGGAGAAGATGATGAGAGGCGGCTACCACGCGGGTTTTTGTCGTTGTGGGTCTTAGAGGTGTTTGAATAAAGTAATGCTTGATATTGGCACCGGTAAGTATATTTGATAATTCATCCGCACTTTTATCACTTCCGGTCAGTCCCACAATTGAAGTCTGACACCCCCAGGCTGCCATATTGAGAGCAACATTGGCCGCTCCGCCTGCCTTGGTCTCACTCCTTTGATGGCTGAGAACCGGGACGGGTGCTTCCGGTGATATTCGGTCAACCACACCAAATATATATCGGTCCAGCATGGCATCTCCAATGACCATTGCTTTCAGCCCTTTGGCTTTTTCGTTTACATATTGGATCTGATCGCGTGTGATGCTCATTCCGGACTGCAAGGTATAGTTTTCAGGATGTACGCCGTCACGATTTCACTCGCACCACTATGTGTCTGCAGATACCGGTACCCTGTCTGTCCTGCAGTTTTTGCCGCACCTGGTGACTGAAAAAATCGAATTGATTCGGCCAATGATGTCGCATCCTGAACGACCCTTGCACCTTTTTGGGCGATCATATCAACCGCTTCGGCAAACGCCTGATAACGTGGACCAAAGATGACAGGCCGGGCATGCGCCATGGGCTCCAGGATATTGTGAATGCCCTTTCCAAAGCCCCCCCCGACATACGCCACAGGCCCCAGTGTATAAAGCGCAGAGAGCATGCCAATGCTATCTACAATCAAAATACCAGAAGAAGGAAGTTCGCCGTTCCATTTTGACAGCAGTCTTGCGCGGTCGCCAAAAAAAGCAAGTAGTCGGGCGATATTGGCCTGAGATACATCATGAGGTGCCAGCAAAACTTTTAGACCAAATTGTTGGGCCACCTGATCAACAATTTCCTCGTCCCGGGGCCATGTGCTACCTGCTACCAAATCAAATGGCCCTGCTTTTTGTAATTGGGATGGAATTCGAGCTTGCGACTCCGCCGGAATCTTTAGACACCGGTCAATCCGGGTGTCACCCGCTACAACAATATTCCTAAACCCCCGTGACTTAAAAGCAGCTATCAACTCGCTTTTTTGAAAAAAGATCTTGTCCAACTTTTGTAAAAGGGCTTTGGAGGGAGGGACAGACCAGGAGTGAAAATATCCTTTCAGTGACCAGTGGGCAGAGATCAATATGGTCGGAATTTTAGCCTTTTGGAGCGCATTCAGATACCCCGGCCAGAGGTCATATTTTACAAATACAGCCAGGTCCGGCTCGATCATCCGTATCCAGGTCTTCGCATTACCTGGAAGATCAGCAGGGAGATAATACACCGAAGCATAGGGATAAGAGGCTCTCTGCACATATCCGCTGGGAGAGAAAAAGGTAAGGATGATATGAGCATCCGGGCACCTGCCTTTTAGCTTCTCGATGACGGGACGTGCCTGTTCAAATTCTCCCAGGCTGGATACATGAAACCAAATACGGATGTTTCTTTTTGGAGAATTGGCTTGAAGATCCGATTTCCAGCTTTTTCTTCCCCGGAGCCATTCTCTGGCTTTCATGTCCCAAAGCGCGGCGATCCGGATACCCGCCACCATCAGGTACATGGAGCAATAATAACCCAGCCAGTACATCCGTCTCAGTAATATATGTGATCAGGTTTTTCGGTCCTGCTGATCGTGACGATATAGGCTATGCTCAGACCGGCTAGGATGTCGGTTCTCTTTTTTCCGAGGTACTCACCTGTGGCAAAGTCAATGTCACGCCTGGAGGCGGTCCGGGCCGCATAGAGATCACCCATCACATGGAAATGCAAATTATGAATGGGACTTTGGTACTGATATCCCACCCCAAGATGAATGGCTGGACCATTGGTCAGCCGGTCGTAGCCATATTGGTATTTCTTTTCCAAAGGGACTATGGTATTAAAATTATCCTGTACCCTGATCTTGTGCTGCAGTAGTCCTCCACCGGCTATCGCCCGGATGCCCGTCAACTTTTGTGGGTGTGCACCGGTACTAAAAATTTTTCCGGCGTTAAAGCCAATATAATATCCCCTTTCTTTCAGGTTGACATCACCGGGGGCTCCGTCAATCCCGATAATACTACCATCATACGACCTGAGTTGGGTGACTACATCTTCCTGCACCGTATTGCCAAAAAAGTACATGCCTTCCAGACCCAGAATGATCTTATCTTTTTTTGAAACAGATTGAATGCCAAGTCCAAACTGACTGTTGGAACCAAACCGGTCCTTCATATCCGCAATCGGAATTTGAAACCCATACCTGAATTCCAGATATCGCATGGTGCCCCGCTCTTGTGCAGAAACGAGCCCAAACACGAAGGCAAAAAGGGCCGTTGTCATCAAAGCCCGAAACCGCATTTCTAGTATCTTTGCCAGTCTCATACACGATCCATAAAGCAATAAAGGTATTGAAAAGGGTATTAATCACCGGTGCGGCCGGATTTATCGGGTCGCACCTCTGTGATCGCTTTTTGAAGGAAGGGTACAAGGTCATCGGCATGGACAACCTCCTCACAGGATCTATGCAAAATATTGAACACCTTATCCCCAACCCGCAGTTTGAATTTCATCACCATGATGTGACAACATATGTTCACATTCCCGGTGAGTTGGAGTACATCCTTCACTTTGCTTCGCCGGCCAGTCCGATCGATTACCTCAAGATGCCAATCCAGACCCTGAAAGTGGGTTCTTTAGGAACACACCATCTCCTGGGCCTGGCAAAGTCTAAGAAGGCCAGAATCCTGATTGCCTCCACTTCAGAGGTATACGGCGATCCCTTGGTCCATCCACAAAAAGAGGATTATTGGGGGAATGTAAACCCTATTGGCCCCCGAGGCGTATATGATGAAGCCAAGCGCTTCATGGAGGCCATAACAATGGCGTATCACAGGTTTCATGGAGTGGAAGTCCGGATTGTCAGGATTTTCAATACCTACGGCCCCCGGATGCGGATCGAAGATGGCCGGGCTTTGCCGGCCTTTATGGCACAGGCTTTGAGAGGGGAAGGGTTGACGGTGTATGGTGATGGCTCCCAGACACGGTCCTTTTGCTATGTGGATGACCTTGTCGAGGGTATTTTCCGGCTCTTGCTGAGCGACTATTCCCTTCCGGTCAATCTCGGAAATCCGGATGAGATCACCATAATGCAACTGGCCAATGAAATACTCGGACTTGTAGGCAATCCGAAAGCCTTTATCGATTACCGGCCTTTGCCGGAGGATGATCCCAAAGTCAGACAGCCGGATATAGGTCTGGCCAGAGAATTGTTAGGGTGGGAGCCCAAAGTGCCAAGGGAAAAAGGATTGGTCTACACGCTGGATTACTTTAAGGCAGCGTTGTCAAAGCATTGATATTATGGAGGTTATGACATTTCGATACAGGTTAAAAGCTTCGGGCATGCTAAACCTGCTCCTGGGCCTGGGACTGTTGTTGAGTATAACATCACTTTCAGCACAAATCTCTGAAACGCAGACGAGAGAACTACTGGCCCAACGAGGAATTCCGGAGGATACCCTCAGAGCCAGACTCCTCAAAAAAGGGTATAATCCTGACACAGTGCGCCCCGATCAGATCCCTGCTTTTCAAAATGTGCTATCCGAGACGATCCAGGAGATTGAAGCAGATCTGCGAAGGCCTGCAACACCAGAACCCATAGCCACCAAACCTGAAGTTGTGAAGGAAGATGCCAGGCCTACACCAACGACTCCGACCGTCACCTCAGAATCAGGTTCACCAAACACACCCAAGAAGGATCCCATCTATGGTCAGGAAATTTTCAGGGACAATTCCATCGCCGTCTATCAGCGATCTGACGAAATGGCACCGACTGAATCCTATGTGCTGGGCATTGGAGATAAGTTAGGGATTATTGGTTTCGGCCGATCCCAATTTGAACAAATTTTGGAAATTGGACCAGAAGGTTTCGTCCAGCCGGGAGACCGGATTCCCAAGATTCTCCTCAAAGGGATACGGTTTGGTGATGCGAAAGAATTACTTTTTCAGCGATACAGTCAGGCGTATGTGATCACCCGATCAGAATTTCAAGTTACACTCAACAAGCCTCGTAACATCACGGTCAGCGTGTTTGGAGAGGCCCGGGTAACAGGTGCATTTACCTTGCCGGGTATCAATACCGCCTTTAATGTCATCAGTGCTGCTGGAGGCCCTACGGATATTGGTTCTGTACGTCGCATAAAGGTGATTCGGGGTGAACAGGTGATACCTTTGGATGTATATGCGTTCATGAACGATCCGGGGGTAGCCCGGAATTTTTTCCTTCAAAGCAATGATATCATTCATATCCCCGTAGCCAGGAAAGTGGTCCGGATCAATGGCGCTGTGACGCGACCGATGTTGTACGAGTTGCTTGAACAGGAAAACCTGGCTCGGTTGATTGACTATGCAGGTGGCGCAGCAGCTAATGCTTATTTATCCGACGTTAGGGTTACCCGTTTTTTAGATGATAGGCGAGTGGTCACCAATGTAAACCTCAGAGATTTGATGACAAGCGGGGGTGATTATATTCTATATCATGGAGATGTCGTGGAGATAAAGCGTATTGAAGACCGGACAGACAATGTGGTGACGATTTCGGGGGCAGTTACGTTTCCAGGTGTATACGAGCGGAGAGAAGATATGCGGGTGGTAGATCTGCTGCGACAAGGTGTATTGAGAAATGATGCCAGACTGGACTTTGCCTACCTTTTACGATACCAGCCAGATGGCACATTCCGCTATGAAAGGTTGGATATAGGAGATATACTGAAGCGACCTGAATCCAATGCTAATGCAGTGCTGGCCGATCAGGATGTAATTCAGATTATGACACTGAAAACGTACGCTCCGACAGCCTATTTTACGGTGGAAGGTGCAGTCAAAATACCGGATACCTTTGCCATTGATCCACAAGGGGTGTTGACCCTGGAAGATGCGATATTGATGGCCGGCGGACCTTTGCCCGAAGCCTCAGAGTTTGGCTATATTATTCGGCAGGATCCAACTGAACCCAAGCGGCTGTCCTATATTCATTTCAATCTGGTGGAAGTATTAGAGGCGCCCGGATCTAAAGCGAATATGCAAGTGCGGTCCGGCGACATGATCCGGGTTTTTGACAAAGGAGGGCGCAGGGACGATCTTACGGTGAATATTTATGGCGCAGTACGCAATCCTGGAAATTATCCATACGGACCAGGAATGCGTCTGGCTGACCTGGTTAACATCGCCGGAGGCTTTATTTTTGAAGCGGATCCGGGTCGTATCGATATTGCAAGGTCTGAAGTAAGTAAGGGCCGGGACCATAAAGTCACCCAGTATTCAGCTCAATTGCCACGGGATTTTGAAACCGCCCTGCGGGAAGACAATAGCATCGAGTTGCAGCCATTTGATCATATCTACGTTCGTTCTATTCCGGAATATGAACGCAAACAGACCGTACAGCTACAAGGTGAAGTGATGTATCCGGGCACCTATCCATTAGTACTGAGTAAGGAACGTATTTCAAGCGTTATCGGAAGGGCAGGGGGTTTGACACCCGAAGCTTTTCCAGAAGGTGCCAAACTCTATCGACAGGGAGATTCTACAGGGCTCGTCGTTATCGATCTGCATGAAGCATTGCGTAATAATAGTGTCTCCTCCAACATCGTCCTGATCCATGGTGATGTCATTCAGATTCCCAAGAGCCGTGAATTGGTGACGATCACCGGCCATGTAAATCTGGATGAGGCGTATTCGGCTGGCTTTCTTCGTGGAGAAAAATCCATCTCTGTTGCGTTTAGAGGCATTAAAAATGCCAGATACTATATTGATAATTTTGCTGCGGGTGTCAGTGATGAAGGTGCACCGGGACAAATAAAAGTACAGTTCGCTGATGGCCGGGTAGAGAAGACCAAAAAATTTCTGTTTTTCAATCAATACCCAAAGGTAGAGAAAGGTTCAATCGTAACGGTAGGACCAAAGCGTATAAAGCCTACTGTGGAACGACCGGAAAAGAAAGCGGATTGGAGCAACGTACTTCGGGATACCATGGCACAGGCTACGGCTGTGCTGACATTATTGATTCTCGTCGACCAACTTTCCAAGTAGGTCATTGTTGTGTCTAAGCGTATGGTCAGGATTCATAATCTGGAGTTAGGAGATTTCCCTTTGTTGCTGGCGCCGATGGAGGATGTCAGTGATCCACCTTTCCGGTTTTTGTGCAAGGAGCAGGGTTGTGATATGCTATATACAGAGTTTATCAGCGTGGAAGGCCTGATACGGGATGCAGAAAAGAGTGTGCAAAAACTGGATATTTATGATCAGGAGCGTCCGATCGGTATTCAGATATTTGGGGCTGAACTGGACTCTATGCTTCAGGCTACGGATATAGTCGTCGAAGCAGGTCCTGAGTTGCTGGATATTAATTACGGTTGCCCGGTCAAGAAGGTCGTTTGTAAAGAGGCAGGAGCCGGTATTTTGAAGGATATCCCCAAAATGATCCGACTCACGGAAGCAGTAGTCCGGCGAAGTCCGATTCCAGTGACGGTCAAAACCAGGCTCGGGTGGGATGAAGAATCAAAACACATTGTGGAAGTGGCCGAGCGGTTGCAGGATGTCGGCATTGCAGCGCTATCCATACACGCCCGCACCCGGTCCCAGATGTACAAAGGAGAAGCAGATTGGACGCTGGTCGGTGAAGTGAAAAATAATCCCCGGATGCATATCCCCATTTTTGGAAATGGTGATATCGATTCACCTCAAAAAGCGGTTGACTATAAGAATCGTTATGGAGTGGATGGCATCATGATAGGCCGTGCCAGCATTGGGTATCCCTGGATTTTCAGAGAGATTAAGCACTTTAGGGCAACGGGTCAGCTCCTTGCACCTCCGACCATTATTGAGCGGGTGGATGCTGCAAAGCGGCACTTGATACACTCGATAGCCTGGAAAGGGGATAAGTTGGGTGTTCTTGAAATGAGACGCCATTACACGAACTATTTTAAGTCGCTGGAGGGGATCAAACATTTTCGCGCCCAACTGGTAACAGAAATGGAGCCTGATGTTTTATTTGGTATCCTGGACCATATAGGCAAACATTATGCGGAAGAAATGGCAGGTGTGGTTTGAAAGGATGATGCATCCATTTGGAAGATGGGTGAAAATGATACACTATGTTTGCGCGCTGAATTCATTTCAAATTTACCCGAGTACATCTGATATTGCCTCCGGACCATGAAACTCAATCTTACCTCTTCCGAGCAGGAACTTTTCGACATCATCGGACGGGTAGGCGCCCAACGAGGGCAGGACGTGTTTGTCGTTGGCGGATTTGTCCGTGACCGGGTGCTGGGCATACCTTGTACGGATATAGATTTTGTGACCATTGGTGATGGACCCGGACTGGCTGCAGATGTAGCAGAGGCTCTGGGTGTGGGAAGTGCCGAATTGTCGATTTTTAAGACGTTTGGAACAGCGATGATCCGGTACGAGGATCTTGAACTTGAGTTTGTAGGTGCCCGAAAGGAATCTTATAGTCCCGACAGCCGAAAACCCAGTGTTGAACAGGGATCACTTCACGATGACCAGTTGAGACGTGATTTTACAATAAATGCCCTTGCGGCGGCCCTCCATGGAGATCATCGCTACCATATCATAGATCCTTTTGACGGACTGACAGATCTTGCCCAAAGGCGAATCATAACACCACAGGATCCAGAGCAGACGTTTTCAGATGATCCGCTCAGGATGTTGCGGGCTATCCGGTTTGCATCACAACTTTCCTTTCGCATTGATCCCCGGACGCTTGAAGCCATTGCTCATATGCGGGAAAGAATTTCCATAGTATCGATGGAGCGAATCACCTTTGAGCTCAACAAGATTATCCTTTCGCCAGTGCCTTCCAGGGGTTTTTTACTGTTGGATGATACGGGACTGCTGCCCCTGATTTTTCCGGAGATGACAGATTTGAAAGGGGTGGAGAAACAGGAAGGTCATGGACATAAGGACAATTTCTACCATACACTTCAGGTGCTGGATAATGTGTCTGAAGCTTCCATGGATCTATGGTTGCGATGGAGTGCGATCCTGCATGACATCGCCAAACCTGCTACTAAACGCTTTGAACCCGGACACGGCTGGACCTTTCATGGACATGAAGTAGTAGGAGCACACATGGTTTCGCGGATATTCAGACGGATGAAATTGCCCATGGATGAGAAAATGAAGTTCGTCCAGCACATGGTCCGTTTACATCTACGTCCTATTGCCCTCGTTCAGGAAGCCATCACAGATGCTGCTATCCGCCGATTGTTGTTTGATGCCGGGGATAATCTGGAGGCGCTGATGACCCTGTGCAAAGCAGATATCACCTCCAAGAATCCGGATCGCGTGGCCCGGTATCTGCTAAATTATGAACGAGTCATGGACCGTCTGCGTGATGTTGAAGCCCGGGATCATTTACGCAACTGGCAGCCGCCGGTTACCGGACAGATGATTATGGAAGCGTTCGGTATCCCTCCGGGCAGGGTGGTCGGTGAAATTAAAACAGCCATCAGAGAAGCCATCCTGGATGGTGAGCTTGAGAATAATCTCGCTAAAGCCTACACCTTTATGCTCGAAGAAGGAAAGCGCCACGGACTTATACCGGTAGTATCCTGAAACTTCTCCCTATTTTTATATTTCAGATGTAAAAGGAAGCATTTCTCCCATGCTTGTACGTTGCATATAAAACTGGTGGATGTTCTATCACCGCATATGTATCAGTTTATACTGGGCTGTGTTGCTGTCAGGTTATCTGCAGGCACAGGTCCATACGCTTATGGTTATGGCCGACCAGAAGCCTCCGGTTGAGTTTTTTATGGAACTCAGCCTGCAATCCGGTGTGAATATCATCTACAGTGATAACGTGATAGAAAAATTGCCGCTTATCACCCTGGAATTGAAAGGAGCCTCAGTGGAGGATATACTGCAAAGAGTTTTGCAAGGGACCTCGATTTCATTCCGGTATGTAGAGGATCAGATTGTACTTTACCAGATACCACCACCACCGCCCCGGTATTCCATAAGTGGTGTGGTGACGGATTCAGTTTCAGGCGAACCGTTGATTTCCGCTTATGTGCTGGATGTTATTTCCGGGAAGGGAACCACAACCAATAATTACGGGTATTACAGTCTGCATCTTCCTGCTGGTAATAAGCAACTCCTGGCAGGCTATCTGGGGTATACCTCTAAAAGGATTGTGGTGCAACTCACCGGCAACGAGATGCTCCATTTAAAACTACATCCGAGCAGTGTACTGCGGGAAGTCGTCGTGAGCGCACATGGCCATCATGATCCGGCAGATGCAGTTATACAGCCCGCTGAGCGGATTACCCTTTCTGAACTACAAAGCAATATACATCTGGGGGGATCCAGTGATCTGTACCGGATCGCAGATTTTATTCCGGGTGTACATACCGGAACGGATGGTGTCGGTGGCATCCATGTCCGTGGAGGAGCCAATGATCAGAACCTCATACTGATGGATGGCGTACCCGTGTACCACCCCAATCACCTCCTGGGCATTGTTTCGGTATTCAATTACCAGGTCTTACAGCAGGCATCGATTTATAAAGCCAATTTTCCAAGTCGCTTCAGCGGAAGGCTGTCCTCTGTCATGGATGTGCGGACTCGAGAAGGTAATATTCATACATGGGGTTTCTCCGGCAATATCGCAGTCTCCGAAATCGGAGTCATGGCTGAAGGGCCATTAGTCAAGGATAAAGTAGGTGTATTATTGAGCAGCCGCTTTTTTCTGCCAGGTTTGTTTATGCGCGACCTGACTCGAAGATATAAGGAGAAGAATGGCGTGGGCGGATCAGCAGATCTGGATTATTTTGACTTTAACGGTAAGATCAATTGGGTGCTGGGAGATCGGGACCGACTGTACCTCAGTATGTATCAGGGCAATGATCGGTTTTCAGATTTTACCATAACGGACCGCAATGAAGTGGACCCGGAATCGGGCATTCGGATCGTCTCGCATGAAGAATTCAGAAAGGACCTCAATTGGACAAATCGTACTGCTGTATTGAGATGGAATCACTTGCTCAGCGACAAAATCTTTGCCAATTTCATTCTTTCCCGAAGCTCTTTTGTACTCCAGTCAGTAGATCGAAGTGAATTTTTATATCGTTTTCCAGGCTCTACACTAGATCCTGTATCCGGTTTTGATACCAAAGAATTTAAGTCCGGAATTGAAGATGTCACTGCCAAATTGGAACTCGACATCCGGCCCTCTGCAGATCATCAGCTTTCAGCCGGTATGTATGGCATCGTCTACCAGTTCAGACCAAAATCAGTCACGATCAATGAAGAAAGTAAGGTTGGAGATTTTTACCTGGAAGAAGGGCTGCTGGATGATGTGTTTTTTTCGGCCTTTAAGGTAAAAGCTATTGAATCCGGAGTTTATTTTGAAGACCGGTGGGAAATCAATTCCCGTTGGCATTTGTCCTCCGGGATGCATATTGCCGGTTTTTTCGTACAAGGGACCTACTACCTGGATCCGCAGTTGAGGGTAAGTCTTGATTTTCAACCCCGCTCTAATCTGGCCTTCAATATTGGCTATAGCCGGATGGCCCAATACCTGCATCACCTCACATCCAGTAGTATAGGTCTCCCCACAGATCTCTGGGTGCCGACGACAGCACGGGTAGCGCCGGCCCTCTCTGATCAATATGCTTTTTCAGCCCTCTGGAAACCCGCTCCGACGCTGTCCATCGATGTGTCAGCCTACGTGAAAGATATGCGAAGCCTTATCTCCTATCAGGAAGGTGCCAGTTTCCTGCTACGGGAAGGTCTCCTCCCGTCAAGTATTGTAGATGCAGCCAATTGGGAATCCAAGGTCACAAAGGGAAATGGTGATGCCTCCGGCGTTGAACTCCAGACTCAGTATGATGCCGGCAGATGGCAAGTCAAGTGGAATGGCACATGGTCCCGTTCTTATAGGCTCTTTGAAGATATCAACAATGGAAAAGCCTTTCCCGACCGGTATGACCGACGATGGTCCTCCTCATTTGCAGGACGGATCAAGGCAGGTCCAAAATGGTCCTTTACAGCCAACTGGCTCTATGGGAGCGGAGTGGCCATCACACTTGCGGAAAGCAAGTTTTTTAATCCGGGTTCCTTTTTTCCGGAGATCGGTATCAACTATAGCGAACGTAATGGCTTCAGATTGCCCGCGTATCACCGTCTTGACCTCAGTGCAAACTATATTTTTGCTGACCGACCCAGCTATAGCCATTCCTTAACACTTAACCTGTATAATGTCTATAACCGAATCAATCCCTTTTATATCACGCTTGTCCAGGATCCGATCAATCAACAATTTGAATTCCGTCAGTTCTCCCTGCTGCGGTTTTTCCCGTCACTGAGCTACCGGTTTACTTTCTGATAAAAAGCAGCGTTCAGACCTCTGTCACCGATTTCTTTATATTGGGTTAAATCGTTATCTTTCCTCAATGAAAGGCAAATTCACAGCCGCAGGTCTGGCATTCTCTACAGGGGTAATGCTTTTATTATCCTCCTGCGAGACGTCTTTGGAATGGCCGACTCATAATCTTTCCAAACTGACCATCATTTCTCATCTTGCACCCAACGGATGGGAGCGTCAACGCGTTTTTGTTTTCACTTCTCAATCCCCTTCAGGTCCTAACCAGTTTAATACACCACCCGGACTTGAGGTTGAGGTGGTCGAACTGGAGACTGAAGCCATCATCAAACTGGATTCTACCCGTGAAGGCCAGGAGGTGTTTTTTGAATTTCCGCCCGGATTTGTAAAAGAAGGTCATACCTATACCATCTCGGCCACCGCCCCCGGCTTTGGGAGCGTGTATGCCACTACTTATATTCCTATTCCAAGTGCCATAGCCAATCTGAATATCCAGGATGTGAAAATCCTACCCTCAGATAAGCACGAATTTAAAAGCATCGTCCGTTACACCGTTTCCTTTGACATTGAGCATGCCGAAGATAACCGGTACTACCATTTGGTCTTCTATAATGAGTATGATGGATTGGACAACTACCTGCTGATTGTGGATCCGGAGCCGTCGGACCATCAGCCTTTTCTCCCGCACTATGATTTCGGAATCCTCCTCGACAAGAAGAATTTACCGGTTGGAGGTCCTTTGAAGTTTAGTTTTGTCGATTGGGTCGTCGGCAATAATGACCTCAGACGCGTATATGTTGAGTTACGCTCCATCACGGAGGAGTATTATAAATATCACAGTTCCCTGGCACGCCAACTTATTGTGCGTCAGGACCCTTTTGCAGAGCCTGTCACCATTTTCAACAATATTAACGGAGGCTTTGGCAATTTTTCAGGATTCACCCCTGCCGTTTCTTCTTCCGATTTGCCCTAAAGCCCTTTTGGGCTATATTATTTCGCAATCCATAGGGGTTAGCAAATCTTATTGTGTCATATAGCTGACAAAGTATCTGTATCACTTTCGAAGGAAGGCATTATGGCACATAAAATGGAGATTTTGGAAAGCATTCCCTTTTTTAGTGTGCTAAGCCAGAAAGAACTGGTTTCTCTGGTGGATCACATGGAATATCATACGATTTCCAGGCATGGGTTCATTTATGCTGAAGACGAACCCGCCACCCGGTTTTATATTCTATCAGCGGGGAGTATTAAGATCGGTACCCATCACGATGACGGTAGGGAGGTCATCAAGCAAATTCTGCACCCGCGCATGGTCTTTGGCGAGATGGCGCTCATCAAGGAAGAAAGCCCGCACCATGATTTTGCGATAGCACTCTCTTCAGGCACCGCATATTACAGTATCAAAGTTGATTTCTTCAGGGCCTGCATGGATGCTAATTCGCAACTGGCCATGAGTGTTATCTCGATGATTGGACTTCGACTCCGAAGAACGGAGCACCAGTTAGAGTCACTGATCTTCAAGGATGCCCGGGCGAGAATCATTGATTTTATATTGGACAATGCCCGGCAACGAGGCAGGAATGTGGGTTTTGAGACGCTGCTGAAGCATTCCCTCACACAGCAGGATATCGCCAACTATACGGGCACCAGCCGGCAGACCGTCACAGCGGTACTCAATGATCTCAGAAAAACTAATAAAATTTATTTCACCCGTAATAGTATTCTCATTCGGGACCTGACAGCCCTGGCGTAGGTTACGCTGGGCTTTTACCTGGATAAATGGTTTGGTAACCGGAGCCGGACAGTTGGAATGATACAACTGTCCGGTTTTCCTTTTTCAGGACGATTTGCTGTTGTTTTTTAAACTTTGAACTCGTGTTGCCATCCAGGTCTTTTGTCGGCCTGAAAAAAAAATGAGCGAATTTCAAATATTTGTTTTTTGTTTGCTCTCAATATTATGTCAATTTACACCCTTGAATGGCGAAAGCACCCTTTACGTTCCGGGTACTTTCCTTATACACCTGAATGAACATGACTAACAAACCGCGTATCGTCAAGGACTATGAAAAGCTCGATCCCGAGATCCAGGAGCAGATCAAACTCATGTATCCATACGGATTTGCCAAACACCTCATTCAGTACAAAAATGCCGACGGTAAATTTGTCTCAGCCCTCCCGTTTGAAACAGATGACCGGTATTACCTGGTACGGATGACACTCATTGAGGCCCGGCAGATCATTGAGGATGATGACGATTATGATGCAAGTGGCGAACTGAAGGAAAGTGTAAAGGAAGAGTATGAAGAAAAGTATGGTGATATGGACTACCTGACCATCACGGATGGAGAAGGAAGTTCAGCAAGTGAGGAGGAGGAGGAATAAGTCCTCTTGAGCCCCTTCCCCTTTTATTTTTCTGTCATAATCTCCACGCCGCTCCAATCGGGCCCCACCCCCTGGACCATGAGTTCTGCCGCATGGCGGAAGTATCGTTCCGCTGTGACATCTCCCGGATTGAGATTGAGCACTTTCTTCAGGTGTCCGGCAGCTTCAATGAAGTCCTGGCCAAAGTAAGAGGCCAATCCGGCATTAAATACCTCAAGCGTCCTTTGCTTCCGCTCTATAATCTCCGCTGGATCACCGCTAAAACACTCATACACCCGAACGGGAGCAGTACGTCCCTTGACCTGTACGGATCCCAGATACCGGTACGCATAGTCTGTCAGGTTTTGGATTTTGGTCAGCGTGCTTTCACTGATGAGGATAGAGGCATCAAAGATCTTGGTCAGTCCTTCGATCCTTGATGCCGTGGTGACCTCATTGCTTATCACCCCGGTGTCATGCCGGTCTTCATCACCGATGATGCCAAGCATAATCAGACCTGTATGCAATCCGATCCCCACTTTGATAGGTGGCTGATCTGTGGCCAACCGTGATTCATTGTACCGACGGACTTCCTGCTGCATGGCAATACTGGCTTTTAAAGCCTGTTCCGCATCAGAAAACAACGCCATAATACCATCACCGGTAAATTGATTGATAAAGCCATCATGCGCTTCAATGCAGGGTGCTGTATAGCTCAAATATTCATTGATAAACCTGAAGTTTTCTTCCGGGGACAACATCTCCGAAATCGTGGTATAGGAGCGAATATCCGTAAAGAGTATCGTCATCTCTCGCTGGATCTGGTCTCCCAACTTTACGCCAAGTATGGATTCGTATCCCAGCGTGTTGAGGAAAGAGAGCGGGACAAATTTTTGATAAATACGGTTGATATGACTCAGGTTCTCGTAGAGCCTGACATTGTCTATGGATATCCCTAATTGGTAGCTTAGAAGTTGAAGCAACTTGATCCGGTCAGCCGTAAAGGCGTTTGCCACCAGGTTATTTTCCAGGTAAATAATTCCCTTGAGATCCTGTTGAATGACTAGCGGCAACACCCAGATGGACTGAGGGTACGCAGTTTCAAAATATACATCGCGATTGAAAACACGCTCTTCAGAAACGGTATTGATCAGTAAGGGCTCCTTTTTACGGGCGACATAGAGGATCATCGTTTGAGGGAGTACAGAAGGCTGTTCCGGTAATAAAAACGGTTCAATCTGATACCCCTGACGAATGTCTTTCATGATCTCAACCATCATTCCGGAATCACCGGGAACCAGCAGCGCTACCCGGCTCGCCCCGGCGTACTCCATGACGACATCAATGATGCTGCGTTTCAATTGATCCATCGTCAACAAGCCGGTAAGTGCTTGTGAGGCTTTGAAAAGGCTCATGATATCCAGTTGATCCTTGTCAAAGGAGTCAGTGGTGTTGACCAGGATTTCTCCCTTCTCAATGCCAGGTTGCTGACTGATGATCTCGCTATAGAAAAGCTGTAACTGCTTGACTTTGGCAAAGGCTCCCCACTGCGTGTAGGCGATGATGGCCTGTTTGATATGATACAGGGCATAATGTGGCCGTCCTTCCTTGATCCAAAGGGAAGCCACACGTTCATGTGCGACCGCAAGGTTATTGATATATCTGTATTTCTGTGCGGATTGGATAGCCTCCTCATAAAGCTGAAGCGCTTCAATTGTCTTTCCGGCCTGTTGAGCTTTCATGGCTTCCAGTAGCAGGTGCTTATGCTCGAAATTGGCTGGGTTGACAGCAGATAAACGTCCAAAGTAATCGATGAAAGATTGTACTGTAGGGGGTACGTCGTAGGAGCTGTCTTCAATCGCTTTTGCCAGATGCAGAATTCCGTGGAAGAACATATACGTGCTGTAGTGTGGGACAGCGGCAAAAATTGGTGCTACAAACTTAGCAGCTTCGATATCGGCCTTCAGCGCCAGGTCATATCTGCCCATGATCGTATATACCTGCATGGAATAGATGTAGAGACAAACCGGTCCGTACAATTCATTCGTTGACCGGCAGATCTCTAAAAATTCATCTATTTCGAACCTGCCGGAGCGAACTTCCTGGTTCAGCTTTTCCGGATTCATCAGGTAATCCACGCACATTTCCAGAGCAACCAACGCGTTATGGACCATATGATGATTGATCTTCCGCCCAAACTGTATACCGGTTTCAAACTCCAGCGCCAGTTCCTGCAGTAATTTTTCAGCGGTGTAATAGTGATTGAAGTACTGGTTCATCACCAGATACCCCCCGAAGATCAACTCACCGGTTTCCTGGCTGGACTTGATACACTCGCGGTTGTATTCATCAATTTCACGAATATGCTTGTAATAGGTATACACATAATTGGCCACGATGTTGCCAGTCCTGCTGATTTGCCGGGGGGCTTCTTTTTCGTAGCGGTAAGCAATCTTTCGGGCCAGATCACCAGCCGGAAGTCCATAATCGAACATCTCGAAAAGATTGAAGATCAAGCCCAATTCCGAGAAGGCATAGCACATCGGATGGGTCATACCATGCTCAATCGAAATCAGTACTTTTTTGAATACATGCAGAATCCATAATTCAGTCTTGCCTCCCAAATACAATGGTGCAGTGAGGTTGTCCATGATCTTCATGACCGCTATGTATTTTTCACTGGTCATGAGTGGCAAATCATACAAGGATGGAATCGGGTGCTCCTGAAAATAAGCAATGATCGACTGCAGATCGGCCTGAACCGCCTCCTGGGTAGTAGATTTCGGGAAATCGTATCCTAGTTCTTTCAAGCCATTAACAGCAGCATCCAGCGCTTCATCATATTTGGATTCTAAAGCAAGCCGAAGCATCCAGACATAATAGAGGTCCGATCGGTCGATAGGGTTGGTCGCTTGATCCAGACAATATAGGATGAGCGATTGTGATTTCTCAAGTTGCCCGTCGAGGTAATATACCTCCGCCAGTTCCGTGTTGAGGAGTAAGGTTTGTTTGTAGTCAGAGACCCAGGCATCCGGATGAGACAGCTCGAGGGCGACTTCAAAATGCCGGATGGCAGAGGCTGTAGCATTGGCCTGCTTGGCACGCAGACCTGCCCGCAGATTAAGAGAGCGTACGAGCTGAGATTCATCAGGATCCGTTATCTGCGTCAACCCCAAAAGATAATGATTGACAATGTCAAAAAGATGTTCCTCATCTTGCTGGTAGGTGTCGCAGAGGATACGAGCTATCTTCAGATGAAGCGAAGGCCTTTCTGACTCGGCCAATAACTGGTAAGATGCCTGTTGTACCCGATCGTGCGCAAAGGAGAAAACAACAAGAGATGCGGATACTTGCAGTTCCTCAATGCCAAACATCCTGTAGTAATCATTTATAGGATTGATATATCCGTCTGCCAGTGCCGGCCACAGATGACGGATGACATCATCTGGAGACTGCTGCATAATGGCACTCACCAGACCCAGGTCAAATGTATTTCCGATAGCCGCCGCCATGGTCAGACTAAATTGCGTTTCGGGTGCAAGCGTCTTGATCTTGCGGATCATAAGATCCACCACATTGTCTGAAAAGGACTGGGCTTTGATCTTCTCCAAATCCGCAGTCCAAACCTTCGCGTTTTCATCATATACCAGAAAGCCCTGGTCCAGAAGTACCCGAATAAACTGGATCGTAAAAAAGGCATTTCCCTTCGTCTTTTCGTAGATAAGACCTGAGATCTCCTCCATCCCTTTTTGATGAAGGGTATCCTCAATCATGCTATGGACTACTTCATAGGGTAATGATTTGACTTTAAGGTCAAATATGGTGATAGCTCTTCGTGCAAGTTCATGGAGCAGGAGGGTTAGCGGGTGGGTCGCATCTACCTCATTGTCCCGGTATGCACCTATGATGAGCATGACAAGTGATTCACTCTCAACGGCAAGGAGTTGCAGCAGATCCAGCGAGGCTGAATCTGCCCATTGCAAATCATCCAGAAACAGCACCAGTGGACGGTCTATTGTGGCAATGGATTGGAAAAATTTAAGCAGGAGTAGATTGAGTCTGTTCTTGTTCTCTACAGGCTCAAGTCGGATCACATCCGGCTGTTTCCCAATGACCAGCGCGAGGTCAGGCACGATCTCGACTATAATCTGAGCCTGGTGACCCAGGGCCTCAAGCATCCTTTTGCGAAGAAAGTTGAGTTGCTCATCCGGCTCAGTCAGAAGCATCTGGCAATACTCGTTGAGCGCCTGGGTGATCGCGCTGTAGGGCACGCTTCGGTTGTATTGATCAAACTTGCCACGAATAAAGTTGCCGCGTTTACCGGCAATAGGTTTATGGATTTCATTGACCAGAGCCGTCTTTCCTACGCCTGAATAGCCAGAGACGAGAATCATTTTACCCTGGCCATCCGTGACTTCTTCAAAAGCCTGAAGCAGCAGATCGGCTTCTTTTTCCCGACCGTACAACCGCTGTGGGATCTGAAACTTGGTAAAAATCTTATTGTGGGAAATTTCGAATTCCGGAATATCCCTGTCCTGGTCGAGAAAGTGGATACACATCTTAAGATCCGATTCGAGACCAAATCCGGATTGATACCGGTCCTCAGCATTTTTTGATAAAAGCACACGGATGATCCGGGATACCTGCGGAGGGATCAGGGGGTTTATTGTATTCGGAGGTTCAGGATATAACGCCAGATGGGAGTGAATCAGTTTTAATGGATCTGTATCTAAAAAAGGAAGTCGGCCGGTAAATAACTCATAAAACAATACACCAACAGAATAAAGATCCGAACGGTAATCCAGGATCCGGTTCATTCGGCCAGTCTGCTCCGGGGAAAAATAAGAGAGGGTACCTTCCAACTGATCAGGATTGCTGAGGTGGATCGTCTTGACATCAAGCCGCAAAGATTGACCGAAGTCGCCAACCTGTATTTCTTTCGTATCAGGATGGATAAGGATGTTATCCGCCGTAAGATCCCTGTGTATGATATTGCGTTGATGGATAAGTCCAAGGACGTGAGAAATACGGGAGGCTATATCCAGCCGGTCTCTCAGGTCAAACGGCGCGATCCGGATATACTCCCGGATGGGAATACCTTCAAAGTAAACCGAGACGATACTGGGAGCGCCATTAAACAGTTCCTTGCTGACGACTCTTTTTACACCGGGAATCATAAGATCTGTCAGGATCGTAAACTCATTGTTGAACTGGAGGATTTGCCGCGGATTGGTAAAGTCTGTTTTTAACACCTTAACAGTAAGTGGCTGGCCATCTCCTGAAGTCTTTTTGTAGACTGTCGAATTACCACTTTCATAAATCTTCTCTAGCTGCGCTTCCATGTCATCTATGGTTTATCCGCTGAACCTGCAAGGGATATGATCTTGTGCCACAGATTTTTCAGGAATGTTCTGATGGCCAATAGCAGGACCTCCAGTTTTGGCACTGGTTTCTCCGCCATTTCATTCAGATTCCAGGAGGCAATGAATCCATCCCCGATCCGAAAGGTTTGATTTTTTCCACCCCGTTCAGTGGTGAGGAGTGAGTGGAGAAAATGAAGAAAGAAATTGTCAAGAGCCAGATGCCCGTTTCCGGATTTCACGATGCCGGACCTTGCTGTTTTTTCATGAAACTTCATGTCCTCGGAGAGATGCTCGCGGAGATCTGCATGAGCATTGCCAATATCCAGATCCAGATGGTCTCGCAAGATGCTATAGTTTTCCGGACCGTTAAATTCTTTGATAAAGGTCACCAGGATTTTGTGATCGAGGAGTGGAACGGTGGTGGTAAACCAACCCGTGAGTGCCTGAGCCAATAGAGGTCCTGTCGGATTGGGAAGCGTAAAGTGGCGTTCATAGATCAACTCCTGCAAAGCAGTGGCGTCAGCATAAGACGCAGGTTCCAATTCTCGCCGCACCCCTAATCCCCTTCCGATGATCTTCCAGCATTGAAAATAATTCTCTGCATCCTCATCAGAAACCGTGATGCGCATTTCTCTAAGCCCCTCGATGATTTCCAGACTAAAGGTGTGAATCGCAAAGACCATGTCCTCCTGGTTGATCGGATGACCGAGATGCGATTCATCATAGATGCCGAGCGAAGTGTCATACATGCCATGCATCAGACGGTAACGGACCATGGCATGTACAAGTCGCAGTTTTTTAACGGACAAAAATCCGGGATGTTGCAGATTTAATTTTACCGATCCATCATCGGCGGTGGTCGTCCATCCGGTTGTCATGACATCCAGCACGAATTGCATCGTTTCCATGATACGCCGGTTGACATGCTTGACTAGCAGCGTGGTGAGCCGGAGGACCTCAATGGCTTTGGTGTGCGCGTATTGCTTGAGCAGGGACCGCGCCCCCAACGCGAAGGTGATCCACGGGCCATGTTGTTTAAAAAACGCAGCACCTTTTTCCAGATACCGGATTTCCTCCGCCGTGAGTTTGAATTCATCAAAAGCCTCAAAGTAGGCCATGAGTTCAGGCGGATCCGGAATCAGTTGTTTTTCATTCCAGGCTTTGGTAAAGTCGTGTGAAACAAATGAAGTCATAAAAGAGGCGACTTCGGCCTGCGTATGTCCCTTTATCGCATTGAAAAGGGCGGCTGCCGCATCATCCGCCATTGGATCACCATGCCTTCGCATATCGTCCAGCAATTCATTCGTCCATTTGGGTGAGGAGGAGATCATCAATTGGGTGGTTTCTGTGCTGAAAAAATAGAATAGCGCCAAAGGTCCTTCTGATGGGCTTTATATTGATAATAGGTTGACCAGGTATTCTTGGTTTGCAGATGATTTCGCACCCCGATCCATTCTGCCACTGTGGTCGTCACGATGCCGGGAAAAAAGGAAAGATATAACCGACGTATACTGGGCTTGACATGATCGGTGATGTCACGGCTTGTAATGTCTGTAAAACCAACTGTATCAAGCGCAGCATTGAATTCAGGAAAAGTCGCATACGCTTTAATTGCCCAGGAATCCGTCCAGCGCTGCATGAGGGCTTCGTCGGAAGACCCGGATGAAACAGGCTGACTGAAAAAATCTGCAACCACAATCCGGCCACCCGGCTTGAGTACCCGGAAAGCCTCACGTGTAAAGTCAGACTTGTCCCAGGCATAGCATACACTCTCAATAGCCCACACCACATCAAATGTGTTATCCGGAAATGAAGTAGCCAGGTAGTTTTGCTGGCTAAAACCGACCCGATCCTCAACCCCTAAGCGCCGGGCATTTTCGCGGCAGGTATTCACTTGCTTCTCACTGAGCGTAATGCCTTCTACCGAACAGCCTTGCAAGCCAAGGAAAATAGATGGACCTCCAACACCGCATCCCGCATCAAGGACATGATGTCCTGGTCGGATACCAGCAGCCTCAGCGACTTTCCGGTTCATATTCTGCAAAGCCGACCGATGGTGTGGGGTGGAGTCATCCCAGTACCCGTAGTGCATGCACATGACCTCATTTAATTGCCAGACCAGTGCATAATCAACCTGACAGTGATCATAATAGTCAATGATTTCCGCTTTATTTAGGTTGGGTGACGGCATATACAAAAGTAGCAATATTACACAAGTACTGCATCCTTACAGAAAGTTGATGCAGAGTTGGTCCTGCCTATTACCTTTTCCCTCAGTGATGCCTCCAAGGAGGCGCCGTATACGAGGGTGGAAGAAATGCCTCGTTTTGCAGGTTGTGAGCAAATTCAGGATCGGGAAGAAAGAAGCGTTTGTGCTAACGGCAAGATGTATCAATTTATGGATGAAAATGTTCGCTATCCGGAAGTTGACAGAGAAAAGGGTGTAGAAGGAATGGGGGTTTTAAAATTTATTGTGCAGGCCAATGGCCAGCTGCGTGATATTCAGGTTGTACGCAGCCCCAGTGCATCTATTCACCGCCGAACTTATGCGCCTGATGGAGGTGATGACATCACAGCAAGGCACCTGGATTCCCGGACGGCATCAGGGACATACAGTACCGGTTGAAATGATATTACCTGTTTCTTTTAAACTCCAAACTGTGAAGGAATAATTGAATGATGAGGTGCAGCAACAGCACCTGATAACCCCGGAGAGCAGGATGTTCTCCTATCTCCAAATCCGGCCAACACCATGGATAATTTTTGATGAAATGACCGGATCAGTTCTGGTGGGGCTGGTCAGTTTTTTTGCCAAAAATATCATTCAGGAGCTTTCCCAAACCTGTCCGGCGGTCTTCCTTTACTTTATATCTCCGCGGTCCCACATAGGTTGAATCACGAGGCAAGGAAGGATCTATACCATCGTCGGTCAGTTCAGATTCATCAAGGGTAAACGAGCAATTATTGATCCATGCAAATTCTTCCGGCCACACGGCATTGAAGTAACTGGTGTAGGCGGGGTCTGCTTGCATTCGCTTGACCAATTCGCCCCAGATTGGTAGCGCCGTCTTGCCACCCTGACCATCCCGAAGCGTGTTGAAGCTGATTCGGCGATCGAAGCAACCTACCCATGTACCGGCAAGAAATTTGGGGGACATACCGACAAACACACCATCTGAATGGAACTGGGTTGTACCGGTTTTTCCAGCCAGGGCGCCGCGAATGCCAAGCTCTTTATACCGTAGATTTGCTGCTGTACCTCGGTCCACCACATTGGCCAGCATCTGGCAAATCAGACCAGAAGTTTCGGGCGAATAGACGCTGGTGGTTAGAGGGGATTTAAATTCCTCCAGGATAGTCCCATCCTGGTCTTCGATACGGGTTATAAGGTGATACGGCCTGAATGACCCTTTATTGAGGAAGGTGATGTAGGCATTGGTCAGTTCCATCAGCGTGACCTCAGCGGTGCCGAGGGCGAGGGAAGGGACCGGTTTCATTTCGCCTTTCATCCCCATTCTCCGAGCCTTTTGTACGACGGCTTCTATCCCGGTGTCAAAAATAAGTTGAACCGCAATGGTATTGATGCTCTTCGCAAGTGCCCCGGGGAGAGAGTATATGCCTCCATACTGCCCGTCGGCATTTCCTGGTGTCCAGCCTTCATACGCAGAGTAGCTGATAAGTTGGTTGGCATAGTACGTGCAAGGATCCATGCCCTGGTCAAGTGCGGTAGCATAGAGGAATGGCTTGAATGCCGATCCGGGGTGGCGGGGCGTGAGGACATAATCGATATTAAATTGCTGACCATCATTGCCACCAACCCAGGCGAGTACACCGCCTGTTCGGGGATGAATTACGACAACAGCGCCTTGAAGTATTTTCAGCGAATGACGGATACTGTCCATTGGCGAGGCTACCGTATCCTTCATGCCTTCCCAGGTCCAGAACTTCATGGGGATTCGAACCTCCATACTATCCTGGATTTGATCCTCTGTGAGCCCTTCTTTTTTTAGGCGGGTATACAGGGACAAGCGTTCTTTAGCGTCTTTTATGGGGGCACTATAGGGTGACCAATCAGTGAATTGCTTGTCGAACATTTCCTGTAATCGCGCCATATGTGTTTTGAGGGCTTCTTCAGCATATTGCTGGATGCCAAAATCTATGGAAGTATAGATTTTTAGCCCATCCGTATTGAGATTGTACGGTTCGCCATTAGCTTTGAAATGATTCGCGCACCATTCAAAAAGGATCGGGCGAAGATGGTTTCTGAAATACAGCGCGATGCCTTCCGAGTCTGTATTGCGTTGGTAGGAGAGAAGTAATGGCAGGGTACGAAGTGAATCCATTGTCAGGGAATCAATCACCCCATTGGTATGCATGCGATGGAGGACCACATTACGACGGACGAGAGCACGATCAGGATTATTACGTGGATTGTAATAACCAGTAGCCTTCAGGAGTCCAATCAACATGGCACATTCTTCCAAAGCAAGCTGATCAGCCGATTTAGAAAAATATCGATCTGCGGCTGCATCAAGTCCAAAAATATTTTCACCAAAAGATACCGTATTAATATAAAAAGTTAGGATCTCTTCTTTGGAATAAGCTTGTTCAAGCCGTGTGGCCGTGATCCACTCCCTATACTTGTTGATCAACATGGACCCTGCCCAATAATTTTTTCTGGGGAATAAATTCTTGGCTAATTGTTGTGACAACGTACTTCCTCCACCAGCACTTTCCTGACCCAAAATAAAACCCTTGATCAGGACCCTCATCCAACTTTTAAAATCTATACCAGTATGCGTCCAAAATCGTGAATCTTCAGTGGCAATCAACGAAGACATAAAGGCCGGAGGGATATCTTCAAATTTGAGGTTGTTCCGGTTTTTGGTATAATATTTACCCATTAGCTTTCCGTCAGCACTATAGATCTTTGAAGCTTCCGGCTGGCGTATGGTGCTCAGTACTTCTTTACTGGGAAGGGCACCAAATACTCCCATCCACGTGAAGAGGAACAACACCTGAAGAATGCCGCAGAGTCCGAGGAAACCCCAAAATCCGTATTTCAACCCTTTCTTCCATTGTTTGGTGTCTGTAATACTAGACCATATTTTGCCGGGCAACCCGGACAGCCATACTTTGATCCTACCGGATAAAGCCAGAAAATACGCTTTCGCCTTGATGCGCAGGGTGTTCAATTCAGGCATAGATATTAGAGCGATGATCCGAGGGTGACATTTAATAATTCCAGTCTTTTTTGGCGTTGAACTTTCAAACGGATGATTTCACCAGGTTTATATTTTTCAAGCGTCAGCAAAAGATCATTGTTGGATTGGATCGGTTTATCATTGACCTCTACGATCAGATCTCCAATTTCAATATCACCGGAGACAGCCCGGCGAGTAGGCCGAATTCCGGCTTTTTCCGCACCACTTCCCGGTGAAACATTCATAACCAGAGCGCCTTGTAGTTCCATTCGGTCAATGACCTGTTGCTGTACCAGATCCACTCCTAAAATCGGCCGACGAACTTCCCCATAAGCAATGAGATCCGGCACCACCCATCGGACGACATCCACCGGGACTGAAAAACCGATACCCGCATACGTTCCGGAAGGACTGTAGATGGCCGTATTGACTCCGATCAACCTGCCGGAGATATCTAAAAGTGGCCCACCTGAATTGCCAGGATTGATCGCGGCATCGGTTTGAATCACATCCCGGATAGGGATTTTGGCAACGGATTCAATTTCACGTCCCAAGGCCGATATTATGCCTGTGGTAAGAGTCTGATCCAATCCGAATGGGTTGCCAATGGCAAAGACCGACTGACCCACCCTGAGATCATGTGAGGTGCCAATAGGTAGTGGTTTGAGCGGTGTTGCTGCTTTGATTTTCAGGACGGCCAAATCCTTTCGGGGTTCTACACCTATAATTTCTGCATCCCAGCTGGACTGGTCGGATAGGGTGACTCTGGCCTTGTAGGCATCCTTGATAACATGGTAATTCGTCACCAGGTGACCCTCGGCATCCCATACAAAGCCTGATCCGGTACCCGTCGGGATTTCGTATACATTCCGGGACCAATAATCCTGCCGGACAGCTGTTGTAGTGATATAGACCACGGAAGGAGCAGATTGCTCGAACAAACTGATAGTGGCTTCTTCTGCCGTACTGACGATCCGAATCGGATCTGTTTGACGTATTTCCGGTGAATGCTGTATTTCCATCTGTTCATCACCGGAGACTTCAGGTCGGTTTACACATTGCACAAAGCCTCCCAACCCAAATCCGGTCAGCAGGAATACCAGTGTAAATACTGATTTTGACATAAACGGGGGGTTGATGGAACAGATCAAAGCAAATATGGTGAATCTTGGTCTTTACGTAACCGGGATTTGAAATTTTGTGGCAAACAGGAGCAGAAAAGCTCTGGTTATACCGATATCTGAAACATTCACTATAGTTGTTTGGTTCGTATTTTTACATTAATTGATTAACAACCTAATAAAACCACAATGAAAAATCTAAATGTATACTGGGTTCGGGTAGTAACAGCAAGTATCGCCATATTGATCGGGATATCAGGCTGTGCGGTCAATCCGGTGACAGGTAAGAAGCAGGTATCCCTGATGTCCGAGAATCAGGAGTTGGCATTGGGCGCGGAGGCAGATCCACAGATCATTGCCCAGTTTGGGCTATATGATCATCCGCAGATGCAGGCTTTCATTGATAAGCATGGTCAGGAAATGGCTAAAATATCCCACCGGCCGGATTTGAAGTTCCATTTCCGGGTCCTGGATTCTCCGGTGGTCAATGCCTTTGCGGTGCCCGGAGGTTACGTCTATTTTACCCGCGGGATCATGGCGCATTTCAATAATGAGGCGGAATTTGCAGGCGTGCTGGGTCATGAGATAGGTCATATTACAGCCCGGCATTCAGCAGAGCAGTACACAAAGCAGACGTTGGCGCAGGTTTTTCTGATAGGAGGACTCATCGTATCAAAAGAGCTTCGTGCTTTTGCCAATGAAGCCCAGACCGCTATGCAGTTAATGTTCCTCAAATACAGCCGCGACAATGAAAGCCAATCGGATGAACTTGGGGTTGAATATTCAACCAAGGTTGGCTATGATGCCCGTGAAATGGCTGATTTTTTTAAAACACTAAAATCATTGGGTGATGAAGGCGGGGGATCGGTGCCCACATTTTTATCCACACACCCGGATCCGCTGAACCGGTATGAGAAAGTTGGGGAGCATGCCACCAACTGGCAGGCTAAAGTACCCCAAACGTCATTTAAGATCAATCGGGAGAGTTATCTGAAATTGATTGATGGTATCACGTACGGTGAGGATCCAAAGCAAGGGTACGTTCAGGCCGGTGTTTTTTATCATCCTGTACTTGTATTTCAGTACCCGGTTCCTTCCGGATGGAAGTTGGTCAATAGCCCGACGCAGGTACAAATGGCGCCATCGGATGGTAAAGCTCTGATCCTGTTGACCCTGGCTGAAGGAAATGATCTGCAAACCGCTGCTACTAATACCTCTGCAGCATATAAGTTGACGGTGACAGGCAGCAAGCCTGTAACCATCAACGGGCTTCAGGGATTGGAAGTCATGTCAGAGCAGGTAAGCCAGGACCCTAACTCAGGTCAGCAAAGCGTCATCCGGGTACAAAGTGTGTACATCAAGTTTAATAATTTGATCTACGTATTCCATGGGGTTACCTCAGCGGGAGATTTTGCAGCGTATGACGCTCATTTTGATAAAACCATGTATGGCTTTAAGGAACTTAAGGATCAGAGCAAGATCAACGTTTTCCCGGAAAGGATCAAAGTGGTTGATGTCAAGAGTGACGGTACACTCGGACAGGCTTTAAATGCCTATAGTATTCCGACGACCCGTCACAGGGAATTGGGCGTCGTCAATGGGATGGATGTCACAGATCGTGTCACAGCCGGCATGAAAATCAAAATAGTGAGTAAGGATACATCCGGAAGGTCTTGATATTCAGGCTATTCAGAAAATATGTGCGTAAAATAAAGATGGATCGAAAGGGTATTGGTTATTTCAAAGGTAACCCGTACCTTTGCCCCGCTAAAAAATGCTGTATACAGAATGCTGATTATTGAAGTAAAAGAAACCGAATCTATTGACCGCGCACTCAAAAGGTATAAGCGTAAGGTTCAAAACGTAAGACTCATCCAGGAACTCCGTCGTCGCAAGGAGTTTGTCAAACCTTCCGTTCAACGCCGAAACCAGATCCTGAAGGCGGTATACAAAACCAAGAAACAAACTGAGGTTTAGTTTGGTGCATGTTGATCTTTAAAGTCCTCATGTATTTTCGTTTGTAGAGATTCACTCAAGTCAATCTAACTTTCTTCTAAAGATTTGGCCCGATCATTTTGTCGTGTGTCGAATAATATTACATTTGTATTTCTTGCCCGGGTGGTGAAACAGGTAGACACGCAGGACTTAAAATCCTGTGGCCAGTAATGGTCGTGCCGGTTCGATTCCGGCTCCGGGTACAGCAACACCAAAAGAATTCACACGAAGGAGAAGACCTATATGTTGGCAAGTCAAAGGTTAAGAGCCTGCGACCATCAACCCCCCATTAAATGGCATTGCTGTGAGGTTCGTTTGGGGTTTTCGACCTTGCAGTGATAACCAAGCCCATTACCCAAGGGATTGACGCAGGCTCTTTTTTCTTTTTGAGCTCCTGTACCTCATTCGCCTATCTCCTTTCACAAGTTTTACATTCACACCGTACTTCTTTACGCTGAGACGAAAGATCAGCTCTAACTTTGCTGTAAATCAGCGTTTTTTATATGAAGAAAGTACTGGATATCTGCGTACTCTCCGATCTTCATCTGGGCACCTATGGCTGTCGTGCGGACGAATTGTTACGCTATCTTCATGAGATCGAACCCGCCAGATTGATTTTGAACGGGGATATCATTGATGCGTGGCAGTTTAAGAAAAAGTATTTCCCGGCTACGCACTGGGAAATCATCGAGCGTATCTTGCAAATGGCCAATAGCGGTACCATTGTATACTACCTGACTGGTAATCACGATGACATCCTCAGACGGTTTCACAGCCTGGATCTCGGAAACATCAAGCTTCGTCATCAGTTGGAACTCCGAATCCAGAACAAAACGCATTGGTTTTTTCATGGGGATGTGTTTGATACTTCTGTGTTGATCTCGCCCTTCCTGGCGGCCTTGGGAGGCAAAGGATATGATTGGCTGATCCGACTCAATGCCTTGATCAACCATTGGAGGACGAGTATGGGGTTTTCCAGAATTAGTTTCGCTCACAGGGTGAAAAGGTCCGTCAAGCACGCAGTTAAGTTTATAGCGGATTTTGAAAAGCAATCTATCCGCATGGGTTTACGAAAGGGAGTCGACGTTGTGATCTGTGGACACATTCATCAACCCTGTATTGAGCGCGTGGAGACACCGGAGGGAAATATCACCTACATGAATTCCGGAGACTGGATTGAAAATATGACGGCGCTGGAATACCTCAACGGCCGTTGGTCACTCTACCGCTATGGCATCGAGGATGACCGTAGGATCGAAAAGTATCTGACACAGTTGGAAGATGATCAATACGTGTTTCCAACACCCAGATCATGGAGAGAAAAGGGTCCGGGCCAGGTATAAAAAAACTCCGGTTATAATCCGGAGTCTGATGGAGCGGAAAACGAGACTCGAACTCGCGACCCCGACCTTGGCAAGGTCGTGCTCTACCAACTGAGCTACTTCCGCATGTTTCAAATGGAGTGCAAATATACTGTTTTTATTTTTTTTCTGTCAAGCGCATATTTTAATTAAACTTTGCTGTCTCGTCCCGATGCTATGGGCGTGCAGGATGATGAACGTAGTTTTAATCGACAACTATGACTCTTTTACCTACAACCTTGCCCATTGTATAAGGGGCATGGTGGGGGTGGACCTTCAGATTATCCTGAGCGATGCATCTGATCCGGAAACGGTCGCTGGTTTTGACTGTATCATTATCTCCCCCGGCCCCGGCCTGCCCCGGACAAGTGGATTTATCCTGGACGTCATCCGGGCATACAGTGGCCAAAAACCCATCCTGGGGATATGTCTGGGACTACAGGCTATCTGCGAGGCGTTTTATGGACAATTAATGCTATTGCCCACCGTATCGCATGGGGTGTCGTCCGATATCCGGATACTGGACCCTCTGGATCCCCTGTTTAAAGGTATTGAAAGCCCATTCAAAGCCGGGCGTTATCATAGCTGGGTGTGCGATACAAAACAGATGCCCGACGTTCTCCGGATTACAGCCGTAGATGACGAGGGCCACATCATGGCCTTACGCCATGAACGTCATCCCACCTATGGCGTCCAATTCCATCCTGAATCGATCCTCACACCGAAAGGGGAAGATATTATCCGAAATTTTCTGATATATGGATAATCCTTTTAACGGTCGGCGTCAAATATTGGATCAAATACATCCTCTATTTGATTGAAACCGAACCATGAATCATCAGAAAACCAGATACGAAGAGCAGTTGCCAAACAAGCTTTACCAACCCAGGATATATGCAAATATCAAGGGTGCTACAATCGTGGCATCCGATTCAACTATAAACTTGGGAGTTTCCATATCCAGTTTGCCCCAGGTGATCTTCTCATTCGGAACAGCTCCGGAATAGGAACCATAACTTGTCGTGGAGTCAGAGATCTGGCAGAAATAAGACCAATAGGGAATCCCATCCATACGGAGGTCCTGGTGCATCATCGGGACGACACAGATCGGAAAATCACCTGCGATACCTCCGCCGATCTGAAAGAAACCGACTCCATTGTTCCCTGCATGGGTTTTATACCAGTCTGCCAAAAACATCATGTATTCTATGCCGGATTTGACAATTTGAGGCTTGTAGAGACCTTCCATACAATGAGCAGCGAACATATTGCCGGTGGTGCTATCCTCCCATCCGGGAACAAGGATCGGCAGATTTTTTTCGCACGCTGCCACCAGCCACGAATCTGCAGGATCGATCTGGTAGAATTCCTGTAGGGATCCGTTCCGGATCAATTGATAGATATATTCATGAGGATGGTAACTTTTGCCTTCTTGTTCTGCTTTGTCCCATACCGCCATCAACTGTCGCTCAATACGTCGCATAGCCTCTTCTTCCGGAATGCAGGTATCCGTCACGCGATTGAAATGTTGCTTGAGTAGCTCCATTTCATCCTGAGGACTCAGGTCACGGTAGTTAGGAATGCGCTTGTAATAGTTATGGGCAACCAGATTAAAAATATCCTCTTCCAGATTTGCACCGGTACAGGTAATGATATGGACTTTATCCTGCCGGATCATTTCTGCCAGGGACAGACCAAGTTCACCGGTACTCATCGCCCCTGCCAGCGTAATCATCATCTTATGGCCTTGTTCGAGTTGGTCTACATACCCTTTGGCAGCATCAACCAGGCTTGCAGCATTGAAATGGCGGTAGTGATGAACGATAAAATCAGATATCGGTTTTTTATTCATGTGTTTTACGAATGGTGGGTTAGCATTGAAAGGTAAATAAGGGGTAAATTAATTCAACGCCCCGAATCAGGTGTCGTACCCCAGTATTTGAAGCATTTCGTTGGGCCGTTGTTCGGGTCGCCAGAGGGTATCAATGAAGTTGCCTTTCTCATCACGGTCAACGAGGATATGCTGCGGGGAGGGGATCAGACAATGCTTGATACCGCCGTAACCGCTGATCGCATCCTGATAAGCTCCGGTGTGAAAAAAACCAATGTATAACGGTTCACTTTCATCATTTTTGAAGGTCGGAAGGAACACCTGCTGGTTGAGATCTTCAAAATTGTAATAATCCGAATGATCGCAGCTGATGCCACCGATATGTACGCGGGCAAAATCATTGTTCCATTTATTGACCGGCAAGAGGATGAAACGCTCATTGAGGCCCCAGGAATCCGGAATAGTATTCATCAGGCTATTGTCGATCAGATACCAAAGTTCTGAATCGTTTTGTTGTTTTTGTTCGACAACGGTAAAGATGGTGGCGCCGCTTTCACCCACTGTGTATTTTCCAAATTCAGTATAGATATCCGGTTCGTCGATTCCTTCCTGCTCACAAGTTGCTTTGATGTTGCGGATGATCTCATCCACCATGTATTTGTAATCATACTCAAAGGAAAGATTGTTCCGGATCGGAAATCCACCTCCGATATTCAGCGCCGTGAGTGAAGGGCATATTTTTTTTAGCTCGGCAAATATTTTCAGAGCTTTCTTAAACTCTCCCCAATAGTACAATGTATCCCGGATGCCGGTATCCACAAAAAGGTGAAGCATCGTCACCTGGACACGCTTCTTGCGGGAAATTTTTTCCTTATAAAATTTGATAACCTCTGTTGGGCGTATACCCAGACGTGAAGTATAATAGGCGGATTGAGGCTCTTGTTCGATCGCGACTCGTATACCCATTTTAATCGGGCCTTTTATCCTTTCGAGCAATTGATCAAGTTCCATGGTATTGTCCAGCACCGGAATAGAATTTTCAAAGCCCATCTCATAGAGTTGGGAAATACCATCCAGATAACGCTCCGTCTTATACCCATTATGGACCAGGTTGATACTCCGATCGATATGGCCACTGCGATAGAGACTGACGATCAGATCGATGTCAAAAGCAGATGAAGTCTCCAGATCAACATCATATTCCAGTGCTTTTTTGATCACATGGCTAAAGTGACAACATTTGGTGCAATAGCAATACCGGTATTTGCCTTGGTATTGCTGGCTTTTCATCGAGCGGTTGAACCAGTTTTTAGCCTTCTTGATCTGGTCTCCGATTTTGGGCAAATAGGTCATCTTGAACGGAGTGCCATACTTGTCGATGAGGTACTTCATCGAGATGCCATTGAAACTCAGATCGCCATTGTGCAGATCAAATCCTTCCTGAGGAAAGTAATACGTCTGCTGAATGAGGTCAAAATAGCTGTTCTTCATTCTCTGGATAAAGCGACCGGGGAAATGTGACCACCGACGGGTCAAAAATAAAAAATTCAATGATCCGGAGTCACATTTATTCCAGCCTTACAGCCACTTCTTCTTTTTAAAGTAGATAAACTGCATAATCCCGACGGCAATCATGATCATCCAGAGTGCGGGATAGGCCCATGCCCACTCAAGTTCAGGCATGTGTTTGAAATTCATCCCATAGATACTGGTAATGAATGTCAGTGGAATAAAAACGGAAGTAATGACCGTGAGAATCTTCATCACATTGGTCATTCGGTACGTCATCTCGGACATAAACAGGTCATGGAGTGAAGCCAGGTGATCGCTCTGATTGTCATTGAGATCGATCAGTTGCATGACGTTATCTTGTACATCCCGAAGATGACGCCTGGTTTTTTCTGTGATGTGGGCACCTTCGAGTCGCAACAGCAAACTGACTGATTCCCGGGTAGGGAGCAACAGTCTGTGCATCTCTGCTATATCCTGCCGGATCATAAAGATGGAGGTCTTCAGTTCATCAGCCGGGTTGCCGCTGATTTGTTCATCAAGCAAATGAATCCTGTCACTGCATTGATCAATCACAGGGAAGTAGTGATCCGTCACGAAATCAATCAGGGCATACATCAGGTAATCAGGTCTCCGGGTTCGAAGCCTCGATCCGGTTTGTTGCATCCGTAATTTCAATGCATGAAAGGTATCATCCGGATGTTCCTGAAAGGTGATCAGCCGCCCCTCTGTGAGATAGATTGAGATTTGTTCTGTAATAAAATCAGCACTGTCCATACGCCGTGCCAGTAGCTTCAGAATGATAAAAATGCCATGTTCGGTTTGTTCGCATTTAGGGCGTTGCTGCGTATCGAGGATATCCTCCAGCATTAAAGGGTCGATTCCGTAGGCAATGCCGATCCTTTCGATTTCCTGGGGGTTGTGCAGTCCGCGGATATCTAGCCATTGAAAGAAATTGTGATCCGAATGTGGAGGAATCTCGGGATCCAGTTCATCTAAGTGCTCTGCATTGTACCGGACCAATTCCTTGATGATGACATCCGACTTGGGCACACCTGTAAAAATCAGAGCCCCGGGAGGTAAACCGGTTTTACGGATTCGGGTGGATATTGTTTTTTTAGCAGGCATAGTCAGGTTTTGGCAATGATGGTTTGAAACTATTCTACAACGTTACAGGACCGGTCTCTGGCGGATAGTAATGAATCCATTCACTCCAGCTGCCTGGATACAATCGGGCATCCAGACCAGTGGCAATTTTATAAGCGAGTATGTTGTGGCAAGCGGTAACCCCCGATCCGCAGTAAAAAACAGGGGGCTCCATTTCAGCGGAATCAACGGGCCTGAGGAGTGCAAAATTGGAAATGAGGTCTGCGGCAGATTTCCACCGTCCATCTGACGTCACATTGTTCGTATACGGCATACAGAGGGCGCCGGCTATATGACCGGCAACTGAGTCGATCGGTTCAAATTCTCCGGTATACCTTTTAAACTCCCGGCTGTCTATAACCTTACCCTTTTCCCGGGCCACCTGCTCCCGTGTCACTATGAAATGAGTTCTGACAGATGGAATAAAATTTCCGGTTCGGGGTGCAGGCCATTGATTTTCCATGGGCAACCCTAGCGCCTGCCAGGCATCCATTCCACCATTCAGCACAGCAACACGATCATGCCCCAACCATCGCAACAGCCACCAGGCCCGCGATGCATACATCCCGTTGTTTTGATCATAGACGACCACCTGACTTTCTTTTTCAACTCCGGCAGCCATTAGCGTGGCGGTCAAAATCTCCGCATGTGGCAACGGATGCCGACCCGTAATACCGGGTATCACCGGAGAGGATAGATCGTGTCCGATGTCCATAAACACAGCTCCCGGAATATGGGCATTTAAAAATTGTCGCCGTCCGATATGAAGATCTGCCAATGCATATCGACAATCCAACAATACAATGTTTTGATTTTGCATCATCCCGAAGAGGATGCCGGGCTCGATAAGTGTTGTGTAGTCCATAGCAGATCAGGAAGACAGCAGGTCCAGGGATTCCAGTATTTGCTCTGCATGTCGGGCAGCATCTACAGGATGTATGACCGATTCAATAATACCCCGTTCATCGACTACAAATGTAGTCCGATGCACAGCGTCACTGATCCGGCCCATAAACTCTTTTTGACCATAGATGTCAAACAGTTTGGCAAGTTGGTTGTCCGCGTCGCTGACCAAAGGGTAGGGGAGTTGGTACCGGGTAATAAATCGTTGGTGTTTTTTCAGACTGTCTTCGCTAACACCATATACGTCATAACCATACTGGAATAGCGTGTCGAAATGGTCCCGAATATTACAGGCTTCTTTGGTGCAGGTCTCGGACCCATCATGATTGTAAAAGAAAAGTATATATTTTTTACCGTAGAGTGCAGTTGAATCCAGCAGAGTTCCATCGTGCAGCAGGGCACCAAACGAAGGAGCCTTGTCGCCCGATCGCAGGCGGGATATTCGGGTAGTCCGCATGAATAAATCAGTTCCGTTACAATATAAAGGGTCTTTCCCAGATGGATTGATTCCCGCGATCATCAATGACTCTCAGTCGCAATCGATGTTCCCCCGGTAAAATGCGACCATCAAACTCATGGGTCAAGATACCGGTTTTGCCATCAAGGGACATGAGGATCCATTCATCATCGACCCAGGCATCATATAGCAGATCTCTCCCCCGGTCTTTTATCCCGAAATTGTCACTAATCTTAAAGGCCATCCGGCTCCAGCCGCTCATTTTGTTCCCAAAGTGAAGAGGTGTAATGGTCGGGGGGATGGTGTCCATCATAATCGTATAGGTCGACAGTTGACGTACACCGGTAACCAGATTATTTCCAATCCACTTTCCTCCACAATTGACGATTCGTCCATTGGGCTCACAGCGGGCGATAAAAACTTTGTCGATCAGATGTGGGGGTACACCAAGTCCTTCAATCAGAATTTCGAAGTATACATGCACTGGTGCTTCAGTGGGAGAGATTACAAAATAAGGGCTGAAACTGTCTGGTGATTCCTGGGGCAGACGCTCGATCGAAAGTGGTGTTTTTTCATAAAAGGAACCTTTAGGCCAGACGACCTGCACACCCGGCTGTTGAACGATAGCTATCTGGTCCGGAGATCCCAGCACCTCATAGGAGGCTAATGCCGGAAGGGTTTGAGAAAGATTATGTTGCCGGATAATGTCAAAGGACAGCCTGGATATATTACCATTATAATCAGTAGCCGCAAACTCGACTTTCCGCGGGATTTCCGTGTTGAGATACACGATACCTCTTTCCGGGCCTGTTTCATAAATATTGAGCTGGTTGCCCTCCAGCGGATGACACCGATGGAAGTATTTATTCTCCTTGACTTTATGCGGGTAGTCAATATGGGCATTGAGATAACGGGTTTTTTCAAACGGAATCTCGTCCAGGGTAAAGGCAAACAATGGCTCACGATCGATACTGCATGAAATACCATACACCCCGTTTTTATTGGAGACGCCATCGTGGGAATCAAAGGTCCGCAGCCCAAAAGATATCATCGAGGCATCGGATGTCACGATTTGATCGAATGTATATGCTCCGGAAGAAATTCGTTTAGGTTCCAGCTGGGACGTACGTACAAGTACACCTGATTCATTGTACTCATACAAGAGGAGTTGCTGGATGACAGGGGGTGTTCGGTCCGTTATGTCAAAGCCAAAATGCAAGGGATTGACAGGGATTTGGCCAGCGGTATGCCGGATTTCAAAGTGCAGGTGGGGGCCAAAGGAGGAGCCCGTATTGCCCATGACACCAATTGGATTTGCCCGCGTGACCGGCAGATGATTTTTTGATAAATAAAGATCGATTTTGAACGTTTTGAGTCTGTATTGTTCCGCCTTTACATACGCTGCGATCTCAGGTGCAAAACGATCCAGATGTGCATAGACAGTACTAAATCCATTGGGATGGTCTATATACAATGCATTTCCATAGCCAAATTCTTCAACTTTGATACGGCTCACAAAACCATCTGCAGCCGTATAGACCGGATCACCGGATATGCCATTGCTCGATTTAATGTCCAGTCCCGCATGAAAATGATTGGTACGCAGTTCTCCAAAGGTGCCGGAAAGTTTTATCTGCCGGTTGACCGGCGAACTAAAATAAGTTCGTGGATACCTTGATCCATCGTCTGCCATCGAAAGCAGCATCCATCCCGTCAGCAGAATGCAAGCACCTTTTATACCCGATATTCCTTTCATATCCTGTGTCTCATCGATTCAGCAGTGTTTTCATCTCCTGCTCAATTTCCAATTCGGTTCTAAAACGGGACTTGCTGCCCTGCCTTAGATGATATAACGCATCTTTCCTTCTTTCCTGTATAGCCGGGTGTTGAGTCAGTAATCGAGTCGCTGTTTGACTCACCGACCAATCCAGCCAATTGGCGTGTTGTTCATTCCTTACAGTTTCCGTGGTGTCCTGTTTAAAGAAGGAAGAAGAGTAGTCACGAATGATGTCCCAGAGTTCAGATACACCATGGTTTTCCAACGCCGAGCACGCTACAATTTTGGGTGTCCAGAAAGGCCGAAGGCCACTAAAAAATTGCTGGGCCTGCTGGTACTGGGCTTTGGTGGTTTTTGCCAGTTGTACCAGTGGTCCATCGGCTTTATTGACCACAATTATGTCAGCCAGTTCAGTAATGCCACGTTTGATACCTTGTAGTTCATCTCCTCCTCCGGGCTGGATCACCAGGATAAAACAATCCGTAAACTGCCAGGCAAGATGCTCTGACTGGCCGACCCCAACCGTTTCTAATACAATAATATCATAACCAGCGCCTGTCAGCAAGGTCATCAACTCCAAGGTCCGGCGCCCCATACCCCCCAGAACAGTACCTGCCGCACTCGACCGGATATAAGCTTCGGGCGATACAGACAATCGTGTCATGCGCGATTTGTCTCCCAAAATACTTCCATGACTAATGGTGCTCGAAGGATCAATCGTGATAACCCCTACCCTGAGTCCCTTGTTAATGGCATGCAAACCTAAGACTTCGATCAGGGTGCTTTTTCCGACGCCTGGTGCGCCACTGATAGCCACCTTCAGTGCTTTACTTTGTGTTGCCTCACACCGTTCAAGCAGATCTACGGCCATCTCTCGATCTGAATCCAGATCGCTCTCGACCAGTGTCATACCCCGGCCAAGCGCAACCCGGTCGCCACGGATGATTTTTTCAAAAAGCTCTGCCGCTATAGGCTCTGTCATGTCTCTGATACAGGTTATGGCTGACAAATATAAAAAGCAAATTTAAATTATATAAATCTGAATATCAATAGTTTAAAATGTTAAAAAGATTAAGTTATCGTGTTAACATCCCTGGTCGGGGGCTTTAACGTATCCATAATAGCCAGATAGCAACAAAGCGGTTTCATTTGCCGTCAGGAATGTAATAGGGTGGGCAGGTATTTGTTCAAGTGAATCCTGGCCAAACGTGGCAGAAAAGCAATACATCCAACTGTCCACCTTTTTCATTCCTTCAATTTTTCCCAGACCTCTTGTGCCCATCGTTGCGTATAATAGTCCAGGCTGTAAGCTCCGCTCAACGGATCCATGCCCCTGAACATGGTACTTTCAAGATGTAGTAAATGATGGACATTGCGACTAGTACGTCTGTTCATAAATGACGAACTTACCCCATTAGTAAGTCGAAAAACAATAAAATGGGTTCCGGATAAGGAAGCAGCCAGCCCTGACATCGACGCTCTGATCAGGAAAGATTCCTGTGACTCTTCGTCTTTTTGAAGGATGTGTAATTCCAGATACTTTACTTTTTTTGAAAGCGTTTGTCCGGTGTGCCAGGCATAAAAATTTTGCCAGAGGAGATGAAATGTACGAACCAGTAAAAGATGCAGAATATAGGGTTCAGGGGCATTAATACGAAAGATACACCGCTGCAGATAGTCGGTTGCTGGAAGGCCCGCCTCGATCCAAACACCCAAATCTGAGGAAACAAGTTGCAGAACAGCTTGTAACAATTCCACCGGATCACCCTCCTGGGGGATGGAATAGACAAACCGGTTGTTTACCTGATATCCCATTCGGGTTTCACCAGTGTCATTTGAGAATACACTCGGGAAGCTGGCCATACTTGTGCGGTTGATCCGAAACACAGTGTCGGTTGGGAGCACCGTTGTCATCGCGCTGAAATGTAAATCCTGGCTATTCCTGATTTCAGCCTGCAAGAGGATCATGTCCGGGTAGACACCCTCAAGCCAGCCCGATTCAAATTCCGGACCTGTATCAGTCAACTCCAGTACGATGGATTGGACATCTTGAGTCAGGGCCTGTATGATCCATTGATTGATTTCTTGGGGTGTCAATCCAGCTGAGGTGATCCATTCAGTGAGTGTGGGAGGATGCAGAAAAAGTCCATCCGGCAATCGGACTACAGGTCCTTGCAGGTCATCCTTGTGAATAAAGGGATCCAGCAACTCACCTTTTCTAAAGGAGGTGAACAGGCTGTCTAAAGGAGCGCCCTTTAGATCAGCTTCAATCTGCCGAAGCCAGTCTGCTTTTGAAATCGCATGATATGAATAGGACCATTCCTTCATCTCAGGCAATATTACTACTCTCCGGTTAATTCAAATGAGTACGGGTAGCAGGTTCTGTCATATCGTGGACGAATGGCTGATAAAAGTCTTGTGCTTTGGCCAGATGGAATTTGATTTTAATTCACAGGAACCTTTTACATTTAAACCATGACTCAGCCCGGATCAGGCATCTATCTGGATTACCACTCGACCACACCGGTGGATGCGTATGTTTTGCAAGCCATGCTGTCTTATTTTTCAGAGCGGTTTGGCAATGCGGCCAGCCGGTCCCATGCATACGGATGGCAATCTGCCAAAGCGGTCGACACGGCAAGAGCACGTGTCGCCGATTTTCTGAAGGTCGAACCGAAGGAAATAATCTTTACCTCGGGTGCTACCGAGAGTCTCAATCTGGCCTTGAAAGGTATGGCGGATGCCGGATATCCGAACAAGCATCATATCGTGACGGTCGTCTCCGAGCACCCAGCCGTCCTGGATATATTGCCCTGGTTACGGAAACGTGGATTTGAAGTGCAATTGCTCCCGGTACAACCGGATGGTCTACTGGATTTGGAGAGACTTGCCGCCGCTATCCGGAATGACACCTTATTAGTTTGTGTCATGTGGGCCAATAATGAAACAGGCGTCATTCAATCCATGAAGGAAATTGGGCAGATATGTCGTGACGCCGGAGTCCCATTGATCAGTGATGCAACTCAGGCTGCAGGTAAGCTGGATATCCATTTAGCTGATGCGGGTATAGATATGGCGTGTATTTCTGCTCATAAAGTTTATGGCCCCAAGGGCATCGGAGCATTGTGTCTCCGCCAGGGGGAGAAACGGCTAAAACTTTCACCTCAGATCCATGGTGGCGGGCATGAATATGGTCTTCGATCAGGAACGCTAAATGTTCCGGGCATTGTTGGGCTTGGAACTGCTGTCCAACTGCAAACAGAACGGATGGAAACCGAAATGGCCCGACTGGTGGAACTTCGTGACAGGTTTGAGCAAAAAGTACTTCAGACTGTTGAGGAGGTGTCAATAAACGGCCATTTGATTGCACGACTTCCAACGGTTTCCAATTTGAGGGTGCGATTTGCAGACAGCCAGGCTGTCATGAGCCGGTTCAGGACAAAACTGGCGATTTCTTCCGGATCCGCCTGCAGCTCAGCTCATCCGGAACCATCGCATGTTTTGCTCGCAATGGGCCTTACAGCGGAGGAGGCAAAGGGATCCTTCAGGGTGAGCTTTGGAGTGCCTACAACACAGGAAGAAGTTGACCTTGCTGCCGGATACCTGATTGAAGCTATTCATGCTGAGCGTGATCGTAGTCCGGTCTGGCAGATGTTCAAAAAGGGAATAGATTTATCTGGTTAGGCCGAATAATTTAGCTTCCATCAGATATAAAACTAATACAGCCGGCATCTTGTTATCTTTGTCGTTACCCACAATGTAGAATTTTATGCTATTTGTCGCAGACAGTGCAAGAGAAAAAATAATGGAGATCCTCAGCAGTGATAACAAAGCACTGACCGAGTACTTTGTACGGGTGAGTGTCACAAGTGGAGGTTGTTCTGGCCTCAGTTATAAGCTGGATTTTGACAACGATCTGAAGCCGGCTGATCAGGTGTTCGAAGATAAGGGCATCAGGCTGGTCACGGATCTCAAGAGTTTTCTCTACGTTCACAATACTATCCTGGAATTTTCAGGGGGGCTCGAAGGCAAAGGATTTTACTTCAGCAACCCGAATGCTTCCCGTACATGTGCTTGCGGGGAAAGTTTTGCCGTCTAGTGCTTGTTAATAAGCCAGCAGTTCCCGAATAGCATCTTCCACTTTTTCAGAAGACAGGATCATTTCTTTTTCCAGTACCTCATGGAGGGGTACTGCCGGCATATCGATGGAGCCGATCGTTCGCACAGGCGCATCGAGCGAAGTCCAGCAGTGTTCCTGTATGCGTGCAGCTACCGATTGCGCAAACGAGTTGGACAACGTGTCTTCGGTCACCATAAGGCACCGTCCATGTTGACGGACAGAGGTATATATCAACTCTTCGTCCAGCGGTACAAGGGATCTGAGATCCAGGATGGTGACGCTTTCGGAGATGGAGGCTGAAGCTCGCAGGGTCCAGTGCACGCCCATGCCATAAGTGACAACACAAAGAGCTGTTCCGGTTTCAATTTTTTCAGGGGAGGCCTCCTGTACGATCCTTCCTTTGCCGATGGGCACCATATAGGCTTCATCAGGCAGGGGACATTTGGCCGTCTCCGTATGAGGGACTTTACTCCAGTAAAGACCCTTATGCTCAAATATAACTACCGGATTTGGATCATAGTAAGCGGCTTTGATCAGTCCCTTGAGATCAGCCCCGTTGCTGGGGTATACCACCTTGAGTCCTTTGATATTGCAGACAACTGTCTCGACTGAAGAGGAATGATAAGGCCCGCCGCTGCCATAAGCACCAGTAGGTACTCGCAGGATCATGCTTACCGGCCATTTTCCGTTGGACAGGTAACAAGACCGGCTGACTTCGGTGAATAATTGGTTTAGTCCTGGCCAAATATAGTCGGCAAACTGAACCTCGACGATAGGCTTGAGACCTACGGCTGACATCCCTACGGTAGAGCCTACAATAAAAGCTTCCTGGATTGGGGTATTAAACACCCGGTCGTCTCCGAATTTTTGCGCAAGCGTTGCGGCTTCCCGAAAAACGCCCCCCAGTCGACGGCCTACATCCTGTCCGTATAAAACACATTCAGGATGCTTTCGCATGAGTTCTTCAATGGCGATCAGGGCACTGTCGACCATAACCTTTACTTCAGCTCCATCAGGCTGTCGGATGCCCACTTCATGCAAGACCGGAGTCGGAGCGAAATCATGTGTATACAAATCCGCAGGTATAGGATCTTCAGCTTTTCGTGCCCGAGCGAAATCCTCTTCCACACGTTTCTTCGCGTTTGACTCCATACGACGCAATTGGACTTCAGACCAGCCTGCCAGAAGCATTATTTTTCGGAGTTTGGGATAGGGATCCATTTGCTTGTCTTCGTCCAGGTCATCTCTGTACCACTCCATTCGTACACCTGACGTATGATGATTCAGGAGGGGCACTCGCGCATGGACCAGGAATGGTCTCCGTTCTTTACGTATCGTGGTGATGACCTCATGCAAAGTCTCATAGCAAAATTGAAAATCAGTACCATCGATACTCCGGGTCTCAAGACCTTTAAATCCTCTGGCATATTCGGCGGCATTCATGGCCCGGGTCTCTGTGGCATCTGCTGAGATATCCCATTCATTGTCCTGCACGAGATACAGAATAGGTAGTCGTTTCAGAACGGCCATTTGAAAAGCCTCAGCTACTTCGCCTTCGGTAACAGACGCATCGCCCAGCGAACAAACAACAACAGGTGGTTTTTTCCAGGCACCCATCTTACGGTTCTCCTGAAAGGCTATACCCATAGCGATCCCGGTCGTCGGGATAGCCTGCATCCCGGTGGCGGATGATTGATGGGGGATCTTGGGTTTGTTCTGGTCCCGGAGACTGGGATGACAGTAATATGCACGCCCTCCTGAAAACGGATCGTCACGCTTGGCCATCAGCTGCAACATCAGGTCATAAGGTTCCAGACCAATGGCCAATAGCATCGCATCATCACGGTAATACGCCGATAACCAATCATCAGGGGTCAACTGAAGACCCAGGGCGATCTGGATGGCTTCATGTCCCCTTGAGGTAGCATGGACATATTTGGAGACTTCCTTGAAATGGGCTTCATACAATTCAGTCATACTCTTTGCTGTCGCCATCAAACCGAAGGCCTTTTCCAGGACATCGGATTTCTTTACAACAGGCACTTTCTTTTTCTTTTTTTCTGTTGCCATGATCTCGGCCAAAGATAGAGATTGAATCTTGCTCACTACCTCATGCGTCGTTTCCAGTCCAGGGGAATTATATTTAACCCTCAATTTGTCAACCATGGATGATTACAATGGCCTTATTGGTAAAGTACAGCGCTATAAAAGTGTACTGTCCAATACAAAAACCTACAGGGAACGGTGGAACAACCATCTCAAAGCACTGATAACCAGTGAATTGGAGAATATGCTGAAAATTTCCGGACTGGAAGGAAAAATTGAAACGACGGATAAAGTGCGGCATTTGGAATACATCATCCTCTCACTCGGCTCAGAAGAAAGCGGAATCTCAGAGATCATAAGTGACAATCTGGACAAGCCGCTCATCAAGCATAATGGTTCTCTGGTCTATCAGCAGTTGTTCAACGGCAAAATTCAGGTGATGATCGGATATCCCTATATCGAAGGCTTCGGGGATCCCAGACCGGCAAAACTGGTGGCCATTTATAGACCGGAAGAAATCAAAACGCCGTTTCTCGTCCGTCATATGGAGGATTTTATAAAGGAACTTACCCAATGGGAGGACTACGATGATGACGACCAGCCGGCCAATAAAATTGGTTTTCAGGTTCAAAATCTCCAGGTTGCCAAACCCACCGCCTCCGAGGAGTAGAAGCCAGTTGTCCTGTCGTTTCCGAAAAAGCACTTGTCTAATGCAATACATTGGACAAGCGGCAGTGATCATCAGCACGGAAAGCGCGCCGTACACGATTATTCCCGGAAGCGGACTGTTCGCGCTGGAATTGTACTACGATGAGCAGAATTCCGGACTTCAGGGTGCCAATGACGCTGCCGGAACACCCCGGTACAATGGCGACATCGCGTGGATGCAATGGGCGGCTCCTATAATGGGTGATGGCTATTATGGATTTGAGTATGATCCATTGAACCGGATTCGGGTGGCTAATTTCAGCTTTGACGGTAATTTTACGGAAACCGAAAATGAGTATGGCGCCAGGTACTCCTACGCTGACGGACGAGGGAACATTGAAGATTTATGGCGGCGAGGACCTATGATCAACTCTATGGGGCAAACCTATTACCAGGCAATTGATTCTCTTCAATTTGAATACATGCCAGATAATACCATATATCGTGTTACTGAACAAGCTGATCCTGATATTAGTTACAGGGGTACAGTAAACTCTTATGGATATAGTCATGGTAATATCACCACTGACCCGGTCCGCGACATCACCGAGATCAAGTACAACATCCTCAACCTCCCTTATGAAGTCACCTTCCTGAATGGTTCCAAAATCAAAGTCGTCTATGACGGTGATGGCCAGGTATGGCGAAAAATACTAACTTCGACTACCGACACACTGCCCAACGGACTGTATACCATGACGATCGACTACATAGATGGTTTTGAGTATCACGACGAAGTATTCGCCAGCTATACGCATCCCCAGGGCCGTGTGGCTCCGGGTCCGGACGGTATCAACTGCGAATACTTCCTCCGGGATCATTTGGGGAG
>JBGTGP010000013.1:0-50358 GCA_041746735.1 Saprospiraceae bacterium
AGATTCCGACCGTGAGGCGGAAAGCCAGATGCCTTATTTAGATGCCAGAGCAGAAGATACCAGATGCCAGATTGAATGCTGCCGGATGGCACAGATACCAGATCGAAGCACAGCATAGATTCCGACACACTCACTACTCACTACTCACCACTCACTACGGTTGCTGAGCTGTAGCACGAGGATATGTCAAGCAGGTCGAAGCACCCCACTCACCACGGTTGCTGAGCTGTAGCACGAGGATGTGTCAAGCAGGTCGAAGCACCCCACTCACCACGGTTGCTGAGCTGTAGCACGAGGATATGTCAAGCAGGTCGAAGCACCCCACTCACCACGGTTGCTGAGCTGTAGCACGAGGATATGTCAAGCAGGTCGAAGCACCCCACTCACCACGGTTGCTGAGCTGTAGCACGAGGATGTGTCAAGCGGGTCGAAGCACACCACTCACCACTCACTACTCACCAAGAGATGGTACTTTCATATTCTATAAACCTAACTCGAGTAAGGAATTGTATCAGTAGATGGAAGATGAACATATAACATCGGAATCCCGGACCGTCCTCGTCATTGGCGGAGGGATCTTTGGCGTCTCAGCGTCACTGGAATTGCGTCGACGTGGGTATGAAGTCACGCTTCTGGACCGGGGTACATTGCCGCATCCGCAGGCATCATCGACCGATATCACCAAGATGATCCGCGGCGACTACGGGCCAGATACCTTTTATACCGACCTCATGGACGAATCCTTCATTGGGTGGGATATGTGGAATAAGATTTTTCCACGGGCGCTGTATCATGAGACCGGATTTTTATTGCTGATGCGTGAGGCGATGCGACCCGGGTCTTTTGAAATGGAGAGTCTGCAGGTCATGCAAAAAAAACAATATCCGGTGGTACGCATTGATCGCAGGTGGTTGCAGGCCCACGCACCTGCGTGGAATCCCGACATGTATCCGGATGGATACTACAATGTCCGTGGCGGCTGGGCCGAAAGTGGTCATGTGGTTGCTCAATTGGTGGCCACTGCCAGGCATGAAGGGGTGAGGATATTGGAACAAGCGCATCCAAAAAAACTAGTGGAAAAAAGTGGCCGCGTAACAGGCATAGTAGCTGCGGACGGAGCGGTATTCCGGGCATCGTTGACCATCGTGGCCGCCGGCGCCTGGACAACGGAGCTGGTGCCGGAACTCAGCGATTGTCTACGACCTACAGCACAGCCTGTTTTTCATCTGCTGCCGAAAAATCCGTTTGCCTTTAGAGGCGAAGTCTTTCCGGGATGGAGTGCGGATATTTCAAAGACAGGTTGGTATGGTTTTCCGGCGCAACCAGATGGTGTGGTCAAAATCGCCAATCATGGGTCCGGTATTGCGCATACCACTGATACAGCGGCGGCCATTCCGGAACGGTATCATACCGCTTTACGCCAATTTCTATCAGAATCTATTCCTTCGCTGAAAGATGCACCTGTTGTCAAATCCCGGATATGTCTCTACTGCGATAGTTGGGATGGAGATTTCTATATAGATCACCATCCCACGCGTCCGGGACTAATGGTGGCGACGGGTGGCAGTGGGCATGGTTTTAAATTTGCACCGGTGCTGGGGTCTATCATAGCGGATGTAGCTGAACATCTACCCAATCGTTTTGCACACCGGTTTCGATGGCGTGAGCCTGGTGACCATAAGTATGAAGCGGCGAGAGCTGTAACCTGAACACCTATTAGGAACATTCCCATGATGAATTTATTAGGCTTTACTCATTCTTTTTTAACCACTTCTCGAGTCGCGCACCTTCTCCCGGCAGTGTATGACCAAAATCGGAGGGCTCGTGCAACGCGGCCAATAGTTCTTTTATCGCATCCCGGTAATCGACACCATGTCCTTTGTAACGATCGGCCGTGAGCAGGACACGCTCTATTTCGTAGGAGAACATGCCTTTATAAAAATGGGAAGAATGCGAACAGTTTCGGATTCGCTTTCTAAAGGCCTCCGCCTGATATAGTATACCCTGCCGCACAGGCTCTGCAAATCGGGCTGGATCATCCACGTCGTTGTAGGCTAAAAACTGAAATACTTCAAAACTCGCATTTCCATGCAGCAACCGGATTAGTTCGGCCTGCCAGTCGGGGTGGGATTTGATTTTGTCCACAGCCCGGGTCCAGACTTCACGATCTTGATTGTGTCCTGAATAAATAAGCAGGCTGTAGATACCCTGCGAGACATCAACAGCCGTGATATCGTCTATCATGCGCTGCTGGTTGGAATCTATTCTCGACGTTTGATCCCGAATCATGGCTGCCTGATTACGAAAGGATGATACGATCTGAATGCTCAGCAATAATGCCAATCCTGTCAATCCAATGATGCCGATCAGCCGTACAGGAAGTTTATACAAAGTCTCCGATACAGATTCCCGGATGCCCGTATTGACCAGCATGAGACCTGTGGCGATCAGCATGATCGGCATCAGTACCGGCAAAGCAGAGGCGAGCCACCTTACAGGAGGTATAGCAGGACCGAGTTCGTTTCGAAGGAGCGAACTGAACGCCGTCGTAACCAGTGCGCCTGTCAGTCCTCCCGCGACCCACCAAAACCGATGGTTCTTCTGCTCAGATATCCACGCAAATCCACCCTGAGCCGCTATGGTCAACGTGACCACGACCATGCAAACGACAAATCCAAGATTAAGCAGGATGAGTGACCAGGCATAACCGACGCCGGCATCCCCTGTTCGTGGAGCATTGCCAAACAACAACGACAGCATGCCAAAAAAAATAAGTGCAGCAAGAACGAGGAAGAGGTTGCCTAAAATGGCCATAGCAGAATAAATGTCAAGGGTAAATAATAGGTAAAGGTAGTATGAGCGAAATGGATTTGAGTACAGAGGGGAGTTGGATTCAACTTGTTTTTCTGACTGTCTGGTTTGATCCGGATTGAATTTGGATCGCTATATGAAATGCCGGGCTGCCTGATATTTAGACCCCTTCTAAATAATCCTTTCGGTATCCCCTTCCCCGCCCCCTCCAATACCTTTGTTGTTATACACCCTGCGTATCTTAGCGCCACGTTTTTATAGAACTGAATATTGACTATGAATTGGCTTTTCCGCTTTCTGACCTCGTCCCTGGGCCAAAAGATCATCATGAGCCTGACCGGCATCTTCCTGATCCTCTTTCTGATCGTGCACATGTCGGGTAACCTGCAGTTGCTGGCCGATGACGGCGGCCGCTCTTTTAATATCTATGCGGCTTTTATGTCGCACAATCCGTTTATCAAGGTCATCTCTATCGGCCTGTATGCCAGCATTTTGCTCCATGCGGTACAAGGCATCATCCTGGCCCGTGCCAACCGCATTGCCAAAGGCAGCAACTATAAAACCGGAAAAGTCGCCGGAGCCACCTGGGCCTCCAAAAACATGGCGCTGCTGGGCATCCTCATTTTCGCCTTCCTCTGCTTTCACATGGGCGACTTTTGGTGGAAGGTGCGCTTTACAGATCAACTCACGATGGTCTCCTATCCCGGCCATGACGAAGCTGTACAGGATATCTACAGCCGCGTCAATATTGCCTTTCAGGAAATATGGATTGTGGCCATCTATCTCATCGGTGTCTTCGCTCTGGCCATTCACCTTGTGCATGGATTTCAAAGTGCGTTTCAGTCCCTGGGCCTCAACCATAAAAAATATACGCCGCTGATCAACGCGCTGGGCTGGATTTATTCGATCCTCATCCCTGCCGGGTTTGCCATCATGCCCCTGTATCATTATTTCCTTCGCTGATCAACTGACGACGACCAAACGAAATACAATATCATGAAGACCATAGACGGTAAAGTGCCCCAGGGTCCCATCGCCACCAAATGGGAAGAGTACAAAGCCGCCATTCCCCTGGTGTCACCCAACAATAAACTCCGGCTCGAGATCATCGTCGTCGGTACGGGTCTGGCGGGTGCCGCGGCAGCAGCGAGTCTGGGCGAGCTGGGCTACCATGTCAAATGCTTTACCTTTCACGACAGTCCGAGACGCGCGCATAGTATTGCCGCACAGGGCGGGATCAACGCTGCGAAAAACTATCAAAACGATGGTGACAGTGTGCACCGTCTTTTTTATGACACGATCAAGGGCGGGGATTATCGTGCCCGTGAAGGAAATGTCCACCGCCTGGCAGAGGTTAGCACGGCAATCATCGACCAATGTGTCGCGCAAGGTGTGCCTTTCGCCCGTGAGTATGGCGGACTCCTGGAAAATCGTTCTTTTGGTGGGGTTCAGGTCTCCAGGACCTTCTATGCGCGGGGTCAGACCGGACAGCAATTGCTGCTCGGTGCATATCAGGCCCTCTCGCGCCAGATCGCGCTGGGCACTGTGGATATGTACAACCGGCATGAAATGATGGATGTCGTCATGGTCGACGGCAAGGCCCGTGGTATCATCGCCCGCAATCTGCTGACTGGCAAACTCGAGCGACATGCCGCCCATTGTGTGGTGCTCGCCACAGGTGGATATGGCAATGTCTTTTACCTGTCGACCAATGCCATGGGCTGTAATGTGTCCGCGGCCTGGCGTGCCGTCCGTCGTGGCGCCTATATGGCCAACCCCTGCTTCACCCAGATCCACCCAACCTGTATTCCGGTGTCCGGTGATTATCAAAGCAAGCTGACGCTGATGTCCGAGTCGCTACGCAATGATGGCCGTGTGTGGGTTCCCAAAAATAAAGCCGATGCCGAAGCTCTCAGAGCCCGGAAAATAGGTCCCAATGATATCAGGGAAGAAGACCGCGATTATTTTCTCGAACGCCGCTATCCCGCTTTCGGCAATCTCGTACCACGCGATGTCGCTTCCCGTGCTGCGAAGGCTGCCTGTGACGAAGGTTTTGGCGTCAATCCATCCGGCCTGGCTGTGTATCTCGACTTTGCTGCCGCCATCCAGCGCTACGGTAAATCAGAGGCCAACAATATGGGGAATCATACCTCGGATACTGACACCATCCGAAAACTCGGAGAGGCCAAAGTCGAAGAACTGTATGGCAACCTCTTTGCCATGTATGAAAAAATCACCGGTGACAATCCGTACAAAACACCGATGATGATCTATCCCGCCGTCCACTACACGATGGGTGGACTATGGGTGGATTATAATCTGGAGACCAATCTTCCCGGACTTTTTGCGCTGGGAGAGTGCAATTTCTCCGATCATGGAGCAAACCGGCTCGGTGCCAGTGCGCTCATGCAGGGCTTGGGTGACGGCTACTTTGTGATCCCGTATACTATTGGCATTTTCCTGTCTGAGGATATCCGGACACCTCAGTTTGATCCAAACAGTGAAGCGTTTATGGCCACTGAAAAAGAAGTAGCGGACCGCATTCAAGATCTGATGAAGATCCGGGGGAATCAGTCCGTAGAAAGTTTTCACCGGCGGCTGGGGCATATCATGTGGGAATACTGTGGGATGGCGCGCAACGCAGAAGGCTTACAAAAAGCTAAAGGTCTGGTGCGCGAACTTCGCGAAGAATTCTATCGCGATGTCTTTATCCCTGGTTCCGACCAGGACTTCAATCCGGAGTTGGAAAAGGCGTATCGTGTCGCTGACTTTATGGAAATGGGAGAGATGATGATACACGACGCTCTCCACCGAAATGAATCTTGTGGAGGTCATTTCCGCGAGGAGTATCAGTCCGGAGATGGCGAAGCCCAGCGCAATGATGCGGAATACGCCTACGTCGCCGCATGGGAATGGATGGATACCCATACCTCGCCTACGGTGCACAAGGAAGAATTGAAATTTGAAAATGTTGAACTCAAAACCCGCAGCTACAAATAGCCGCGGAATCCAAAAAAGATGATGATGCACAACATGAAACTTACCCTTCATATTTGGCGGCAGCGGTCCGCGAATGATCCTGGTACATTTGAGCACCATGAGGTGATCGCCAATGAGCACATGTCATTTCTGGAGATGCTCGATGTCCTCAATGAGACGCTGATCGGGCAAAAGAAAGAGCCGGTAGCGTTCGAACATGACTGCCGTGAAGGTATCTGTGGTGCCTGTAGCATGGTCATCAATGGCCGGCCGCATGGTCCTTTGGGGGGTACAACAGCTTGTCAGTTGCACATGCGTTTTTTCAAGGATGGGGATCACATCTGGATCGAGCCATTCCGGGCCAAAGCTTTTCCGGTGATCCGGGATCTGGTGGTGGACCGCGGATCCTTTGATCGCATCATCCAGGCCGGAGGATTTATTTCCGTCAATACCGGACAGGCTGTGGATGGTAATACAATTCCTATCGAAAAGGACCGTGCGTCAGAAGCGATGGATGCCGCAGCCTGTATTGGATGTGGTGCCTGTGTCGCTGCATGCCCAAATGGAAGTGCGATGCTATTTACCGCCGCTAAGGTATCCCACCTGGGCCTACTTCCGCAGGGTGAGGTGGAAAATGCACGTCGGGTAGAAGCCATGGTCACGCAGATGGACAAGGAAGGATTTGGCCGCTGCTCCAATACGTATGCCTGCGAAGCGGAATGCCCGAAAGAAATTTCTGTTGCGCATATTGCACGACTGAACCGGTGGTATGTGAAGAGTGCTTTGGGGTAGGTTGAGAGGTTGAGAGGTTGAGAGGTTGAGAAGTTTAGAAGTTTAGAAGTTTAGAAGTTTAGCGTTTAGTTTGATTATGCTGAGGTGATTTTGACGGCGAGTGGTTTGTACAAAAACCTCCCTACTGTAGCACGTAACGACCTGAATAAACCCTCCAAATAACTACAACTTGAACAAATCCAGGGAATGAGCAATCATGCGGACTTTATCCTTGGGTTCTGATATCAGGGAACCGCGCCTCTCAACATACAGGTAATCTTGCAGTATATGGATGACTAGGATCACGGCATCTTGCGGGTATACGTTCGCAAAACAATTATTCCTTTTTCTGAGATTCGATGATCTGACGAAGGGCCATGATTTCTGATTTTAGTTCTGCAATTTCCTTCGATCCGGCAATAGGGGCGTCTTTTTCCTCGGCATCGCGACCGATAAAATAGCTGGCAATTGTCGCCATGACATAGCCGAAAATACTATATCCGAAAATGGCTAATAAAAAAGCTAGTCCGCGTCCCTCAGTTGTTATCGGGTGAAATTCGGTACCTGCCGTTATCACCCGCATGGCGGTCCACCAAAGCGCAAGACCATAGCTGGTAAAGCCAGGCGTTGGATTTTCCAGCGCATACATACCGGCAGCTCCGGCGATAATAACGATCACTGTAATCGTCATTACATAGCCAAAGGCACGTCGCTCCATGGTTTTGCCCAAACTTCGCAAACTTCTGTTGAGCGACGAGACGATCCGCACAAGTCGAATCCCCTTAAGTCCACGTAAAAGTCTGACAAACCTGAAAAGCCGGAATACACGTAATGCGGGAATAAACAATGAGATGGCCGTAAGCCAATTTTTTCTGAGAAACAAGAGTTTTTCGGGTGCGAGAAATAACTTGATGACGAAATCAACAATAAATATTCCCCAGATCCCAAAACTTATATATAAAAGTACATTATTAATCCCCCAGACTAACTCAAGGACAAGCAGGACAAGCCAAACAAATCCCAAAAAAATCATTGGCCCTTCCATAACTCGTTCTATCGAACTGAGCAACTTATACCGTTGTTTAACTATTTCGCTTTTCATTATTTTGGGTTTTCCAATAGAAGAAACAACTCAGGGAAATTTTACATCACACAGTTCAAGCCTCTGTAGGATTCTTTGATAATGGAGTTCAAATATTACATCTAAGGATCCGTTGTTAACACTGCATAATGACAATACCTGCTTTTGATATTTTCTAACAACTCAGGGAGTGGTAGTGACCTGTAATTTTTATTATGCTATCTCTGGCGTGAATTTATATAAAAAATACGGACAGCAGGAGGTATCCTGCTGTCCGTATTGTGATGTCTGAACGGGTTATGGAATACTTAGTCTATACGGCTCCTCATCCAGTCTACTCTTCCTTCTATTGTCTCGTTAAATTCATTCAAGAAATGACGCCAGGTCCCCTCACCAAACACTTCTTCATATTCTTTGCCAAAGTTGTTCTTGCGGTCCATCCAGGACCAATTGTCAAAGGCAAAGATAATCGCAGCATCCATGCCGGCTCCGGTATCTGAAAATTCATTCCAAAGCACCCAAAAAGGTTCCGTAGGACGCTTTGCTTCATACACTTTCTTCACTTTGCCTACGAGTTCGGACCAACGGGCTGACTGACCGCGCTTGATATCATACATCCATATCAGGCGTTTGGACGGGCTGATGTTTTCATTGACTTGAGATAACTCATTTGAGAAGGACCAATAGGTTGGGCTCTCGAATTTATCCACCAGTGCCTGTACTTTTGCCCAGTCGGCATCGTGACTACCCTCGGCAGGCCTGCTGTCCATTGCTGTCCAGCTGGTCGGGCCCATGACCCAGGCATACGTTCCCCCGTTAGGGCCATTCAGGTTAGAGAACAGACGTGCGTGATACTGCCCGCCCTTAGGGTGAAATTGCGTATTATGCGCCTTTACAGCGGCTTCAAAGGCCTTTTCCTGCCCTTTTTTGACATGGATATTTACCACTTCAAATAAATTGGGTTGTGTTTCTCCCTGGCTGAATGCGATCATTGGAACGCAGAGCAGCACGAACAAAAGTTTTTTCATAGTTCTGATTGTTTTGTTGTTAAGAATTACTGTGTTATATGCTCAATGTATGCAATTAATTACTATTGGTTTCGCGAAAATTGCATGGGGTGTGTGACAAGCCCGGCATTTTACGTCATGCATAAATCAGGACTAAGGGAGTTTGTTCCTTATTTCTGCACCATCAATCGTCTCGTGATGCTCTCCCCATTGTTGAGGATGCTCACAAAATAGATCCCATTGGCAAATCGATTGCCTTCCAGCGAAATATTGAACATGCTCTCTTCAGCGTTGAGCGGCTGATTCCACACCAGGCGGCCCAATTGGTCTCGCATGTAGAGGTGCGCGCCTGCTTCGTGGCCGTGCAGATGGATGTTTACCGAGCCTGAAGTCGGGTTGGGGGCGATCTCAAAGAAGTAAGTGGCCCCACCAGGCGTTTCCACAATCGGGTTGCTGTTTCCGTCCAATGTTACATACTCGTGCTCCTCATGCAGTTGAATACCTCTGTTACTGACCATTGAGTTTGAGCCGAAATTGCAAATCCCAAAGTAGCAGCCGCCATGATTGCCGATGTGCGCGTTGGCTCCGTTGAGTGGCAGGCAGAGCTGCTGCGAATTGTCCGGGTTGTCTGTAGGGATATGGCACACCAGGTATTTTCCGTTGCCGCAGGAAGCGCAGTTCGGATCCGGGATGTTCGGGCAGGCATCGCAAACATCGCCGATGCCGTCGCCATCGCTGTCGGCTTGATCAGGATTGGGTGTTTCGATGCAGTTGTCACAGGCGTCGCCGATGCCATCGCCATCCGCATCGAGTTGATCCGGATTAAAATCGTAAGGGCAGTTGTCATCGTTGTCGGCGATACCGTCACCGTCGGTGTCGGGGAAGCAAGATGCTGCACCTTCAGTGCTGTTGAAGCCTGGATCACAGTTTATACATTCCACCGAACCGGTCATATCAGAAAAAGTACCTGATGGGCAGTCCAGGCAGAAGGCCGCTCCTGCTACATCTGAGAAAGTACCCTCCGGGCAATCCAGGCAGGCTATTGCTCCAGTCTCGGAGGAGAACTTGCCCGCTGGACAAAGTACGCATTCAGAAGCGCCTTCCTGGTCTTGGACACTCCCTGCAGCACAGGGGACACAGAACTCTGCTCCCTCGACATTGATGTAGGTTCCTGCCGGGCAAGGGAAAGCCTCAACGCCATCCGGGCAATAGAAACCTGGCGGGCAAAGCTGGCACCCCGTGATCACCGTTTCCCCATTTAAATCGGCGGTCACTGCAAAATAGCCTGGGCCACATTGGCAATCGTCGGGAGTCTTGGTCAGTGTGACCCGATCGGTATTTAATTGCTGCCCATCTGTATTGGCAGCCATACCAAACTCAATGCGTAGAGACCCTGAAATACCTGGGTCGTCAACATAGTAAGTACGACTGTACGTTACAAAACCACCCTTAACCAAAGGAGGATCATCCGAAGTAACAGGTGTAAGCAGTGTAGTGCCTGCATACAATCTGAGTACTGGCGGGGAAGAACGAGCGTTGTCATTTCTCCAACCAAAATCCGCCGTCAAAATATAAGTGAAGTTTTGCTGCACGCTTTCATCCAATGTTTGCGTCATTGTCTTTTCGCCTGTACCCCCTCCAAAAGAAGCGCCATTCATCCATACGACCATATCTCGGTGTTCATTGAATTGACTATTGAAATTGGTCACACCCATAAGTGTATTAAACGTCCAACCTGCCATATTAAACAAACTGCCCGTTGTGTTATCACTAAAGGTAACCGTTGGGCCAGTCATGCTTAAGTTGTCAGGGCCACTAACATGCTGTCCGTTTGTTAAAGGCGCCGAAAATACCGTGGTCGAACCGGCCTTGTAAAGAATTTCGAATTCAGGATTTACAATGGCTACGGCTACAGGCGCACAATTGAGGATAGCCAAAGCACCATCAACCACATCGACTGAACAATCGTCAGTTTCACCTGCTGGGAAACCAGTAGGTGAAGTGTCTTCAGCCGCTTTTACAGTACTCATAGCCGTTCCGAAAAGAAATACGAGCGATAAAAACAATTTAGCGCTTGTAGAGAACTTGGGTAGACTGAAGTTGCGTAGGCAAAATGCTTTCCTGTGGAAAGCAGAGGTCTCGGGAGCGTAAGGGATGTTTGCGTAATTTTTCATGAAGTTAGTATTTTGTTAGGTGAATAATCCTGCGTTTTCTGCTGCAAGCCAAAGCAGTGCAGGAAAAGCGCCAGTAAAAAATCGGATGTTGCTGTTAGCTATTCTCTTGTGGTAAAAACTAGTGGTAATAGATCGTGATGCGACAAAGGTGACGCAAGCGGCAAAACAGACTATGGACAAAGCGTTCAAATACATGGACAAAGCGTTCATCCATTTCCATCGAATCCATTTATCTCTGAAAAACAGTTACTTAAGCAGTGTAGTTGGCGGAAAACCAAATTCCTGGGAGAAGGCCCGGGAAAAATAAAGCGGGTCATTGAAGCCGACTTGAAAAGCGACTTCAGAGATATTGTGTTCGCCAGTCTGGAGGAGTTCCCTGGATTTATGGAGGCGGGCGCTACGCAGGTAGGCGACAATGGACTTATCGGTCAGTGCTTTCAGCTTTCGGAAAAGCTGGGGACGGCTCAGGCCGACCGCGCGGCAGAGTTCATTGACGCCGAATTCAGCTTCCTCCAGGTGCGATTCGATGATACCATTGACTTTTTGCAAAAACGCGTCTTCGATACGGAGCCCGACATCTTCAGTTTGTTGGAGCGGGGCAAATTGCGCATAGCGGGCCAGTAGTTTTTTTCGTAGCGCAATTAATTGTTCCAATCGAATCAAGAGTTCCTTTTTGTCGAATGGCTTGGCGAGGTAGGCGTCGGCGCCTCTTGTCAACCCGATAAGGCGGGATTCGGCATCGGCTTTTGCGGTGAGCAAAACGATGGGGATATGGCTGGTGCGCTCGTCGTTCTTCAAAAACTCGGTCACTGCGAAACCATCCTTGACGGGCATCATCACATCGCTGATGATGATGTCAGGAATCTGCTCGAGTGCTTTTTGGATGCCAATCTCTCCATTTTCGGCTACGGTGGTTTCGTAATCCTTATCCAGCAGGGAGCGGATGTAGGCCACCACCTCCGGGTTGTCCTCGATAAGCAGCAAGGAACTTCGGGTGTTTGATTTGGCGCTTTGGCTGGGCAGTCCCACCGCTTCCACCTTGTTGTCAATAGGCGCCGATTGTTGCAGCGTTGCATCCGCAAGGCCCGAATCACCCGTTATTGTCATCGGGAGTATTACCCGGAAAACCGTGCCCGTATCCACCGTGCTCTCTACCTCTATTTTCCCGTCCATCAGCTCTACTAACTCTTTAGTAAATGCCAGCCCAATGCCCGAGCCGGGTTCTCCCTTGCTCATCGGGTCGCCTACCTGGAAATAGCGATCGTAAATGCGGGTTAGCGCTTCTGCCGGGATGCCGATGCCTGTATCCCTGACCTGTATGCATACCATCTGTTCTTCAATGGAAAGGGATAGCACTACCCGCCCTTCGCGCGGGGTGAATTTGATGGCGTTCGACAGCAGATTGGACACGATGTGCTGGATTTTTTCTTCGTCGAAATCCATTTCCAATTGCTCTATAACGGGTTCGAAGACGAGTTGCACGTTTTTATGGGCAGCCAGTGAGTGGAAGCTTTCGAGCAAATAATGCAAGTAGGCCACCAGGTCGCCCGATTGGACTTGAAGGATGAGTTTGCCGGCCTCCAGCTTACTGAAATCAAGCATTTGGTTGACAAGGCGAAGCAGGTTGCGACCGCTTCGTTGGATGAGATGTTTGGCGGTGTTCGGCTCTTTGATTTCCTCTGACATGCCGAGGATGACTGTCAGCGGCGTGCGAAACTCGTGCGAGAGGTTGGAGAAAAAACGGGACTTGGCCTGTTCGAGTTCGGCCAGTTTTTGGGCTTCTACTTGTTCCTTTTCAAGTGTGCTTTGGAGGCGTAAACGGCTCAATTCCCGGTCTCTAATGAGTGCAGCAACAGTAGCCACTGCAATAAAATAAAGGCCAAATGCCCACCATCTTTTCCACCAGGGTGAGACGACATGGATGTGTAGCTCTATGGGTCTTTCACTCCAGTTTCCCCGGCTGTCTTTTCCTTTCAAGTTCAAGGTATATTTACCAGGCGGTAATTTGTTGAAGCGAATGCTGGGCATATTCCCCAAAAAGGTCCAACCTTCTTCCAGTCCTTCCATCCAGATGAAATATTGGTTTTTATCCGGGTTGAAATAGTTCGGTAAAGTCCATTCAAGAGTAAAAAAGCTGATGTCGGGCAAAATCTTGATGACCTGGTCAGGATTGACAGGTAACGTAAAATCAAAAAGACTGTCGAGGCGCTGGTCGTATTGGGAAAAACGAGTCAGTACCAGTGGAGGGTTGGGCTCCTGTTGCAACAAATCGTTTGGATGAAAGGCGTTGATGCCGTTCAAACCACCAAAGTACATTCGACCGTCGGCACGTCTGAAAGCGCTGGAATAATTGAACTCATTATGAGTCAAGCCGTCTTCCACAAAAAAATTACGGAAGTTCTCTTCTTTTGTAATGAAACAGGAAAGCCCGTTGTAGGTGCCGATCCAGAGGTTGTCCCCATCGCCAAGTATGCTCGCCACATTGTTGTCGGGCAGTCCGTTTTGTTGGTTAAATACCCGCACATGTCCGGCAGCCAAATCAATACGGCACAGGCCACCTCCTAAGGTGCCGGCCCAAAGTATCTGACGATATTCGTCGGGGTATAGGCAGATCACATGGTTGCTGCTGAGGGCGGGTTGAGATTCTGTATGAAAATGCTGCAACAAATCTCCATTCACATTGAACAGGTATAGCCCTCTGTCGTGCGTTCCTACCCAAAAACTATCGTTTCCATGTGCAAGTAGGATCTTTGGATAAATGCGGAAATAGGCCTCGGATTTGTTCTCGAACAGATTTTTTACCCGGCCGGAATCGGGATCGTAAAGGCACAACTTATCGAGGGTATTACCCACTAACAGCCGGCCATCCGGCATGAGCGCCAGCGGGTTAAAAGTGCTGTATTCACGGTCAAAAGAAATGGAAGGATGCGGTTCGACTTTTTGGGTTGTCAGATCAATTTTCAGCAACTTATAGGTCATCGTCCAAAGGCAATTCCGTTCTTGATCGAATACCAGGTACTTAGCCAGTTGCAAAGTGTTCTGGTTGTCCGCTTTATTCATCCCCAAGAGGAGTCTTTCCACCCGGCCACCATTTTGATCCAGACGATGAAGACCAGCATCACCCGATTCACTGAAGAAAAATATGTTGCCTTCCGGGCCTTCGCAAATACCTCGCATAGCATTGCCCCAGCCTATATTTTTCTTATAAAAATAGGTATCAAAAAACTGCATGCGCACGGGCAGCTTCAACAAACCGCCATCCGTACCAATCCATACGGTATTGGTGTGGTCTTCGAAGATGGAGAGAATATTGCTGAAATCAAGCGCTTGACGAGCTGGCTCCGTATAGTCGTGAATGGTTCCATCCGGCTGTAACTGTATAATGCCGGATTCCTTTGTAAGCCAGATATTCCCCCAGCTGTCCTCGGCAGCCGTACACGTGAACTCTTTCATACCGCCCACGAGCACTTCTTTCATGCCGCTTTCGGGGAAATATTGCCAAATCTCATGGTCGTCCGGCTTATTCCTTGAAAAAACAAAAAACCGATTACGGGTGTCAATGAAAAATTCATTGTGGTACAAGGTATTGCCCGACCAAATGAAGCTATCTATTTTGACCTCGCCTATCCAATCTCCAACCGGGCTGAACTGTTGCAAACCCTTTGCGGTCGTGGACCACCAGACTCCACCGGATGTATCAATTTGAATGGTGGATAAGTCCAATCGAAAGTGAGGCGCAGTGCTTATTTTTTCGAAGCCTTTCTGTTCGGTAAACCGCCAAAGAAATTGCGACCTGTCGTTGTCAGAAATCAACCAAATATCGTTGTTTTTGCCAGGCTTCATTTTAAGCGCCCTGCCTTCGATCCCACGTACCTTATGAGTTCCGAAGTTGCGGATATTCATCCCATAAATCTGGAAATCGGCAATCATCCACAGTATGGAGTCGTTGCGGAAGAGGGCTCCGTCCGGCGCAAAGTCGAGCGCCGGAAAATATTTATCTATCGACGTTTCCTTTCCGAAGTTGACAAAACGGTAGCCGTCATAACGGCTGAGGCCATTGGCAGTGCCAAACCACATCAGACCGTTTTTATCCTGGGTAATGGAATTGACGTGACGGAAGCATAGGCCGTCGTCCACGGTCAGGGCATCCGGGGCTGGCAGGCGTTGGGCCAAAATCTGCGGATATACTCCAAGGAGAAACCCGAGTGTAATACACAAGGAAATACTATTTCTGCCGATCGAAGCCATTCCTTTCTACCTATTTCTCTTGCTCAACAAACAAAAATGGTGTAAACTTTATGTTGTTTGTGGCAGCAAGCTAAGCCATTCGATCAAAACTCGCTCGCAAAGCGATTAATTTTCTTGATAATCATCGGGTCGGTCAACCGAATCTCACGTCCAACTACCCTTGGTTCTTATGATCAGGAACCGGATGCAAGTCCCTCACTTCATCTTGGGTTGACATAGTCCTTGACAATGGTTACGTGAATCCTGTAGCCCACAATACTGAGGTAAAAGAACAACATGGACAGACCCATTGTCTGTGAGTAAATATTGCCAGATTCTCCAGAGACCTTCGCTATACCCCCTATGATCTGCCTGGAGCTTTCAAAAGTGGGCTGATGCTCAGACTGAATCTTTGGCCCTTTATCAAAATCTCTGCTGACTGTAAACCAAATTTTTCTTCCTGCAGGTCACCCATCGGAATATCATGGACCCGAACTCCAGGGGCAACCCGGATCAATTCTTCGATATAGGAAGGAAACAATACGGCTTGGTGGCAGTTTAGACCCTGCCTAAATTTTTTATCGGTGGTTTATCAAACATACAATGAAAACGATTTGGAACTCATTAGGAATAAAATGCCTGCTGTTCTTACCTTTTCTCAAATTTGTATATGGCATTTCCCAAACTGTATACTATAGTATTGGAAGGAGAATATTGTAAACCCGAAAAACGACAATCTTTGCTTGCTACACTTTTTCTCCATTCCTTACCGCCATCGAAAGTTTGGAAGACTTCATAAAAGCTAAGAACTGAATAGGGTTCGAATTGATCTTCCACTTCTTCATAAACCGGATTAATAATAAAACCTTCTTCTGACGTATTGAAATGCACTATTGAGTAATGGCTTTGCGGAAAATCAATCTCTTCCCAGGAATGCCCTCCGTCTCTGGTTTGATAAATTCCATTCGGATATTTATCTGGAACGCAATTAGCAAAGCCTATATCATCATTTATAAAATAGAGTCTACCGCATGGCCCTTGCGGCAGAGGTTGTGAAAACCAGGTTCGGCCATTATCGCTTGAGCTCATTAAAATCGCCTTGTCCAGATTATCCTTTGCTTTGACCAGAATACGTGATGTTGTTGCAATAAATTGATATGAAGCCAATTTTACCCCTGGCAATTGAATCTCAGTCCATTCATTACCTCCATCATGTGTAGTCCTGATCTGGAACTTCAAATTATGATCCGGATTGGGGACTTTAAACAACCCGATTCCATGGCTCTCAGTAAAGAAAATCAAATCATAAATTGAATGTACATCTTCCAGATATGTCTTAACCCAATTATTACCTCCATCCGTGGTTTTCAAAAATACGGCATCCGTGTGGGTTTTAGCGAAGTAGTCTATCTCTCCTTCACCCCCGACAAAACCAACCAACTCCGTCAAAAAATAGCATGTGCTTAAGTTGGCTTTCGTCAAGGCATTTTCATTGAAGCCACTGTCATTATAGTAATACTCCAAGAATTTCCAGTCCTGTCCTCCGTTAATAGTTTTCAATATGGTCCCGCGATTTCCAACTGAAAATCCGATTTGATCCTTTGGAAAAAATAAATCATTCTGCCTTTGTACCTTGGGGAAACTGCCAGAAGATATCGACCAACCTTCCAAAACTTCATCACAGGGTGAAACAGGAAATACACCCTCATCCTTACAAGAAAACAACAGCAAGGATAGCGTCGTGATCAGCAATTGAAATTTTAGATTTCTCATAATTACCTCAATTGACAAGTTAGTATTGTACTCTTTTCTGTTGTATCAACGTTTCATCGTTTAGGACAGAATCGGATCAGACCCGTATGTCTCTGTCCAACCTTCCCACATTTATGCAAAGCCATGTCAACGGAGACTGTGCGTAAATGTCTTCATCCTTCTTAAGTCGACATAGCCTTGGCGAAAGCGATCCTGATCTGCCTGTTCTCATCACTAAAGTATAAAAAAATCTATGCTTGCAGACGCTACAATCGTTACTAACCCCGGATTGTCCCGGAACTTCTGGCCGGTTTATGGCCAGTGGGCCAAATTCTGATATGCCTATGATGAGCTGCCTGCCAGAGATGCATCTGATAGGGTGGTCAGTATCCCGGCAGTAGTGACAAGTACGCTGGAATAGACATTCACTCGTGGTGCATCCACCAGGCTATTAATGATCCCGACTTCGGCGGCAACCGGGATCAATTCTTCGATACATGAAGAAAACAATACGCTTGGTGTAGACTAAAAACCTGTATATGCTTCATGATGGCAGATTATCCGGGATATAGTGAAAACGACTTTGATCTATAAGAAGAAATGGGGTAAATAATGTTAAAAATGGGGGGTAGTGTACAGTCTGAAGTCCGGACAAACGGTCGGCTGGATAACTACCGATAATCTTTGCCGTGGTGCGACGCTTTCAGTGTTGAACTTTTAAAGATGATTCTTTCAATATCTATACTGAATCTTAATTCCTCAAGTTTCTCCATTTGTCCTTCAAATCATACTCAGCTATATTTTTGTCATACACAAAGCCGATAGGATCTTCTGTTTTCAGATTAACCTCAAAAAATACATACTCGGGGTCATACTCTAAATAAATTGCTTCTATTCCAGTGGTCTGTAAGAAAAAATCCCTTTCAGTGTTGTGAGCCCAAGGATTCGATTTGGAAATTTTAGTTTTGAACCCACTGTCCCATTTGCTAATTCCATCTACTGTCTTTTCTTTGAACACCACCTTTAAATTCCCCGATATATGACCTTCTGTCCAAGTTTTTCCCGCTTTATTCAATACGCTTGCTTTTAAGACATAAATAATATTTTTGGAATTATCTTTCGAATAATAATTTTGCTGATTGACAAGTTTAATAGTGTCAATAGTAATGTTGGTTACCTCAAAAACCCCATCTGAGTCCAATCGAGACATACCGTATTTCCTACTTAAATATCCATTCTGGTTGATAAGCTTTACAATCTGTTGCTCTATGTCAACTTCCCACCTAAGTCCCCAGTTATTTTCATCAGCGAGGGAGACTATGTAGATATCTTCATCTTTAGATGCTTCTGCCGTCCAGTCATATCTTTTATTAGGCTCCTCTTTTGCTATTAAATTGGCGAAGTCAAGCCAAGTCGAACTTTTACTGAGTCCCGCTACACTACCGAAGGTTACAAGTAAAAGATCTGAAAAGACATCACCTGTTTCAAGTTGCACTTTTGCTTTCTGACAAACTTCAATAGCTCTCCTCTTTTCATTCTTAAAAACACTACAAGCCATTAAAAATGTCAATCCAAGTATAACTGATAGTCTTTTCAATTTTGTACCATTTTAAAGTGTCGCAAAACGTGAGTTTGTGCAATAACCCACCCCCACCATCCTATTCCTCTCCATACCACGCCCTAACATCCAAAAAATTCGTATTGAAAGGATCCCACTGCAGTAATCCAGCAAGCATAGTGGGTTCTACTTATGGTCCTTGATCCTCACTTTGTCTTTTGAAACCACTGTGAACTTACCCTTCAATTCCGAAAAGTAACTTTTCATAACGTGATATATCTTTTCGATCTTTTCTTCGATAGGAACACCTGACATCCGTACAAGAAGAATCCCAGGGTTTGGCCTTCTTAAGCGGTAGGACAATTCTCCAAAGTCCTTATCTTCTGTGAGAAGGACAAGATCTGTTTCGTTGGCAAGGCTTAGCACGTCAGCATCGCTCATGCTTGGATGAATCTCCACAATGGCAACAATTTCATATCCGTTCTCCCGCAAATAGCTCACAATCCGGAAATCCACGCTTTCGTCAGCCAGTACTTTTCCCATTCCGCTAGGATGCAAGCGAATGAACCACTTCACTTTTGATGGTTTCTGCCGCAAAAGCGAGCGCAGCAAAAACGTCCTCCTTCTGAAGCCGAGGGTAGGCGAGTAACAAATCCTCTATTGTTTCACCGTCCGAAAGTTTTTCCAAGAGCAGGTCAACAGGCACACGTGTGTTTTTAATTACAGGCTTGCCGTACAAGACACCAGGCACTGACTCAATATGGTTCCTCCAATCTTTCATACAGTTCATGTTCTTAAATCCACAGAACTGAACATTCCGAAGTTGGATGCAAGTTCCATCGCAACAAAGATAACCTCTTCTCCTCTTTTGTACAGTCCATAAAACCGATTCGTGCAATACCCCAAATTCAACTATCCGAAATATCTCCATACAACGCCCTGTCATCGAAATTTGTCCGATCGAAAAAATCCCCCTACAGTGCTCCCTGAACCGCTCTATCACCATTATTACAAAAATGAGCCTTTTGGCCAAATATCCACTTTGCTACACCTCCAAAAATGGAATTTCATTGGTGGCAGGAGCAAACTACTTGCCCAGCATTTATCCATTCTCCACCTCATCCCTCACCCAACCGGATCCCCCTCAATATCCCCTTCACCAGGCCAGGACCCGTATAGATCAACCCGGAATAGACCTGCACCAGATCCGCACCCGCATCAAGATGCGCCTGCGCAGACGCCGCATCCTCGATCCCCCCCGCACCGATGATCGCAAACCGACCCTGTCCCGCATGCCGCAGATACCGCACGATCTCTGTCGACAACGACAGGATCGGCGCTCCACTCAATCCACCCGCACCGATAGCCTCAACCTCCTGCGCTGACTCCTTCAAAGCAGTCCGGGTAGTGGTCGTATTGGTTGCTATGATACCGGCCGTACCGGTCACCAGGATGATCTCCACGATCTCGTCCAAGTGCGCAAAGGACAGATCCGGCGCGATCTTCAGGAAGACCGGCTTCCCTTTCACATTATGGGCCTGCAGGGTGGTCAGCAGATGGGTCAGTGGCTTCTTTTCCTGCAATGCCCGCAGATCAGTTGTGTTGGGGGACGAGACATTGACGGTAAAGTAATCTACCAGATCATAGAGGCGCGTAAAACAGGCCAGATAATCGTCCGTCGCCCGCTCATTAGGAGTGTCTTTGTTTTTTCCAATATTGGCCCCGACGATAAGCCCCGACGGTCGCTTGCGCGCCAGCCGCTTTGCCAGCACCTCCACCCCATCATTGTTAAAGCCCATCCGGTTGATCAGTGCCCTGGAGCGCACCAGCCTGAAGAGCCGGGGCTTGGGATTACCCCCCTGAGGACGAGGGGTGATCGTTCCCACTTCAATATGACTGAAGCCCAAGACCGCCATCGCATGGAGATAGAGCCCATTCTTGTCAAAGCCCGCCGCCAGACCCACCGGATGAGAAAAGTTCATCCCCGCCACCTTTCGACTCAACTTCGGCCGTCTGCACCTATAGATCAGACGGAATACCGCCCGCTTTCCCGGTAAAGCCAGAATGAGCCGAAACCACCACATCGTAATATGATGGGCCCGCTCCGGATCCAGGCGAAACAGTATTATTTTCAGTAGGCTATACATTCGTGCAAAGAACCAAAAAAAGTAAGGCTTGGCCTGACAAAAGCCTAAATTTGTATTCTCTTTTATACTTAAATACATCTGTTATGAAACATCTGATCCTCTTCGTGGCCCTGAGTTGCAGCGCCCTGTCACTCACCGCGCAGGAAGGAAATCCCAATACCATGTCCGTCCTGATCAATGGCACAGCATACGAAACCGAACCCCGCCGGATCAAGATCGGGCACTACGGCTATATCACCGGCAATCAGGTCGGCCCGGACAAATCACTCCGGTTCTGGCTGGGCTCTTTTGACGGACGCGAAATCGCCGAATCCGGCAAATACCTCATCATCGGTGAAGATGACAACGACAAGGACAAAGCCATCACCAATGAATACATGACCGGCCATTACAAAGGCATCGCCTATGTGAAGTATGTCGAAGAAACCAAATCCCCCCGCATGGAATACCACGTTGGCGAGTCGCGGTTCAAAGGCGAATACATCGATGCCGTGTATGGCGAAGACGGTTATCTGGAACTCACCTTCAACGCGACCTTAGACGGCTCCTTCTGGAAGGAAAAAGGGACAGCCACCGTCTTTGGCGGTCTCGATCGCCTCGCAGGAAAAATGCAGGACAAAGCCGTCACCGGCGCCAGCGGGTATGATCAAAATATCGATCCGGAAGGCAATGGCTATAAAAAGCAAAAAGAAACCGATACGATTACGCTGACGGAAGGGAAGGTGCGGTTGAGGATGAATTGAGTGGTGAGGGGTGAGTAGTGAGTAGTGAGTAGTGAGTAGTGAGTAGTGAGTAGTGAGTAGTGAGTGGCGAGGGGTGAGGGGTGAGGGGGGTGCTTCGACCCGCTTGACACATCCTCGTGCTACAGCTCAGCAACCGTGGTGAGTGGTGAGTGGTTGAGAGGTTGAGAGGTTGATGGGATGAGAAGTTTAGGGTGTAGTGTTTATTTGAAATGTTAACCCAATCGATTAGGGTAAGACCCTACTTATGCGAAGTTTGCAACTTTGCCTCCTGCTCCGACAACTCATGTCTGGCTTTCCGCCTAGCGGTCGGAATCTCCGCTGCGCTTCGACTGGCATCTGATGCTTTCCGCCTTGCGGTCGGAATCTTTGCTGTGCTTCGACTGGGCATCTTAAAAAAAGCATTTCTTACTCTGGAATCTGTGCCATCAGGCATCCTCTAGTCTGGCATCTGGTATCTGCTGCTCTGATATCTGGCATCTCATGCTTTCCGCCTAGCGGTCGGAATCTTCGCTGAACTTCGACTGGCATCTCATTTTGTAGCATAGGGAAGCGCGCTAGCAAATCGAAGTTGAATTACTTTTCCCAGAGAAAAGTAACATCACTCATCCTGATCCGGGATCAGGTCCAACTTATCCCGGAGCTCAAAAATCAACGGATTTTTAATAGCGAGGATCTCAAATTTCTCCCGGTTGGACAACAGTTTTTTGGGCTTGACGAGCTCCTTACTTTTGTCCAGGTCAGGATCGATGTCGATGACGATCTGGAGGTCCGGAATGCGGGCCAGACTGCGGAGTCCTTCCAGCAGATTGGACTCGGCAGTCAGACGATTTTTTCCGGTCTGGTTGCCGGTGCGGACCAGGATGATTGTGCCGTCTTTGATCTCAATCAAAGCCTCATTCATAGTTTGCCGCAGGGATTGGGAAGAATGCTTTTCTGCAAATTCTCTCCAGAAATCAAGAACCGGAGGTAATGTGAGTTCCGGGACTTTATGCTTCTCCTCTTCATGTAATATTTCTGCCTTCTTCCGCAAAGCACCGAGCCCTTTCAGGGAGGGTATGCCGGAAGTCTCCGGATCCGCACTGACTACAGGAACGAAAGACTGACTGCCGTTGGCCAGTCCTTCATTTTCTACTGCGCCCGGGGATGTTTCGGTTCGCGTTTGTATGGTACTCGCAGTATCTGTCTGCGAAAGGGATGTCCTGGTTGATCCTGATGGAGGTTGACCTGGTGGCTGACCCTTATCGGATTTTAGCTCAGACTTTTTTTTTTCGGGGCTCGCTGTAGTCATCTCTGATTCCGTTTCCACTCGCCGGTGAGCATAACACATCCGGATGAGGGCCATTTCGATGTGCAGCCATTTGTTGAGGGCCCGAATGTAGTGGAGCTCACATTGATTGGCCAGATCCAGATAAGTGATGAGCGATGACTTACGAATGGCCTCCGCCTGCTGTAGATACCGGTGTCTGATCTTATCGCCATGCGTAAGAAGTGTAGCGGTAGCCGTATCCTTACACAATAACACATCCCGCAGATGCTCCGAAAAGCCGGAAAGAAATGCCTCACCGTCAAACCCCCGCCGCTGAATATCCGCCAGGGTTAGAAACATCACGGTCACATCCTCGCGCATCAGCGCATCTGTCATTTTAAAAAAGTAATCATAGTCCAGCAACTGGAGGCTCTCCAGCACACCGGCATAGGTGATATTGCCTTTTGACTGGCTGGCGATCCGATCAAAGATGGACAGTGCATCTCGCAGCGATCCATCCCCTTTTTGGCTGATGATCACCAGGGCTTCATCTTCGGCTTGAATTGATTCTGTTGTACAGATAGATCGCAAATGAGCTGCAATTTCTGGGACCGGAATCCGCCGAAAATCAAAGGACTGACACCTCGATAAAATCGTGGGCAGGATCTTATGTTTTTCAGTAGTGGCCAGGATAAACTTGACGTAAGGGGGTGGCTCTTCAAGGGTTTTGAGAAATGCATTGAAGGCGGAGGCTGTCAGCATGTGTACCTCGTCGATGATATACACTTTGTATTTGCCTATAGAGGGAGGAATGCGCACCTGTTCCACGAGCGCCCGGATGTCATCAACTGAATTGTTTGACGCGCCATCTAACTCAAAAATGTTGAACGAACTATTGATATCGAATGACTGGCACGATGCGCAGGCGCCGCAGGACTCTCCCTCCGGGGACAGATTTTCACAATTGACTGCCCGGGCCAGGATACGGGCCACGGTGGTCTTGCCGACTCCGCGGGGGCCGCAAAAAAGATAGGCGTGTGCCACCTGCTGAGACAATAGCGAATGAGTCAGCGTGTCAGTCACATGATGCTGACCTACGACACCGGCAAAAGTGGCGGGTCTGTATTTTCGGGCGGATACAATGTACTGGCTCATGCGTATAGCGGGAGGTTAAAGGTAGAGTTTTCGACGGATACCAGCCGGCTTGGCAAGCGGATTCCACATCCCTGACAGCAGGGTAGCTGACCTTTGCCTAAACAGCCCCCACCGCTTTCTAAAATCATTCTTAAAAAGTAACCTCCATATTCTAAAATTAGATGTAACTTAGATCATCTCATCCGGATATTACGGCAAGCTCACTCCGATACTGGGGTCATTCTCTGAACATCGCCGGCTCATCTGACCCGGCCATTACTCATATATTCTGTCATCTACGCCATCGGCCTGGCCGATGATTTCGATTACGCTGACATTTGTTCACTCAAACATACCTCAAATGAAAAAAAGTACTTCTCCGCTGCTCATGGTCCTGACCGTCATGATGGCTACCATACTCTCTGTGGGGCATTTCTTGCAACTTACTCAGGGTTATACTGGTGCTCCCGGTGAAACCGCCTGTAATTCCTGTCACAACAACCCACCCCCGACAATGTCCGGAGGTGCCGAACTGCGTGGCATGCCGGCGTATGTGGTAGGGGGGCAATCCTACCCCATGAGCATGATCGTCTATACCGACAATATGGTCGGCCAAAATGCCGGATTTCAAATGACGATTCTCAATGGTAACGGCACCTCCAATGGCCAATTATCGGACTCGGATCCCAACGTGAGTGTACAGTCATTTGGCAACCGCCAATACGTCCAGCATCAACCCGGTATTTTCTTCTTCCAGGGCTCGGTTTGGGATACGGTCCGATTTCATTTTAACTGGACCCCTGCCAATGTCAGCCAACCTACTTCGGTAATGAGCTGGTACGCTGCGCTGTTAGGAAATGGCAACTACCTGGCCGCAGGGGGTCAACGGCTGGATTCGACTATCCTCGGTTCGAAAGCGACCACGATCGTTCCGGCATTGGTGGCAGACATCATCGAACAGAGCGCTCCACTTTGCTTTGGTGATGAGACAGGAAGTCTGGAAGTTACTTTCAGCGGAGGTCTGGCGCCTGTGCAAATCCTTTGGTCCAATGGTGAAACGGACAACTTCAATAATGGGTTAGCTGCCGGCTTGTATAGCGTCACGATATCGGATGCGGCAGGCCAGGTGATCGTGCTACAACATCAACTCGTTCAGCCCAACCTCCTCACCCTTTCCGGTTCAGCTATTTCGCCCTCCTGTCATGATCTGTCGGATGGTCAATTGAACATGGTGGTCTCTGGTGGCACTATGCCTTATCTGGTCGAGCTCAATGGCAATCCTACCAATCTGCCGGTCACCGGACTCGGTCCGGGACAATACCAGCTCCAGGTTACGGATGCCAATAATTGCGCAACAGAGCCGACGTTTTTTGAATTGATTGCTCCGCAGCCTATACAGATGGAGATCGTAGTCGTGGAGCCTGAAACCCCTTCAGAAAGCGGACTGATCATCATTGAAGTCACTGGTGGCACACCACCGTATAGCTATTTGTGGGAAGGGCCTAACCAATATGTCAGTACGGCTCAACATGCGGTCGGACTGAGCGAAGGGACTTACTTTTTGACGATCACGGATGCCAATGACTGTGAAGCCTACTACAGCGTCGACGTTGATTTTGTATCCTCCACACTTGATGCCGGACTTCTTTCACAACTGTCGGTCTTCCCCAATCCGGGTATCCATTTTATGGAAATATCATTTCCCGAAAGTCTTACACCAGGCTGGGATGTGTCGGTGTACACACCTGATGGTATTGTACTTTGGCAGCAGGTTTGGTCGCAACATACACCTCTGAGATATGCTGGTGTCCTCGGTTGGACGCCGGGGCTTTACCTGATTCATGTACGACACCGCACTACAGGGGCCAGCATTTGCAAGCCATGGATCCGGGCTCATGAATGACGGCAAAGTTTTCATTACGTTTGAACTCAAGTGTAACCGCACTCAGGAATAACATGATCAACCAACTTGTATGCTCCTCACTTCATCGGCAGATCCGATCCTGCCTGATGTCAATGTGCATTTTCCTTTTCAGTACGCTGGCGGCGCAGGATCTGGCAAATTTGGATATGAAAAATCCTGTTCGGCTGAGTTCCGGCATTGCTGTCCAAACCAGCTTTTACTCTGTCAGTGAAATTCCTTACCGCCGGCAGCCTTTCAACTGGAGTCTGTCCGGAACCCCTGTGCTGCATCTGTATGGGATGAGCATGCCGTTTTCCTTTTATGTCTCCAATCAACAATTGGGATTTCAGCAGCCCTTCAATCAGTTTGGTATCTCTCCTCGGTACAAGTGGATCACCGGACATTTGGGATACAGTTCGGTCCGTTTTTCGGACTATACGCTGGCGGGTCGTCGCTTTCTGGGTGCCGGTGCGGAGATGAATCCCGGACGCTTGCGGCTTGGGTTTGTCTATGGTCGTTTTCAAAAACCGGTCGAACAGGATTCCGTCGTACAAGCTACACCTCAGGGATACTTGTCCGGCGTCCCCAATGGCGCATTCGCTCGAAAAGGATATGCAGTCAAAGTGGGTATCGGCAAAGACAAAAATTTCTTCGACCTGGTATATATGAGAGCTGCTGATGATACCAATTCGCTCAACTTGCCTTTGTCGCTGGAAACGCTTGCACCCGAGCGAAACCAGGCGATGGGATTCCGTCATCGTTTTTCCGGCAAATCGGGTCTCTACTGGGAGTCGGACGCGGCGCTGAGTTTCTATACCCGAAATGATCAGGCAGAGCCACTGGATACCAATGATATCCCACTGTTCCTGTATCGTTGGTTTGATCCAAAACTGACCAGCCAGCTTACCTATGCGGCCAACTCGCGTCTGGGTCTTGATGGTAAAAATGTAAAATCATCTATTCGTTATCGTCGAATCTCCCGTGATTTCAAAACGATGGGCGCATATTACTTTCAAACCGACCTGGAAGAATATGCATTGCAGGTCGGTACAGGTTTGTGGAAAAAACGTCTCCAACTCCGGGGTAATATAGGTATCCAGCGAAATAATCTGGGAGAACAGCGACAACATACCACCCGCAGGGTGATCGCCTCTCTGTATGCCGGTGCCCAGATCACCAGACGACTTCGATCGGATGTCTTGTTCTCCAATTTCGGTATCACGCAGCGTCCGACACTCATGGGCTTGTCCGACAGTATCCGGATCGACCAGGTGCTGCAGTCCTGGCAGATATCGGCCAATTATCAGATCCCTTCTTCAAGGCCTCAATCGGTCACACTACAGTTTAATACGCAAAATCTCGCCCCACGAGAAGCCGGATCGGCTGCCGTCATTGAAATGAAAGCGATTAATACGACCGGCATTTACACCATAACACTGCCGACCGAACAGCTTAGCTTTTCCGTTGTGGGCCAGGGGTTGTGGAATAAACAGATCAATGGAACGCTCAGCTCCATTGGCGGTGGAATCACGGCATCCAAAGGTTTTTCAAAAGGAAAACTCAATACACAGGCCGGCCTTCGCATCTTCAATACGTCGTATGCCGAGCTCGAAGGCGGTGCCACCACTTCTATTGATGCAGGTGTAACCTATCGGGTCAATGCTCAATGGAGTACGCAGGCCAACATCCGCTACGTGACCTCTGCGGGTAGTGGTCAAATCCCGGGACAACCCTTCAATGAATCACTTATAACTCTTTCTTCACAGCTTCATTTTTAAATGCCCTGTTGATATGAAACAGATCCTCCACATCACTGTATTCCTTGCGGCCTTCCTTTGCAGCCAGGTGACGACCGGCCAGATCCAGGTCAGTCTGCAAATTCCCAATCTGGGCAGTCCGTACCTGAGTGATTACATCGGCAATCAGACCAATCGGGTACTGATCATCACCAATCAAACGGGCCAGACACGGGAGATCTTTTTGCGTGGTAGTATTCAGCAACTTAGCCAGCCAGGTTATTATTTCCGAACGAAGGAGGAATACCGCCCTGCCGTTCCGATTGTGATGGGTCCGAATGAAACCAAAACGCTCTTTGCCCGCGGCGAGGACTGGGCATTTATAGAAGCCAATCAACTGGAGGACAATGTACCATTACGCGAAAAGCGGATCATCCAGGCTACTGGATTACTTCCGGAAGGAGATTACCAGATCTGTGTCCGGGCGTTTGACTTTCGCACGGAGCAACCTTTGTCACCGGATGAGCCGATCGGATGTTCATTTTTTGTCGTCACACTGGGCTCTCCTCCACAGCTTTTACTTCCGATATGCGATGACACCATTCATCAGGATTTTCCGCTCATCACCTGGACGCCGGCCATCATATTGCAGACGCTGCCGGATATCCGGTATGATCTGTTTGTAGTGGAATTAACAAGCGCTGCCTTAAATCCGGCCGAGGTTATGGAGCAAAGTATCCTGTACCGCGGAGGCAATCCGTTTGTGGTGGAGAATCTGCGGCAAACATTTTATCAGTTTCTGCCCGGTGATCCGCCGCTGAAAAAAGGAAGCAGCTATGCGATATGCGTGGTCGCCAAGGATGCACGTGGATCTGCTATTTTTGAAAACCAGGGACGGAGTGAGATCTGCCTCATGCATGTAAAAGCGGGATACGATATGGGTCCGATCGGTCCTTCTACCGGTATTGGCATTGTCGCGACAGAAGTGGGTCCGGGTGGATTTCAAATGCTTCCGTTGAGCAAGCTGGAAGGCAAGTTGAGGTATCGATTTTATGGTGATGGTACCAATATCAATATCCAAGGTGGCTTATTGGGCAACCTTTCTATCATGAACCTGCTGCCCGGACAATCTTTGCAGAATCAGGGATACGCGGGAGTCAACCAGGGCGGGCTTTCTATCGGTTCTCAGATAGGTATGAGCGGCATGGGACCCGCCATGTTTAACAATGGTATCTATCAGCAACCGCCGCCGCCACAGTACATCCTACCTGCCGGCTATAACAGCCTGGGGGGTAAGCCCCTCAAGCAGGCCCGCGTACGATTTACAGCCCGCTATGCCGTAGGGAAAAAGCTCAACATAGAGCATCCTGAAGATCTGGAATTTGTATACGGCATGGGGTATCCTATCCGGGTGACCGGTGCCGGACTCCCGGAGATGCTAACTTTTCCACAAGCGACACAAGTCCTGGCTGTCACGACGACGAACAATGAAGGCAACTACAGTGTGAGTTTTTTCGCAGACGAGACCTTTGGTATGCTGCATGCAGGCCCGGTAGATGTCCAGTGGGGTGGTGGCGAATTTCCGGCCAGTGCTTCCGGGTATGGTTTCTACCGGGTGATCACCATGGAGGTAGAAGAAAAATGGTATTGCCATCCGGATGTCGTCATGTTTCTGCAGCCGGGTCAGTCGCTGGAAGTACCAACTCAGGTGGTGACCGTCCAGAGCTATAATATGCGAGTCAAAGTCAGAGCCACGGACAAAGCGGATCAATATGCAGGTCCGCATGGTCCCATATATGGTGCGATTGTCAAAATCGGACGCGCCAAATTGCTGTATGACCAGCATCCCGCCAGCTATCCCAAAGATGAAATCAAAATCGAACAATATGGTCACCTGCTGATTGGGAGTCCGGTAAAAAATGTCATGACGGCTGACTCCGCGATTTCAGATGCAAGTGGAAACGTCACTTTCCGACGGCTTGTCAAACATGACGGTGCTGGCGGATGTAGTGAGCTGGGTGGCAATATGTGGCCCTCGGATGTCTATTATGTCGAAACCAAGATGCCTCCGACAACCGGTGATCTGAACTATCATCCGGAGTATCAGAGACAAGTGGCTCCCTGCCCGGCAAGACTCCCTATGATGTGCCCGGGAAATGACTGTGCTCCCCGGAGTGCCAATTATACCCCGCCTTTGATTGAGTTTGAAATAAAAATGGTACCGCTGCTGCCGAAGATCGTCGCCAACAGCCGTTCGATTTACAACAATGTCCCCTATAATCTTCCCAACACCACCCTGCTCATGAATGTCCATCATGAGAATGGTGACTATCGTCTGGCCATTTATAAAACGGACCAGAATGGATTATTTACCAAGCAATTTAATACAGGTGATATGCAGGATTTTCTGCGGCTGAAAAGTCCGGGGCTTATCACCTCGTCGTATGTGATGGACTACTTCAAGTCCGGATTCAAACGAAGTTTTTGTAATGGTTGTGGCACCAATTCGACAAAGGTCAATCTGCAATTCGGACAACGCTGGAATGTCGATCCTCATCTGGTACCCGGCTCGTTTGTCAAAGGCAAAGTCATCGACGAACATGGCCAACCGATTTATGGGGACATCAAAATAGGTGATGGCCCATATCTTTCCTTGCAGATGACGTGGCAGGTGGCAGGCAGCCCTCCGGGGCCACAGGGGTCACCCTTTCAGTTTTCCGGTGTTTTGGAAAATTTTGCTCCCCAAAATCAAGTACTACCCAATCCAAGCCAAACACCTTCTCCCGGCCAGCCCGGAGGATTGATGACACAGAATGGGTTCAATATTGAGGTGGTCGGTGTGCCTCAACTTTCGCTGAATTGGGAACAGGTATCTGTCTTTAGTCAGCCGGCGCAATCCGGGCAACAAATTCCCATCATTATTCGGCCTGATGCTACCAATTATTTTGCAGACACATTTTACGTCAATATCCCATCCGGGCACGAGGCTCCCGGATTTGATCTGGGGACTTTTGTGATCAAGGAAAGACTGCATCGCCCAAAAATCATCGTCCGGCAACCGGGACTTGTCCTGAGCAACGACGGGATGCCGCAGATCGCTCAAATACCTTTGGAAGGTGCAGAGGTAAAAATCAGTAATCTGCCGGCAAAGACAACCAATAGCCAGGGCCAGGCCAACTTTGTGTTTGGCAGTCCGGCGAATGAATTTAGTCTCCGGATCCAAAAAGATGGATTTGTACCCTATGATCAATATGTCCCCATTCCGGTAAGTAAAGAGCCCTACGTAATCATTATCGATCTGGAAACCGGGAAAGTGCTGACCGGTACTGTCAAACGAGCGGCCGGCGGGCAACCCATTGCCGGAGCACGCGTGTACAGTGAAATCGGGACCAACGAATATGGCCCGATCATCCTCGAAACACATACAGATCAAAACGGACACTATATGCTTGGTGGCTTGCCCGGAAATATCCTTCAGGTCAAAGCGACTAAAACAGATCCTACCCTGACGTATATCGGCCAAACCAAATCGGTCAATACCAACCTGGTCACTACTGTTGATTTTCAACTGCAGGAAGCGCCCTTTGTCTTGAGTCATATTTGGAACCTACCCGTCAACATCGAAACGGTGGTGGCCTCCGGTAATAACTGGACTATCAGTGGTGCCTTTGTAGACCTACCTGCCAACAGCCGCTTCAGACCGGAGAAAGACGATCAACGCCTTCCCTTTACCAATATCACGATCAAGCCCACTGGTCCGGCAGATCAGAATGGCAAAGTCCCTGTAGAACCTGTTGCTTCCAGTATTCTGGCGACCACTTCAAAATTCAGATCTATCCTGAACAACGCCCATATTGTAGAAATGAGCGGCCCTCCGGCACAAAGCGGCAGCATGTTCCAGTATAATCAGCAATACGTGCCGGTTTACATCAGCAAAATCCGGATAGAAAAACAAAGCGGCAATAACGGACATGTGCGGACACGAGCCTTCTCACTCCTGGAATATTTCCGAATGACGTACAACTACGACGGCCAGTTTTTCCTCGGTGAAACACCAAACAATGCGACCATCAGCGCTTATAAAGGTTCCGCTGATATGACGATGCCGGAGATCTATTACCTGATGGATCACAATTACGCATCAAATACTGCCACGAATCCCACATTTACAGTCCACAATTTTTCGGCGTATGCTGACCGTACAGAAAGCTATGTACGGCAGGATTCATTTGTGATCTCTACCAAACTAATCGTAGATCTGCCCCTCTCTAATCCGGATAAACTCATCGTATCCGCAGGCAATGTCTACATCCTGCCCTCCAAGATCATCATCCAGTCAGGAGATAAACCTTTGGAGTTCGATTTGGAAACCTGGCATGTCAAAACCGGTCCCTGGCACTTTGACCAATATCAGGGAGGACTCGTGACATCAGGCATCATCACCACCAACCTGATCGAATTTCCGGCACCCCATATCCTGATCAAACCCACCAGCCTCAAACTGCCTTCGGCCCAACAAATCAACCTCAACCAGATCACACTGGCCGGCATCCTGGACCTCGACATGAAACCCGGGGCAAAAATCACCTTTGATTATTTCCCTAACCCGGTCCATGATCCCAACAAAGGTCACTGGCGCGTCGTACTCTCCAATCAACAACAAGGACAGATGGTGGCCGGCATCAAAGGCCTTCCGGGCTGGCCCGCACAAACGGAAATCGGAATTTATTTTCTGGAAAATTTCTCAGACGGGTTTGAGAAACTCACTATGGCGCCCAATCAGGTGGTCAACCATTATAATGTGATTCAACAAACCGTAAATCATATTTCGATTCTTCAAGGCGGAGTTTCTTTAGCCGGCTCTACCCATCTTGGTATTCCCAACCTGTCCGGTGGATCCAGTGCGTCCTTTATTTACTATGTCGAACAAAGTGAAGTCAAGGTTCGATTACAGGGTCTGGTGACCAATTTCGAAACCACCGGTCAGGTCAGCTTTCATGGCGATCAGCAACACGAACGCTTTTACCTCAACTGGAATCACTTTGAAGTGACGGGCGGACTGACCATCTATGATGACCTCTCACCCAACGATATCAAACTACGGGCTAAGCTGATCAAAAAGCCCAACGACATCCGGATCAAAATCATTGATGTGGACGCAGGTGGTCAACTGGAAGGAAACAACAAGCAGACCATTGTGCTGGGAGGCGGACAGAATGGTGTCAAACGAGTATTACAGGGCGAGCAGCGCGTCGTGCAGCAAAGCTGGGATTTTCTGGGATATCAGGGACAATTTATGGGCTTCGGCGGTGGCTTTCAGGATGGCCAGGACCTGATGTGGTTTAAAGTCACCGGAGCCCTGACCAATGATGCTTCAAAAGGAGATGAGGTCAAACTCGCTAACATCGAAACTCCGTTTGGTGACTTTGCCTTGTCCATGGACTTTGGTGAAATGGCGTTGGTCGGTGATCTGCGCGTAGCCAATATTCCGATGGGTGCCGTCAACATCCTGGAAGGCGTGATCAATATGCGCATGGGAGGATTGGGATTTTATCTCGTCGCTCACTTGCGCGCCATCTATCCAGTCATTGGCGAACTCTCCACCAACTTTATCGTTGGATCATATCCGCATCTCAATCCGGACGCCAAACAAATCCTCAAGCAGGGCATGTATATTCAAAAGCTGCCCCAATTTCTGGAGCAATCCGGTATACAGGGTCTCTATATCTGTGCCAATAAGACCTTCTTTGAAATCGACTGGGAAGTGGATCTTCTCGTCTTTGGTATAGGCATCTATGCCAATGCCGGTATCGATGCCCGCTTCTGGCTCAATTTCGGACAGTCGTATGGTGGCGCTCATCTGGGAGGATTGGCCTATGCTGATTTCGAACTATACGTCAGTGTATTGATGGTCTGTGAAATGTGTGTCGGTATTATGGCGGAACTTGGTTTCAATGTCACATATCAATGGGTCCCGACCACCGACTTTTCTATTTCGACATGCGGGACCATTGGTTTCAATGTAGGTTTTTGCGGAACGAGTTTCAATGAGACCGCCAAACTGGAACTCGGTTGGTCCAGTTCCTCTGGTGATGTCTATTTTGATGCAGAACTCGGAGCCTCCTGTAGTGGTAATGCTTCTACGAGTGGGAGCGGATGCAAACACTTTTAATGTTAAAATTTCTCCCACAAATGAAAAATAAATTGCTTCTATTTCCATTCTTAGCACTGTTCATTTTCCAGGGCAAATTATCAGCGCAAAGTCTTGAGATCGGTTACGGACACTTTGGGGCCATGGTCTATTGGCAAGGCACAATTCCCGCAGCCGGGGAGACTTGGGAGATCAAACGAACAGGGCCTGATACCGGAAGCCCCGGAAAAAGCTGGCGGATACAGGCGGCACGACAAGCAGATGAATTCCTTCGGAATACCGGCCATATTCCACCTGTATTTAAAGGTTTGTTTCCGGTGACATTGAAATCCGCAGAATACTATACAGAAAAACTTCGGGCTTCTGCGAGTACGGAATCTTTGCCCATGGCGCAGGCGCCCAATATCCTCTTTGCTTTGGGATTGGCGGTATGGGATACAACGGCCATGCAGGGGGTAACCTATCAATACCAGATTTTCAGAAATGATGCTCCCGTGGGTCAGCCCGCTACATTGCGTACCCAGTTGCCAGACACGTACGATTGGGCACCCACGTTTCATAGCGCAACAAACAATGAAAGAATCATCCGGTGCCGCTGGAAAATACCAGAAGACAAGAAACCTGAAGTTTATACCTATCTCGCGTACCGCACGGCTCCTTTCAAGCCCGAATATGCGCTGGTCTCCGGCATCTCCAGTTTTGCGGTGTCCTCGGATACGGTCATGGCCGTATTTATGGACACCTCTGCCGCTTCTGCCCCCGGTATCTACCAGTACATGATCCGCACGGTCAACCGTTTTGGCTTGCTGGGGCCGGTGTCAGAATATGCTCTCGGCTCCAATTTTCCACCGGAAGCTGAGCCCATTATGATTTATTTTAAAGCGCATGGCCAACAAGATCAACCGGCGATCCGACTTGAATGGAGGATACTCAATGCCTGGCGGATCCGGTCCATGGCCTTGTATCGGAGTCGCTCGTATAATGGCCCTTACGAAATGATCGGGCATTTTTCTCCCCAGGATTCAACCTATCTGGATCCGGTCAACGATGTCATGGAGTCTTATTTCTACTATTTTGAAATGCAGGATATGACCCAACAGGAGCCTTTACTCACAGCGCGGGTGACCTCTGTGAGTGATTATCACTGGCCGGCCGAAATACCAGACTCCGTCGAAGCTCATGTACAGGGCAAAGCCATCAACATCACCTGGAAACGCAGCGGATTTCAGGACCGCGGGTATTATGTATTGCGCTCACAAGGGTATGGTGATCCGGAAACCATCGTTTCCGAAATGATCCCGGTGTCCGGAGATCAGCAAGTGTACCAATGGACCGATACCTCATCGGTACTGACGCCTGAACATACCTATACCTATGCCGTCATCAGCGAAAGTCATGGCTATGAAAAGAGTCTGATCTCGGAAACCGTCCAGGCTCGTCAGGCCGTGCCTTTGTATGTACCACCCCCCACGGAGCTAAAGTTATCCCGGCTGACAGAAACCATGTGGCTGCTCCGCTGGTCTGACCTGAGTGGTGATGAGACGATTCAGCACCTTGGCTATAAAGTTTTCCAAAAAGACCCCAAAGCAAAAGATGGGTTCCGCTCCGTGCACGAAGGTGTACTCTTTTTTGAAACCAACTACACGGAACTAAACGACCTCCGTCCAGGCGATGTATTTGCTGTGAAAGCCTATAATATCTACGGGGATGAAAGTGCTTTTTCCGATACGATATCACTCGTAGACCCCTATTATTACCGGTTCGGACCGCAATACCTGATGGGCGTTAACGAGGAGACCGGTATCCGGATCAAATGGAACCGGCCGCAGCATACTGATATTGCCGGGTATACGTTGTATCGTGTCGGTGCGGACCAAAAAATGACCCAGGTCGCCAACCCCGCAGCAACGGATGTGGACTGGCTGGATACGAAAGTAAAAAGCGGCGAAACCTATTACTATTTCATCACTGCCAATACTTCTGCCAAACAGGAAAGCGAAGCCAGTGAATGGCTCCCGGTGACCCGGTAACTCAACTTAATATTGCAGTGCGGAAAAGAGCGCTGACGTTCGGTGCTTTCTGTCACCGGTAGGCATCGACGCAAGATCGTGGCAAATCCTCTACATTTGGTCTTCTAACCAGTACCGGATTTCATGAAGATTGCCATTGCCCAGTTGAATTACCACATTGGAAATTTTGAAGGTAACCTGCAAAAGATGCTCCGGTCGACTGCAGAAGCTAAAGGTCATGGAGCCGATCTGGTCGTCTTTGGTGAGTTGGCGACGACCGGATATCCACCCAGGGATTTTCTGGAGTTCCGCGATTTTATACGGCATGCAGAAGAGGCTGTCAGTAAATTACAGGAAGCCTCTTTTGGTATCGGCATTGTGGTCGGCAGTCCAACTGTAAATCCGGTGGTCGAAGGAAAAGATCTGTACAACAGCGTATATCTCCTGCACGATGGCGAAGTCCTGCATGTACAGCACAAAACCCTGTTGCCGACGTATGATGTGTTTGACGAATACCGGTATTTTGAACCGGCTTCCCAACAGCGTACAGTGTTGTTTAAAGGCAAGCGTCTGGCCCTCACAGTCTGCGAAGACCTCTGGAATGTCGGCAATGAAAACCCTTTGTACACCATCAGCCCCATGGACAAGTTGATGGAGGAGCAACCGGATGTCATCATCAATGTATCGGCATCGCCCTTTGATTATGCCCACGCGGCCGAGCGGCTGGAGGTCCTGAAAGCCAATGTAGACCGGTACCATATCCCCTTGTTTTATTCCAATGTCGTTGGTGCCCAGACCGAGATTATTTTTGATGGGGGTTCGGTTGTGTTTTCACCTGATGGGAGCGTATATGATGAGATGCCGTATTTCAAAGAAGAGATTCGGTACTTTCAGTTGGAGGATGTGATGAAGGGCGGATACCAGCGAGAACAACCCAAAGAAAAAATTCCGCTGATCCACGACGCCATATTGCTCGGATTGCGGGATTACTTTGAAAAGTTAGGATTGAAAAAAGCGATCCTGGGGTTGAGTGGTGGCATTGATTCCGCAGTAACTGCCGTGATGGCGACCCGGGCTCTGGGAAAGGAAAATGTACGGGTGCTGCTGATGCCGAGTCCCTTTAGTTCTGCCCACAGTGTGGAAGATGCCAGAGCGCTGGCGGACAATCTCGGCATCCGCTATGACATACTTTCCATCACACAGCCCTATGATGCATTTCTGAAAACCTTACAGGAAGTTTTGGAAGGCAAACCGTTTGATGTAACTGAAGAAAATATACAGGCCCGGTGCAGAGCTATATTACTTATGGCTATTTGCAACAAGCATGGCCATATACTTCTCAACACGACCAATAAAAGTGAAATGGCGGTGGGCTACGGCACGCTTTATGGTGATCTGGCGGGTGGCCTTTCAGTCCTGGCCGATATTTATAAAACCGATATCTACCGGCTCGCAACGTATATCAATAAAGAGGGTGAAGTCATTCCACAAAACTCGATCACCAAACCCCCCAGTGCGGAATTGCGGCCGAACCAAAAAGACAGTGACAGTTTGCCCGACTACCATGTGCTGGACCCCATTCTGTATATGTATATCGAAAAACGATTAGGGCCACAGGAGATCATCGATATGGGCTATGATGAAAAACTGGTGAGCCGCATATTGCGGCTCGTCAATACAAGTGAATTCAAACGACATCAGACGGCCCCTGTCCTTCGGGTGTCACCAAAAGCATTTGGTGTTGGCAGGCGGGTGCCGATTGTAGGGAAATATTTGAGTTAGAAGAGGCCCTGCATAGGAAGTTTAGGTTCAAATCCTTAAACGGTAGTCTGAACATCTGTACAGTATTTTGCAGGAAGGTGGCAGTGCTCCAGTTGGTTTCGCTATCTCTCCTTTTGCCACAAACATGGATATTATGGGTCGGTGATTAAGTTGATTTCTTCATTTGGCCGGATATTTAGTGGGCTAAGCCCGTCTATCCACTCTCCCATCGACCTCTTGAAGACAAAGTCCGCTCAAAGTCACCACCAGGGTACACCTCCCTGTCAGGAAAACATGTAATCCTGAAATTTTCAGTATCAAATGAAAGGCTATATATTAGTCGTATAGTTTCACTTCACCGGGCTGAGAGCGGAGATCGAAACAGGCTATCCGGGCCAGAATGCGCATATAATAGGGCATGGCTATCTGGCTTGATGAGTATCAAATGCCCCTGAGATCCGGGATCACCTCAAAAAACTATCTGGTGTGACCTGGTCGCAGACACAGAGATGGTACTATATGACCTATACACTTCAGTCCGTACAACACTTGAACACTCATTGCGGGGGAGAGGAATGCGTGGGTTTGACAGGATATCGTCAACGAACCGCACAGGAAATGGCCATTCTTGACCTGTACGGACAAGCACACTCACGGACATCATTTTATCCTAAGACAGCGAGGGAAACAGAAAGGGGGAGATCACTTCTTGGTCATTTCGATATCAAGACAACAGAGAGGTACCTGCATGTAGCCCGGGAGAAACTGGTCCATATCCAGAGTCCCGTAGACTATCTGGATACGAACATTTAAAAAGCGAAAGTTTGGCTTGCCGCAATGAACATATGGAAAAGCGAACCATCAATATTTTGAAAATCAAGCTGAAAGCCTTAACTTGGATCGCGGACATAACCGTGTTAGCGGTTATTGTAGATGGACACACCACAACATTTAGAAAGACAAAAAATATGAAACTTTCCTTTATACTTTTATTACTCTCGACTACTTTTTCCTTTGGACAGCAGACCGAACCAAATGCTGATTTTCTCTATGAAAATTTCACAAAAGCATATGACGAATTAAGTGCTGAAAAGCTTGCAGACCTTTACACCTATAACGCAGAAGCGTTAAATTTGTATGACGGAGGTAGCCCAAATTCTATCAAAGGACAACAAGAGATAAAAAAATATTACACTAAATTCTTTCAATCAGTCAAAGAAAATAATCAAATATTATCACTCACATTTAAAATTATCGATAGAAATAAAATTGGTGATAATATTTTAGATAACGGATTTTATCAACTTGAAATAATCACCCCAAATAAACCATCTAGTTTTTCTTTCGGTAAATTTTCAACAGTTCTTGAAGTACAAAATAAAGAATGGAAATTTAAAACAGATGCAACAACTAATACTGATTTCATAGAATATGAAAATGCTGGTAATAAGACAATTCCACAAAGGGATGAATTACTCTATTCATCATTTTATGACGAACTATTAGGTAGTTATTTAACAGATGACAATCAAATAATTGTAATTGGGCGTTCTCAAATAAAACTTTATGCTTTTTATGAAAAAACAAATGAATATCGTGGACTGAATAAAGTAAATGCGACAACTTGGACAAAAGGCAAATCAATAAAATCCAATGAAGTTGTACAAACGTTCAAATTTAAAAATCATAAAATTGACATTTACGAAAACGAAAAATTAATAGCAACTGCTACAAAACAACAATTCTATAAAAATGAAAAAGTATTCTACAATAATACAAAAGGCATTAAATTAGGCGGGTCAGTTTTTATTCCTGAAAAACCAAATGGGAAAGGAATAGTTTTAGTTCACGGTTCAGGTCCACAAGATAGAAATGGTTATGCTTCAATTATAAGGCTACTTGCAGATATCTTTGCACGGGAAGGCATAACTGTTCTTACCTATGACAAGCAAGGTGTTGGGGAATCAGAAGGAAATAGTGAATATGAAAGTTTTACAGATTTGGCAAATGATGCCGTTTCAGGTATTGACTTCTTAAAAACAAGAAAAGATTTAAACTTGTCAAAAATTGGAATTGGTGGAAGTAGTCAGGCAGGTTGGATAATTGCAAAAGCGATAGAACATAACGAAAAAAAAGTAGATTTTGCTTTGACTATTGGTGCAGCAGGTAGCGGGATTTCAGTTATAGAACAAAATCTATACAATACAGAAATTTCAATGAAATGTGCTAAGATTTATTCTAAAACTCAAATTGACAATGCCATAACTCAACAACGCTACTTTTTTGACTATTTACTAAACCAATCTAATGCAAAAAAATTAGATGAATATTCAAGGAAGGTTAGCAAAGACACTCTCATTAGGGATTGGTTGTTTCCTACAAGCAAACAAATAGACCTGACAAATAAAAATCAATGGTTCACAGCATTAGAGATAAATTTTAATCCATTGCCAATCTGGAAAAATTACAATAAACCTGTTTTGATGATTTTTGGTGAATTTGATGACTCAACACCAGCTAATATAGTGAAATCAAAAGTTGACAACTTGACAAATATGAATGTGAAAACAGTGTTTATTGAAAAGGGACAACATATAGGCTTAGAAACAAGTTCACTTTGTAAAAATGACTTTACAGATTTATCAAAATTCCACAAAGACTTTTTTGCAGAAATGAAACTTTGGTTAAAGTCACTTTGACAATTGAACAACAACCGCTAACAAGGTATTGCCAAAAGCGGGGCAGAACAGCTTCGATTGGACAATTGTGCAAGGTTCAACTTTCGTTCTGCGATTGAACTTTTGTGCTAAAAATCCCCGCCTTCGGCAATACCCTCTTCGTTATATGCTATGCTGGGCGACCCGAACAAACACACAACTAACAACAAAATAATATGTCAATAACAAAAAGTCAGACAGAAAAAATTGGTTCAATATTCAACGGAAACAGATTTGTAATTCCGACCTATCAACGTAAGTATAGTTGGACAGACACAGAACGAAAAGCACTGTGGCAGGACATCGAGGAAAGTATCAAAGACAATATGAACCACTTTGTTGGGACACTTTCGTTCAAAGAAAATAAATCTGTTGGGTTATCAACGGACACAGTTTATGAAATAATTGACGGACAACAGCGTATAACGACCCTGTTTATTTTGCTTAAAGTTTTAATCGACAAAATCACAGACCCTCAAGTTCAACTAAGCCAACTATCTGCATTTATCGGTAGCAAGGACAATCTAAAACTACATCCATTGGGAGCAGACGGAGACTTTCTAAACAATTTGTTATTCGACCCAACTAAACTTGACCCCGAAAAAATCAATAAAAGAAGTCAGCGGTTTATGTTTTCTGCAAGGAAATTATTTTCTGCCTTTGCCAACGCATTGACACCAAAGGAAATTGAAGACCGCATAATTTTTATTCGTGACAGAATTGAAGTTTTAGTGTTTAATGTTGAAAGCCAAGCACAAGCAGTAAAAATGTTCTCCATCATCAATGACAGAGGTTTGCCATTGAGAATATTGGATAAAACCAAAAGTATTTTAATGCTTTATTCAACTCTACATTTAAACGAAGATTTAAACGACACGATAAACAATAGTTTTGAAAATATTTTTGACTCCTATGACGACCTTTTAGTTTGTAGAGACAACCTTGGTATTTTAGGCAGACTTGAAGAAAACACAATTTTCTCTCAGCACTATTATTCATCAAGAAATTTATTTGCTTCAACTTGGAATAACAGAGATGGTGCGGACACCATATTTGACAATTTAAAAGTGAAATGTGAGGAGTTAAAAGAAACCCCGACTGAACTAAAAACCTTTATTAATGAATATTTAGCGGACTTTGAAAATTTTGCAGTTAGTTACTCAAAGCTTGTAAAAGAAATTGAAACAAATCCTCTTTTTCAAAAACCATTTAGGTATTTGGAGTTTACAGCGACACTTTATCCTTTATTAGTAAGGCTTTATATGCAAGGCAAACTTAACGACTTGCTTCCAATCTTAGAAGCTATTGAAGTTCGGGTTTACAATCTTCGTGGGACAAATCCAATTGCAGATATGTATTGGTTAAGTTCTCACATCACAGAAAACAATTTGACAGTAGATGAAATCAGAAATCACCTAATAAACTTTAGTGAGAAATTTGTAAACAATCACGTTTTCGGAACCTACCTTGACGGAGCAATTTATGGTAACGGTGCAGTTAAATATATACTTTCAGAATATAGCAACGACAATCACGACATTGCGACTTACAAAGACTTTCAAGTTGAACACGTATTTAGCAAAGAACCAAATTATGACGCAACATCTTATGGTTTTGCAGACGACTACGACTATGAAAAAAATCGTTTAGGTAATCTTGGACTACTTGAAAAAAGTTTGAATATCGGTTTAGGAAATTTGCCACCTATCAATAAAGTTGGTGGTTATCTCAACTCGACAAATACAGAAATAAGAAACTTGGCAGGTGAAATTCAGAAAGGACATTTTAATAAAACAAACGTTGACGACAGACGAAAAACTATTGTGGACTTCTGTATAACTCGTTTCAAATTAGTATAGAATTATGACTGCGAACGAAAGAAGCACAGCATATAACACGGGTTTGGCAAAAGTGGCGGTTCAGTGCTCCGCAGACACATTTGTGGTTAATAAAATGTTTGGTTCTCCGCATCAACATTTGTGGTGAAAATCGCCACCTTCGCCAAGCCCGAAACCGTTACCTGCAATGCTGGACAACGACCGTGCAACCATTAAACTGACTGACATGAAACTAAACTTTTGGGACAACATACGACACGGACTGACCGCCAGACCGACCAGCCAATGCAAAGAAGTTTTATTTTTTGCCACCGCACATTTTTTGTTTTTTAATTTTATGGCAGACGCTCATTACAACACATTTGCAAGTCGCTCAAGCCATCGCATAACCAAAACTTGCAAAAGAGTTGTAATTTTGCCAACGCTTGCACTAAATACAATTAAATGCTAAATAAAATGATAAAATGAGCTATCAAAACAAATACGCAGTAAAAGCAAAAGCCCTAATCTATCAGGGTGAGTTGGACTACATTTCAAAATGTGTTCTTGATTATCCCGACATTGAAACAGGCGGAGATTTATTTGGCTTTTGGACTTATTCGGGTTTTCCAGTTATTCAATATGTAATTGGACCAGGGAAAAAAGCAAATCATCAAATTGCTTTCTTCAATCAAGACATTGACTATTTGCGTGAAGTAGGAAATGCTTTGCGTAATACACACGGACTACAACACATTGGTGAGTGGCATTCACATCACAGGTTAGGACTTGCAGAACCAAGCGGACATGACATCACCACCGTTACAAAAGCGATTGACAATTACAACTTAGGAAAATTCTTTTTGGTGATTACAAATGTTCACGAAAGTTCATCGGGCATTAACGGTTTCATGTTTACCAAACAACAAGGAAGAATTTTTGATTACACAGGTTGGGTTGTATTAAACGGAGAAAGCCCAATGAGAAATTCTTTTGACAAAGAATTTGATTCGCTTGTTTACAAACCACAAACGCAACAAGCATCAATTGTTGATTTGACAACTGCAAGTTTAGGAGCAACGGAATATGTAAAACCTGAATACACTTCTGAATATTGGTTAAGTGATAAATCCAATCACAAAGTCCTGAAAAATATTATTGACGGATTAAGCGAAGGAGTTGAAGAAGTAAAAGTATTTCAGAACAACGAGGACAAATCAATTTACTTAATGTTTCAACACAAGGAAAAAAATTATTCCTTGTCATTCCCAACTGACTTTCCACAATCAAAGCCAGTAATAAAGGAACTATCAAATGAAGGGGAAACAATTGTAGATGCTAACGGGAAAGAATGGAATCCCGAAGAAGAAATTTATAAATCAACAATTGCGTTTACCGAGAATATTTTAGGAATTAAAAAGAAAAATTTCTTTCAAACTTTATTAAGCAAATAAAATGACACCACAACGACTACAACACGAAACGGCAATTTTGGAAAAATACTTTCCTAAAAAATACAAGTTTGAAAACTTGTATTTACCAAACGAACTTTTAGATGTTGGAGTAAAAACCCAATCTGGAAAAGTATATCGTTTAAACATCAGGTTGAAACCTGATTACCCCAACTCACTTCCTGAAGTATATGTAGTTTATCCGTTGCCTTTAAGAAGGCATGACGGTTCTGCAATTGACGGTGCTTCACATGAATTGCATACTCTCTCAAATGACGGAGATAAAATACAAATCTGTCATTTCAAACCTAACAATTGGAATCCTATTCAATCACTTTACAAAATAGTTTTGAAAGCAAGAATTTGGCTTGAAGCATACGAAGGACATTTAAGAACAGGAAAACCAGTTGACGATTATTTAAACAGTTAAACAATAAAATCAAATAAAATGGAAAACGAGAACAAAGCAACAAACCAAGAGATAACAAACTCTCTTGAGCAAATGAACAAGGGATTAAGCAACAACAGCAACCAGTTGGTGTTTGACCCGACAACAGGAGAGTTTGTTGTTGCAAAGCCGAACCAACAAGTTTCGCCTGATGCAACTACAATCAATTCAATTGCACAAGACGGTTTCGCCAAGTAACGCCTATGAAACCACTTGTGTATGTTTACGAAGAACAACTTCGTGAACTGATTACTGCTTCACAAACAGATTTAATCAGAGGCGTTGCCTTTGAATGGAAAGGTGAAAGCGTTTATCATGTTCACACGAAGTTTCCGAAGGTTGCACCTTCGGGCTATCCTTCAATTGCCTTTTTCAAAATTGAAAAAGACAAAGAAGCATTTGAAAACTGCAAAAGCAGTTTTCAATCGGTTGCTGATAGCGTTTACAACCCTGACACTGGTTTTTATAATTCAGTGCTTGGAGTTTTTCTTTTCCTTGACAAAGAGAAACTTTATCAATGTGCTTTTAGAAAAGCCGAAAATGGAATTGAAGAATGTGAAGTAAAATATGTTCCTGAAAAAAGTGAATTGTATTCACGAAGTAAAGGACTTATTGAGGTTGACATTTTAGAAAACAAAAATGTTTTGATAATTGGCTTAGGAAGTTTCGGCTCACAAATAGCCGTTGAACTTGCAAAAGCAGGAATTGGAAATTTTACTTTGGTTGATTTTGACAGAGTAGAACTATCAAATATTTCAAGACACATTTGCGGAGTAAATGAATTAGGAAGATTAAAAACATTTGCAGTTCGTGATGCGATATTTGTAAAAAATCCATTTGCAAAAATTGAAACTTGTGAGATAGATATAAATGAAAATTTAGAGTTGCTTACGCAACTCATTCAGAAAACAGACATAGTAATTTGTGTTACTGATAATAATAGAAGTAGGTTCAACATAAATGAAATTGCTTTTGGTTTAGACAAGCCAGTAATTTATGGAAGAGCAGTTACAAGAGCAGAAGGCGGTGATGTTTTCAAATTGAAAGGACATACAAGTCCTTGTTATGCTTGCTTAGTAAATGAAAGCGGACAAATGAAATTCGGAGGTGATGAAGAAATTTCTACAAAGAAACAAGCCACAGAAGCACTTCCAACATACGCTAATCAGAACGATATTAATGCAGTTGTGCAAGTTGGTTTATCATCAGACATTTTACCGATGTGCAACTTGATTGTAAAACTTTCATTGCTTGAACTTTCAAAAGGATTAAACAGCGGAATAAATTCTCTTGAAAGTGAATTGACTTACGATTATTATTTCTGGGCAAACCGTAGAGAGAAAAATTATTTGAACTATCAGCCATTTAATAATTCAAAAATGCAACCAACCATTTTAAAATGGTTTGGTGCGAAGATTCCAACAAACCCTGATTGTTTTCTCTGTTCAACATTACAAAATCAATGAACGAAAATATTCGCTTAGACGATAGCACAGTATTTAACCCACAGACAGGAGAGTTTGGAACTCTACCTCAAATTCTGCTATTCTCTACAGACAAGAATATTTTAACTGATGAAACACCAGCAACAGTAAACTGGACGGTTTCAAATGCAACTGTAATAAAACTAAACAATGAAGTAGTTGAACCGACAGGAACAAAAGAGTTTCATACAAGTGAACCCTTGACACTTACCCTTTCAGCTTCAAATGATGTTGGTGCGGCAGAACCTAAGGCAATTACAATTGACATTGACAGACGGGTTCCTGTTATTCATTTTTTCAAACCCAATGTTCCAGTTGCAATAAAAGGTTCTCCCGTAGTATTGAACTGGAATGTTGAAGGAGCATACAAAATTGAAATTGGTGGAATAGGAATAGTGCCAAGCACTTCATCAAAAACAATAACATTAGGTGGCAACGGAGTATTTACTCTTATCGCTAAAAATTATTTTGGTATTCAAACAGAAGCAACAGCATCAGTTACAGTTTTCCCTACTCCTATTTTAGAAAGATTAATTGTTCCAATACCCAACTTCAATAGAAAATTAAATTTGAATCCACTTCATATTGAAGCACCAATTATTGATGTTTCAATTAAACGAAGTTTCTCACTTGAAAAACCAAACTTTACAAAACAGTCGTTTGACTTGCAAACAACAAGGGCAATGCACAAATCGAAATATTCATACTTCAATTTGTCAGAAGTATTTCACCGAATAACAAAATCATTAAGAATCACGACATGAAAAAGCCAAACCTTCTTCAAACCTTTTTTATTGCCTGTTCGGGTGCAGACAGAGACATTATGCAAGAGTGTCCTTCTGAATACAACAAGTATTCAGGAATTGGAGCAACAATTTTTTTAACTGCTGCACTTGCAGTTTTTACTGGTGGTTATGCTTTGAATTTTGTTTTTGATAATGCTCCTCTTTCTATTCTCTTCGGTATTCTTTGGGGGATTATCATTTTCAATCTTGACAGATACATTGTATTAAGTTTAAGAAAAGAAAAGATTCCAACTAAGACAGACATTTTAAGAGCACCATCAGAACAAGAGAGAACAGAACTTAAATCTGAAAGAAGCAGATTGTTGTGGAATCAGGCACTCATGGCTTCGCCAAGATTTTTAATTGCACTTGTAATTGCAATTACAATTTCAAAACCTCTTGAACTTCGCTTATTCAGCACGAAAATTTTAAAAGAACATGAGAGAAGTTCTAAAGTTGAAACGGATAAATTTGATAAAGATGAAAACGATAGGGTTGCAGGATTCAACAAACAACTTCAAGACCTTAACGAAAAAGAAGAAAATGAAAAGACCGCGATTTATTCTAACAATCCAATTTACAAGGAAGCAATTACAAAATTGCCAGAGATTCAAACAGGAATTGAAAGCAAAGAGAGTTTGATAAAAACGAACAACGGTATCATTGAAAAAAATAAATATTTAGAAACTGGTAGCAGGGAAAAACAAAATCCAATTAGTAAAGAGTGGGAAACAATCTACTACAAGTATTGGGTTAAGAATGCAACAGCACGAGAAAAGGATGTTGAAAATGTTCGCTTGAACAATGAGAAAAAACAACTTGAAACAGATAAAACTACTTACACTTCAAAAAAAGACACTGTTGAAAAACAGCTATTAGCACAAACAGTTTCAATTGCAAGCCAGTATGATTTGCAACGAGCACCAATTAAACAAAGCATTGAAGATTTAAAGGCAACATATCCCACAAGGAAAGCAAAATATATTTCAACTGTCCAGCTTAATCCCGACATTCTTGAACGAATGCAATATTTGTCAAACATCTCAACATGGTTCAATCCTGTTTGGTGGGCAAGTTTTGTAATCACTCTTTTATTCATGCTTCTTGAAACAGCACCAGTTGTAGTAAAACTTCTAACTAAAAGAGGACCGTATGACGATAAACTTGATAGAATTGAATATGAGCATTACATAAATGAACAAGAAATTATTTCAAGGTGGAATACTAAAATAAATGTGTTGCTTGAAAAGGCAAGAGAAGCAGCAAGGTTAGAAGGTGATGTCTTTATCAAGATTGAACAACAACGCCTTGACCATGAATTAAAAAATAATCAAACCATTCTTGATGACTTAGCAGGCAAACAAGAAACACTTGCGAAAATGGCAATTGAAAAATGGTATGAGGAAGAACTTAGAAAAAGCCGTTCAACCGAGTCAAATCAAAATAGTCAGAACGGACAAAACAGCCAACTAAAATTTGAAGATACCTTTTGGAAATTGGTAAACTCTCCAAGCGACATTCAGTATTTTTTCAGGAATGGTTCACCAACGAACAACGAATTATTATACAGAGAAGACGGCAAATTGACTTTAGGGAAATGGAAATACGGAGCAGATAAAACAGAAATTTCTGTTGACATTTTTGAAGAGAAAAGAAATTATAAAATTGATTCACTGTCTAACAATTCTTTGAAGTTGAAAGAGAGAGGAACTACTGAATTAATTGAATTTGAAAAAACATCATAATGGGTTGGAGATTTAGAAAGTCATTTGGGTTTGGACCAGTTCGGACAACAATTTCAAAAAGTGGAGTTGGAAAAAGTATTGGTTTTTTCGGTTTCCGTTTTGGTGAAACACCAGACGGACGGAAATATTGGAGTTTCGGTATTCGGGGAACTGGTTTATATTACATTAAATATTTCAATTAAACTCTAATGAATCGGAGAGAAGCTCTAAGACAGTTAAAAATAGGATATGTATTAGCAGCAATTGGTTTTTTTGTTGGAGCAATTTCCCATGAGACAATAACAGGAAATTTCTTTTTCTCTGGTTTAATACTGGCTTACGCATTTTGGGGAATTTACTGGGGTTTTCGCATCGTCAATCAACCAATTAAAAATTTCTTTGCAGGAGTTTTTATTATGGAAACAAGTATTCCCCAATTAATTTGGAAACATATTCTTTACAAGTTGACAATGTTTGCAATAACTTTTTTGATAGCTTACTTTGTTGGACTATTAGGCGGTGGCATTTACAAGCAAATAACATTGATGAATATTAGATGAAAGCCGACACACAAAAGCACACACATTTACAAGCCGCACAAGCCAACACACAGTCCAAAGCGTGTAAAAGAGTGTGCTTTTCTCCAACCCAAGAAAAATTAAAAAACAAAAAATTTCCCTTGCTTCAAAAAAATAAAACTTCGCAAACGCACAGTGCTAACTTGACACAGACGAGTATTGAATGGCGGACAGTATTGAAAAAAGTTTATCGTAAATTGACACGACATCACTTCGGACAGACAGAAGCACATGCAGGTAACAGCGGGTTTAAGAAATTGGCGGTTCAGTGGTTAAATGAAGTTCAGTTTTTCAATCAAACATTTGTGCAGGTTGACAGTTTTGTGCTCCGAAATCGCCAACTTCTTAAACCCGCAAAACGTTATCGGCAACCCTAAAACGACAGATTCGCAATGAAAGGACATAAAGACATTTTGACAATTATTCTTCTTAATCTGATTTTGGTCAGCTGTTCGACTAATATCCGACAATCAGAATCCCAAATCAAGGACGAAATACAAAACCAGTTGGACAAGTGTGTTAAAGCAGTTGAAACGAAGGACATTGAATTGTATATGGATTTAATTCCTGAAGACTTTGTAATTTATGACGAAAGTGGCGAAATCATAAGTCGAGAAAAACAAAGAGAATATACGCTAATGGATTGGAGCATTATTGACCGAACTTTAAGCAATGAGTATATTGCCGACAGTATCAAAATTAATGGCGACAGTGCAATTGTATTTACTTCACAACGTTGGGAAAGACTTATGTTTCAAAAAGACGGTAAAACAACTGACACAGTTTTGACTACTCAAAAACATATAGAAACTTGGAAAAGAACAAAAAAAGGTTGGATAAATTATGACGTTAAAGAGCTTGGCGGACAAGTCTTTATTAATGGCAAAGAATATCAAAATTGAAACTAATTTAAAACACTCATTATGAAGCAACTTTCACAAATTGGACTATTTTTTACTCTTTGCATCTTTATGACAAGTTGTAATGGGCAAACTAAACAAAGTCAAGGAACAACAAACAATCAACAATCAGTTGGTGGTGCGTTTGAAAACAGCGAATTTACATACTACGGTATTCCTAAAACAATCAGTTCCATTGACACAAGTGCAGGTTGGAATCTAAACGGACAAAAAATTTTATTGACAGGCATCGTTTACCAAATTGATGGTAAAACTCCTGCTTCTGACGTTCTTTTATATTACTACCAAACTAACACAGAAGGGAAATATTTACACAAGGCAGAAGAAAGCAGAAGTATGCCGCCAAACGAACTTGGGCAGACTCACGGATACATACGTGGATGGGTAAAAACAGATAAGGAAGGCAAGTATTTTATCTACACAGTAAGACCTGGAACTTACCCAACAAATGATGAACCTGCTCACGTCCATATTACTGTGAAAGAGCCAAATGATATAAAAGAATACTACATAGACGATTTTGTTTTTGATGACGACAAAATCCTTACTTCTGCAAGAAGAAAGAAAATGGAAAATCGTTGTGGAAGTGGAGTTTTAAGATTAGTTCAAAAGGGCGACTTGCAGATTGGTGAAAGAAATATCATTCTTGGCTTAAACATTCCCGATTATCCAAAGAAGCCAACAAGTGAAATTAACTCTGGAAGAAATGTTGGAGAAGATATTATCTCCTTTATTCCTTATCACGCTTGGGGACCAGACAAAGGGACAAGAACTTGCCCAATTTGTAAATATGGTTGGTATCACGGAATACTTTATTTCGTTGGTGACAAACCTAATTGGGACGAGATAAAGCTTTGGTTGACTTTCTTAGAAAATGAAAGTAAGAAAAGAGAAAAATATTTAAAGGTATATTTTGTCTATGGCAACGGTAAAGCCTATAATAAAACTGACAGAGAAAAAGAATTGGCAAAACTTGGAAAAGACTTGCAATTAGAAAAAGTAGCATTGACTTTCGTTCCTTCATTTTCAGACAGTGAATCAGAAATTGATTTAAACAAAATTAATTCAGAAGCAGAAAATACATTTATCATTTACAAACGAAGCAGAGTAGTTGACAAGTTTATCAATTTAAAACCTAATCAAGATAACTTCAACTTATTAAGCACACGACTCGACCAGACAATAAATGAATACTTTGACTTACCAAAAACAGGACAAGAATGAAAGAAGGGCAGCCGATAACA
>JBGTGP010000014.1:0-56200 GCA_041746735.1 Saprospiraceae bacterium
CAATTCACGGCACGTTTACATGGACATCATCTTCAGTGTCCAGGAACATGTTTATTGAGCCGGGGGGCACGCTTACCATGAGCGGCTCAGACCAGAAATCCCTCAATGGCTCACTTACGAACAATGGTACTGTCAATTGGAGTGGTGGAAATATCGTGTCTGGTGCAGGTGCGTCGACTACTAATAATACCACCATCCATATCGGCAGCAATACCAATCACTCTGGCACCGGCGGTTTTATAAATAATGGCACGATCAGTAAGACAAGCACTTCTACAACCACCTACTCAACGGCATTTACCAATTCACCCACCGGAGTAATCCAAGGCGTAGGCACCTATTCCTTCAGCACCCTCACTAACAATGGCACGATCGAGCCCGGTCTCTCTCCGGGTGTGCTCACGATAAATAATAACCAGCCTTTCTCATCAAACAGCACGCTCATCATCGAGATGAATGGTGGCGGTGCCCCAGGGGTTGTTGATGGGCATGATCAGCTTCGTCGCACAAGTACAGATCTCCTTCTTGACGGCACACTGACAATCGTTGAGACAGCGCCCGTTCCTGATGGTGACTACGTGGTCATCGAACTTACTTCGGGGACGATCACCGGGAGTTTTGCACAGACAAATCTCCCGCCATTTTATACCCTTGAGGTGACATCGACACAGGTCATCCTTACCAAAGAAAACCCCACCATCTCATGCCCTGAGAATGTGACCCTCAATAATGAAGCAGGACTCTGCAGCGCCGTGGTGATCGATATCGATCCCAACGTGAGTCCCGGGGGGACGGACTTTATGTATGCTTTGTCCGGGGCAACGAGCGGCAATGGAGACGGCACCGCAAGCGGCCAGGCATTCAATGTCGGTACGACCACAGTCACCTATATCGTCACTCTTGCCCAAAACGTCGCATGTTCTCTCGATGTCACCATGCTGGATGTAGACCTCCCCACAGTCAATTGTCCGGAGAATATCTCCGTCAATAATGATCCCGGATTGTGCAGTGCAGTAGTCAACTACTCGGTTCCCTTCAGTGACAACTGCCCCAGTGCCATGATTTCCCAGACCCAAGGCCTGGCATCCGGCAGCGCTTTTCCCGTTGGAATGACGACTAATACATTTGTCGTGATGGATGCGCATGGAAATACCTCCTTATGCAGCTTTACAGTCACCGTTACCGACAATGAAGTGCCATCCGTGACGTGCCCTGAGAATATCGCAGTGAATAATGATCCCGGATTGTGCAGTGCAGTAGTCAACTACGCTGTACTCTTCGATGACAACTGCCCCGATGCCATGATTTCCCAGACCCAAGGCCTGGCGTCCGGCAGCGCTTTTCCCGTTGGAATGACGACTAATACATTTGTCGTGATGGATGCGCATGGAAATACCTCCTCATGCAGCTTTACGGTCACCGTTACTGACTATGAGGCGCCATCCGTGATATGCCCTGAGAATATCGCAGTGAATAATGATCCCGGATTGTGCAGTGCAGTAGTCAACTACGCTGTACTCTTCGATGACAACTGCCCCGGTGCCATGATTTCCCAGACCCAAGGCCTGGCGTCCGGCAGCGCTTTTCCCGTTGGAATGACGACCAATACATTTGTCGTGATGGATGCGCATGGAAATACCTCCTCATGCAGCTTTACGGTCACCGTTGCTGACCATGAGGCGCCATCCGTGACATGCCCTGAGAATATCGCCGTGAATAATGACCCTGGACTTTGTAGTGCAGTAGTCAACTACGCCGTTCCCTTCAGTGACAACTGCCCCGGTGCCATGATTTCCCAGACCCAAGGCCTGGCGTCCGGCAGCGCTTTTCCCGTTGGAATGACGACTAATACATTTGTCGTGATGGATGCGCATGGAAATACCTCCTCATGCAGCTTTACGATCACCGTCACCGACAATGAAGCGCCCTCTATTCATTGTCCAGACAACATAGTAGCCCAGCAAGATGAGGTTGTCAACTACAATGTTCTCTTTGGTGACAATTGCCCGGGCGCTATACTCACTCAAACAGGCGGGCTGCCATCGGGGAGCTTCTTTCCAGAGGGAGTCACGACCAACACCTTTGAAGTTGAAGACGCCTCCGGAAATATCAACAATTGCAGTTTCGAGGTCACTGTTGTGAATGAAGACGAGCCGCTCATTATCTGTCCGGCGAATGTGATCACAAGTACGATTCCCGGTCAATGCACGAAGATTGTTCACGACATAGATCCTGTTTCTGTTTTTCCTTTAGAAGCAGACTATACATATACCCTCACTGGTGCTACCATTGGCAACGGAGACGGTTCAGCCAGCGGCCTGTCGTTCAATCCCGGTGTCACCACGGTCACGTATGCACTTACGGAGGATCCCGGTGTGAGTTGTTTTTTCACCGTCACCCTAAACACACATCCTGAAGTGTGCAATGGTCTCGACGATGACTGTGATGGCCTGATCGATGATGACGATCCGGATATCTCAGGGCAAAGTATGTGGTATGCGGATGCAGATGGCGATGGCTTTGGTGATTCTAACGATACCGTTCTTGCCTGTAACCAACCCCTTGGTTATGTCGCTAACGACAACGATTGCGATGATACAGATCCAGACGTCAATCCAAATGCACCGGAAGTCTGCAATGGTCTCGACGATGACTGTGATGGCCTGATCGATGATGACGATCCGGATATCACAGGGCAAAGTATGTGGTATGCGGATGCTGATGGTGACGGTTACGGTGATCCCGGGGACTTTATTTTTGCGTGTGCCCAGCCCGAAACCTATGTGGACAATAATGATGACTGCAATGACGCTGATCCCAATATTCATCCAGGCGCACCGGAAATATGTAATGGTCTCGACGATGACTGTGATGGCCTGATCGATGATGACGATCCGGATATCACCGGACAAAGCACCTGGTATGCGGATGCAGACGGTGATGGTTTTGGCACTTCGACAAATTCAGTTTCCGCGTGTGCACAGCCTGCAGGCTTTGTGCTGAATGATGGCGACTGCGATGATACCAACCCGAACATCAATCCAAATGCGCCTGAAGTATGCAATGGTATCGATGATAACTGCGATAGTTTCATCGATGAGGGATGTCCGGGCGAAAACATTCTGATCAACATTGACCACCTCACGATCGTCCATGAGTCTGTTGGCACCGCGCTGATCCGGGTTACCCTTTCAGCGCCTTCAACCACCACTATCTCTGTAACGCATTCTTCACTCGATGGAACGGCAAAGCAACCTCGGGATTATCTGCGGGCAAGAGGAACAGTCGTGTTTATGCCCGGCCAGACACTGGCATGGATTCCGGTTGTGATCATTCAGGATAACTTTCCGGAGGCCAACGAACACTTCAAGTTGCGGCTGGTTGCCGTCACTGGAAATGCATTCATTGAAAACGGACAGGGGCAGGTCGTCATTACGGAAACTATGGTAAATCAGGTTGCTCCGTCCGAAAATCCTGTGGCATTTGGTGCATCAGATCAATCATATAGTACGCGTTCAGATTTACCGGATCATAAAAGGTATGTTCAAACCCAAATTCCTGAGCATCTCTCTCTACCCAATCCCGTATCCCGGACTTCAGTATTACATATTCCATATTTTTCCCCAGGCGCATTTGATATTCAGCTCTATAATTTTGAAGGCCGGCTGCTTTTGCAATACGATGCCTATGTGAATGACAAGACCATGGAATCCTTGCATCCGGGAATGTATATCTATCGGATCATCCTTCGCGATGAGTCTCCCGGTCGAATATGGACTATTGGAAAAATAATTGTGGTGGATTAATGCCAAAGGATCAAATCCAGCGTTGTCGAATCAATTTTACAGGATATAAGGGAACTGGATCAGCCGTCGATATTGCTTTGCGAGATGTAGCATACCTCACTCCTGCTCAGCATTAGCATTTGCAGTCCGCTTACCACCCCGGCACTAAAAACACCCCGAAACGTCCACGTCCGTTTTTTAACAAAGGCCAGGCAAAGTAAGGCTCAACGATCATGGCACCGAACAGATTGATACGTGATGAAAAACCAGTACTGAATACCAGCTTTGGTGCCAACGTAAAAGGATCCTCAGTTTTCTTCAAATCGCTGTATTCATTGAATGCAATACCCCCATCAAAAAACCAGGCCAACTCAGAAAAGAACGCGTTGCTCTTGATCACGGCCAGCCGCTCAGGACCGGTGAATGGAAGTCGCACTTCAAAACTCGAAAGCAATACTTTGGATCCGCTCAACTGCTCCGGAAAGATGCCGTGTTCGGATTGATATTCGGTCAGACGTCCAAAATTAAAACCATGGACCAGCCCCATCTCGCCGATCAGGATCGGGTAGAAGGAGCGTGAGTCCGGACCGAGATTGGCATAGTGCAATGCCCGCCAGGCAAAGGTCACCGGACGCGTATACTGGTAGAGCCGGATGTCCGCCATTGCCGTCTGAAACTTGTATCCGCCGAAATAATTAGTAAAGTCAAACCGGAACCGGTATCCATTGATCGGTGACGCCAGACCAAAGCGACTCTTATCCCCGACCAGAGCAATATTGTTGCTATAAAAAACGGTCTTGCGGATCTGAAATCCACCCACATTGATATTATCATCTAATGGCACCCGCTCCCGGTCGCTTTGTCCGATATACTGTCCAAACTGGTTGTAAAACAAATCCCGTCTGTCCAATCTGAAAAAGCGATAATTAAATCCAAAATTCCCTTCCAACCGCAGATATCTTGAAAACGGATATTGCAGCAATCCCGTAATCTGGTCCTCAAAAACACGAAGTATATTCTCTTCCTGAACGATCACAGGAATTCCACCCTGCAAGGTATCAGCAAATGGACGTCCATAAAAACCGGCCCGAAGTGGTATATGTGACGCTGCAAAGCCCCAGGCTAACTGTGACTTTCGATTGATATATTGTACTGCACCCCCGATATCATAGATCTCGCCATTGAGCGCGACCGTCGTAAAGAGTTGATTGTTGCCCAGAATATCACTGAAGATCATATTGACACCACCGGCCAGACCCGTACGCGCCCCAATCCCTCCGGCACTCACCCCAAATCCCCCACTGTCGATATAATCCAGTTTGAACTTGCCGCGATACGGCCTGTCTGTATATTGCTCGACCGGAGGCAATGTGACATCATCCATCTGGGCGATATTGTCCATGACGATCTGATGATAGGCATCGAGAACTACCGGTAGCGTGCCAGCTTCAAAGTGAACATCATCCCTATTGACGGGCAGAACCAGGAAACGGTCTGCACGTGCCTGATAGATATCGTACCCGCTTTGGAAATAATGCGTGTAGGCAATACGATCTGAAGATTTTGACACCGAGATGGCCGGACTATACCGGCTGATACCACTGATCCCGGTCTTGAGATCTGTCATCTGTAGCAACTCATCCGCCAGATCATACCGGTACATATTTCGATAGCCGTCCCGGTCGGAGATAAAATACACCTTTCCCTCCGGATCATAACAGGGATTGAGACAATCCGCGCCGGGAAAAATGTCATCATAATCCTCGATCGTCTGATCATCGAGTCTGATGCGTGAAAGATGAAGGGGCCATCGTCCGTGTACGCGTTTCTGCTCAAAGGTTTTCCGGTCACTGCTGAAGATCAGATACTTTCCGTCCGGGCTATAGTCCGGGTATACCTCACTATAGAAATCATTCGTGAGCTGACGGGACTTTTTGGTTTTGAGATTGTAGATAAAAAGATCTGTCTGGCCTTCTACCATGCCGGTAAAGGCTATCTCTTTTCCATCCGGTGACCATGTGGGGTGCGCAATGGCACTGACCCCCTGCACCCGGATCTCATCCACTGTCGATCCATTGGATGGATCTTTGATGATGATCACATTGCGACCTTTGGAAAATGCCACGAATGCAAATTGCCGGCTGTCCGGCGACCATGTACCGGCCGATTCGAGGAAGTTGTAGTCGTCAATATTGCCATCGCGCAGCAGACTGTTGATTTTCTTGAGGATCTTGCCATCACGTGCATCGGCCAGGTAGAGATCGGTGGAGAACAGGTTGCGATCCGAAAGAAAAATCACGTATTTGCCATCCGGACTGATGACGGGTGATACGTTGAGACGGCCTGCGTTTTCATCGGAGATGATCTTGCGTCCGATAAAATTTTCTTTCATATCCGTTCCGAGATACGGGGTATAGTAGGTCTTCAGGGATTCGGTAAAGTGTGCACCGAGTTCATCCACCGTAGTCTTGAGTGTGAGGTAGAGCGCGGCTTCCACGCCATATTTGGCCGTATTGGTAAAAAGGGGCTCCATCAGATGATCCCCGTAGGTGCCACTAAAAAAAGCCCAGAAGGCCTGTCCATAGCGGTATGGAAAATATTTGTAGCTGAACATTTTCTTAATGTTCGGCACATCATCATTGAGGACTGCATCGCGCATCCACATGGCGGTATAGGGATCGACACGTCCCAGCGAAAGATACTCCGCCATCCCTTCTACCATCCAGAGGGGGAGATTGGCCAGCGACTCAAGACTTGTGCTGTCGCCGGTGAGGATATTGTTAAACTGGAAGGCGTGTACCAATTCATGTCCCAGTATCTGTTTGGTCTGTTGGTTGATCATGGTAAAGGGCATGACCACCCGGTTTTTAAAGCCTTCCGTTACACCCCCTGTCCCCACCCCGATATCCCCGAAGATGGCATTGGTCTGTTGAAACTCTGCATGATCATTGTAAAAGATCAGGGGATTGCGTTGCGCGAACGAATCCTTCAGGGCCTCGCTGTGCATCTGGTACCAAAGCTCAGACCAGTCCGCCATGCGACGAAGTGCTTCCTTGTTTTTGGTGTAGTAATGAATGGAAAAATGTGGTGTTTCCAGCACATTGAAGTCGAAGGACCGGTAGCGGGGTTTGTTTTGCCCGAAGAGCTGGGCGTTCATGTGTACCGGAAGCATCAGAAGCCCTCCCATCAGGAGAAAAAAGGAAAACACATGTTTCATACCCTTACAATTTGATAAACCTATACGCTGTATAACAAACAAAAGACAGGTATGGCTTAAGTATTTTGCAGCCGGGAGAATGGTGTTAAAGTTAATTTAATCCCCTGAGACGGTATAACCGGACCCGGAATTGTCTGCTCGCTCTTTTCTTCCCCGGCGTCCTCTATAACCTTAGTTATATGGTACAGCCTTTTGTGACGCGATAGGTTTGAGGGGAAAATCATCATTGCTCACTCAACTCAAAACGCTTATGAAATGCAGTCTTACCTTGCTATGCATGTGGCTATTGCTTTTGGGGTTCTCCACAGCCTCAGCCCAGGTCCGGGATGAAAAGCCGCCGAGACCCGAAAAAACGGAGCGTCCTCGTCCCGATCACTACGCTCCAATGCCATTTCCTGTACAAAACCTCAATCCGGACCCTGGAGTCAACAATGATCTGGGGGTAAAAACGGATGGCACTACACTTGGGGTGACCCGATTTGATACAATGGCCGAGATTCCAACTCAGGGTGTCGTACCCGGCAGTAAAGGATTGGCAGAATCCCTGAAAGGAAACGATAGTGGAATGTCCGGCCGGGCATTTTCCTCCATGATGCTGGTCTCAGATCCGGAGGCGTATCCCGCAAGTACCATGGTCAGGTTAATTATGACGTTTCCAACTGGATACTCAAGTCAGTGTTCCGGTGCCTTAATTGATGCTAAACATGTCCTTACAGCCGGGCACTGTGTGTACAGGCATGTGAGTGGAGGCTGGGCCACTGAAGTCGAGGTAGCTCCGGCGTATGACAACGGTGAAAACGAGTTTTTTGGTACAGCCAACAGAGGTGCTATAATTTCCTGGGATGGGTGGATCCAAAACCAACTGTGGGAGCATGATATGGCCGTTGTAGAACTCGACCGTCCGGTTGGAGCACTGACAGGGTGGTTAGGATATGGGTATAACAATAATAATGCTTACTTCACCGGAAACACCTTTCACAATTACAGCTATCCCGGCGAATCCCCTTATAACGGACATCGTATGTACTATCGGAATGGAAATTTTGATACCCCTCAAACCCTCATTTTATCGCATAATAATTACTCCTGGGGTGGGCAAAGTGGCAGTGGTGCACCGAATAGTGACGAGATCGCCTATTCCTGCCTGTCTCACGGTACAACCAACACTACAGGCCATACCCGCATTAACAGCACCAAATTTGGGCATATCGAAGAGTTTATTGACGAGAATACCCCTTCCACACCCGATCTGATCGCACTCAGGACCTTAGCCTCTCATGATTTTATCGAAGCCGGAAATGTCCTGAATGAGGTTTCTTTCCTGCTCCATAACTATTCCTCCGCCACGTACAATGGCACAGTCAATATCAATTACTATCTGTCCGAAGACGACTATATCACAAGCGGTGATGTCTTTCTGGGCAACAAGAGCATCACTATCAGCAACCTGACCGGCAAATCATCCCAATGGATCTGGAACTATTCACTCATGAATATTCCGGCCTATATCACCGCCGGAAACTATTATATCGGTGTACATATTACGAACCCGGATGTGAATACGCTGAATAATTATTCAGACTACCAGGATGCTTTCCCCATTCAGATCCTGTGCAGTACCCCCGTTGCTCCTATCCTGAACTATACCGGAGACGTTACAATATGTGATAATGATACCATTACCCTTATGCCGGTGAATTCATGCAACCATTGTCTGGTATACTGGTCTACCGGAGATTCCGGACCCACGCTGGACGTCACCGGAAGCGGTGCTTATTTTGCCCAGTTTTATAAGGAATGTGGTGCGGTGAGCGGGCTGTCAGGTTTATTGGTGGCCAACTTATTTCCAGAGCCTCAAATTCCTGATATTCAATCCTCCGGTCCCACCGAATTCTGCGATGGTGGGTTTGTGAGTTTGCAGGTGACCAATGTCTGCTCCGGATGCAATGTCTATTGGTCCAACGGCCAATCCGGTCCATCTATTTATGTATTTGATTCCGGTTATTATACAGCAACGGTAGAGAACAGTTGCGGCCAGGCCGAAAGCTCTACGCCCTTGGAGATCATTGTCAATCACAGCCCGGCTTTTTCGCCGGAGATCTATCCGTCTGGCTCAACCATCCTCTGTAATGGCGGAAGTGTCAATCTCATTTCCATCCACACGTGTCTGGAATGCGAGGTAGTCTGGTCTAATGGCCAGACTGGCACCGTGATCACTGTATCGACATCAGGTGATTACACGGCCTATCTCGTCAATGAATGTGGTGAAAGTTCGGTTTCCAATACCGTCACCATTACCGCCGGTAGTCCGCCGCCGGTACTGTCCGTCAGCGCTACAGGGCCTACCCAGATCTGTCCGGGACAAACCGTCACACTTCAGGCATCCAATGTCTGCACCGGTTGCACCGTACAATGGTCAGGGGGTCAAACCGGAACTTCCATTCAGGTCAATACAGCAGGCACCTATACGGCCCATCAGATTAATGTCTGCGGCCAAAGCCAGATCTCCAATGCTATTCAGGTAACCGTGGAGAATCTTCCTGCAGCTCCCGCGATCACTCCGGCCGGTACGGTCAGTGTGTGCACAGGAGGAAGTCTGCTCCTCTCCGCTGAAAATGTTTGCGCCGGCTGCACCGTGCACTGGTCCGACGGTCAGACCGGCCAGGAAATCTATATCACCGCTCCGGGCACATACACGGCGACTGTTAGCAATGTCTGCGGACAGAGTCCTTTGTCCAATACGGTCCAGGTCATGACTGCACCTCCCTTTGTCCCTGTAGTGCAAATCAATTCCGGTTGTCACCTCGCAGCCTCAAACGGCATCAGTTTTCAATGGCTGCTCAATGGTGTGGAGATACAAGGGGCCAACAGTCAATTTTATACGGCACATGTAGCCGGATATTATACCGTTGTGGTGAGTACGTCCGCCGGATGTGAGGGTACATCTGAACCGGTATTTGTCAATCCCTGTACGACCTCGACCACCAACAGCGCTGGAAAGAGTCTGATGCAACTCTATCCCAATCCGGCTACAACATTCGTTCGGCTGGAGTGGCGCTCCGAACAACCGCTGACGGATGTACGACTGGAGTTATACGCGCCCGATGGACAAGCTATTGGAGAAATATGGCAGTCAACATACCTGAGTGGTCATACGGTGACCGACATCCACCTTCCAGATCTGCCGGATGGGTTGTATGTCTATGTCATCAAAAGCCGGGAACAACATCTGCAGGGGCGGCTTGTCGTCCTCCGATAGTCCATTTCCAGGTCAAAGAAAAAATCCGGACAGCTCAATGGTAGTGGTCCGGATTTTTTTCTTTCTACCATGTATCATGAATTTCTAAGCTGTGCCTTACTTTCTCTTACATCTTCACCCACTGCTCCGTCCGTTGACGACCGGCGCTGTCTTGCTTGGACAGCCAATAGGTCCCCGCAGGATAACTCCTGATATCGAGAATAGCTGTAGAGCCACTCTGACAACTCTTGAATGTGTGTAGTATTTGTCCGTCCATGTTGCCGATTGTATATCGCATACATTCATCCTCGTGTTGATAGATATACAAGTCCCGTAATGCGGGGTTCGGAAAAAATCTCACCGAATCCGGCAACTCAGGATCAGAAGCACTCACCGTCTCATGACATCCCGGCACCGCACATCCATGCTCATCCACGTACAAAATCCAACTATAGCTGGCTGTAGTCCCTGGTTCTATAGGATGTTTATTGGCTCTACCACATATCAGATATCCACCCTGAGGAAGTGCAACAAAATCGTGAAAATCTGCGCTACTGTAAAGAAAATCTGCTGTATAATATGATCGTGACCACAGGCTGTCACCATTGAGGGATACTTTGGCGATCAGGGCTTCTTTCCTCAGATTTTCGCCTACCTCATTGACCAGATTATCGGTTCCATAAAACAATGAATCTGAAAAATTTGTCTGTACACCTACTGCGATATATCCATCCCCTGTAGTGGCGGGTAAAATATGGTTAAACCAGAAATTATGGTTCAGGTAAAGATCCCGGCCCATCGGAGTGTGCCACAACAAAGAGCCTTCGCTGTCCAGCTTGAATATACTGGGACGGTACGTGGTATACGCATACGGACCCCACTGAGGATCATATTTCCTACCTATACAATTTGTGAGCACGAGTGATCCATCATCTTCACGGATCATATCAAGGCTCCATGCCTGAAGCTCACCGGGTGGTGACAGATATCGGCGGAACTCACGAAACTCCTTATCCAGCCAGATCACAGTGGCACGGGTTTCGTATGTTCTGGACCAGACATCGCCTTTAGAGATAAAGCCTCCCAGAATATATCCTTCAGGCGTTGAGACCAGAGACGTAGTTTGCTGCCAATGGGCCGGATAATCATTAAAGAAAAAAGAAAACGTATCCTGTGGAATCGAATATACACAAAGTTGAGTCACCCCTCTGTCTTGTTCCGTATGTCCGGTCGCGTTGATCAGGATCGTACTGTCATTGATCAAGTGTATCGAATAGGGAAATGGCAGGTACTGCTCTCCACCTGCCATATCGGAATAGTCCGTTCGTTTTACAATTTCTCCTGTAAACATATTAAACTTCACCAGCTGTATCGGAGGTGAACCTTGAAATGTCGTATAGGCAAATGAATCGACAATGACCGCTCTGACAAAACAATATTGACGAATTTTATTGGTATCCAGGGTGTATCTGGAAAACCGGATCGTGCCATCCATTTCATACGATGTAAAAAGTGATCCATACGCATTGAATGGCACAGTATCCGTACCATATCCAATTGTAACAAATCCATCATCATATAGGTGAATGATATTTACAAATGACTGTACCCTTAATAGCGCGTATAACGAATCCAGTCCCACCTGACCTTTTAGCAGAACCGGGATGAGCATAATCAGCCACCATAATTGAAATCGTCTCATGCTGTGAGATAAATTGAGTTTGCAGGGTACAGTACTAATCCTGTACCCTGCGACCAATAAAATATTCAATGGACTATCCTGTGGTGCGCCCGAACACCTTCCACCCCGTTAATCACAATAAAATACATCCCGGGTGGCTGCTGCAATGGTATTTCCTTTATACGGCTAAGGCTCATCGGGTCCGACCTCCATTGATCCAGGATCCGGCCATCTACACTGATAATCAATACATCCACTTCCTGAGCCTCGCTCCATTTTCCAAAAGTTTGTAATGGGTTGAGCACAAAATCACCGATGGTTTCATTCTTCAACTTCTCCAATATCGCCATCTCTCCCGACTCATGTGCCAAGTAAGATGTGACATCATAGCATTGATCGTAGAAATAGCACAGAATGGCCTGCGCATGGAGACGCGCGGTGTGTAGACCTTTCTCTGCAAGATACTCCATCGTATCCAGCTCGGCTTCAGTCAACATATCCTCTAAACGGCCATCAAGATACACACGTCGGAGCAGGGTCTCGAGCCATAAAATCTCCTCAAGATCATCTTCCTCGGATTGGGTCAGAGTCAGCTCCGTAGATATGAGAGCCAATGCATTGAAAAATGACAAAGTATCACCCTCTTGTATATACGTATATGCCTTGGCTAATACCGACCCAAATCCATCCTTGAGGTTGATTGCTATACGTACCTCATCATAGTCAAGGCTATCCCGCGTCAATGTATAGACTACCGCTTGAGAGGCAATGACATCCCTTGTCAATTGCAGATAACTGAGCTCCGAATTCAGTTCCAACACCTGAGTAGCATTCAGAAAGGGATTTTCCAACTCAATCAATTTGTCCAGAATTTCTTCCTCAATTGACTCAACAGAATCAATAAAATCAGACAAATCATCATGCTCAACAGGATCCTGAAAAAGGGTAAAATGATCGCATGATGGACCATCCGTGTTACGCAAAAACACTACATTGGATCTATAGATAGGAACTTGATTCGATACATTTGTCCTATGGAAATAATCTATTTCATAGTTCCCTGGATGACCCTCAACACTAAAGTCGCTGTCATCGATCCCATTGTCGGCCTGGCTGAATGTGTTGCCTGCTGGCTTGTGTACTTCACCCTGAAATGGACTTATGCCTCCTTCAGTTCTGAAGTCATATTTTCTGTTACCTTCATTTCTATTGCAAAGAAACTGTAGCCCACTAGCTTGTGTTCCTGCTCTGTTGGCATAAATTGCTTCATCCAGGTCGAAAAAGTCACTCTCACCAATAACGACATTGGAAGCCCCAGTACCCGTGACATGGATACCTGTTGAATATACTTCGCTGTCAGTGCTGGATAATATATTGCTGTAAAATTGAATATCTCTAGCATCGTCTGAGTAGATGCCCCAGGCGAAGTTGGAGATGGACGAATTAGAAAGGTCAAACTCATTGTTATAGACCGACATACGCTGAAAACCAAAATTGTATATTCCTCTTTGATTGCCGGCAAATTCTATTCCTCTTACAAGGGTAAACTTGGATCCAGGATTATGAAATGACCGGACGCCCACTGTCCAGTTTTCAATACGGGATGGGCTTCCACCATATGGCGTTAAGAGAATATGGCTATTGAATGCGGATATCGCTTGTCTAGAGATTGTGGCAGGTAATTCCGGCTCAAAGATGAAATTACATCCCCAAAACCACATCGGCGGAGCATGCAAAGCAATAATCTGTGGAAAATAAGACGAGGACGGGTATTCATCATCGATCAGGAAGGTGCACCGGGTAAATTTGGCTGGTCCATCTAATGTATTACGGCAGTCAAAAGAAGTTTTATTATTCCGAAAGAGGCTGTTCGAACCTACGACAAACTGTAATCCGGATCCCCCATACGCTATTGCGCGCTCTGCAAATTCAACCGTAGAGTTGCCTGTGATAGTGATGGAAGGTGTAACTGTACTTGATCTGGCCAATAGAATACCTTTCCAGAATCCGGAGCTACTTTCCGGGCACGGATCATTAAATGGACTGATGGTAAGTTTACCTCCATCCACCTTTAAACTACCGTTGACAATAATCCCATGTCCAGCAGTAAATCCGACTTCTGTAGAAATTGTGAGAAATCCATCCACAATGAGATCATGATTAAAGTAGCGTGGAGTAGTCCACGATGCTGTCCCGGTCATATGGGTGATATGAGAAAATGGGGATACAACTGCCCCCAGTATCATATCATCGGCCAAAATGTCTCGTATACGCTTCACCTGGTCTGGGGTAAATTCTGTCCGGCATATATTGTAGGACATGATGTTCTTTCCCAATACATTATCTGGATCAATATAGGGATTTCCAACATAATCCAGGATCGGAGTGGGATTTGAAAACTGACAGTTTGAACCCACCAAGCTGTAACAACGGGGTTCTGCCGGTGTGTCACAGATCATATCCCCGGCCGTTTCACAATTGGCTCCTGGGACTAGAACGCTAAACGAATCATAATATGGAGCATACTCGGTGTCAATTGTTGGTGGACACTCACTTCCCTGGTGGGTGTGAAAGAGACCCAGGCAATGACCGATTTCATGGGCCGTCCCACTAAAACTCACGTTGCTGAAACAATTTTTGGAGCCTACATCCTCGGCTTCAGACGTGAGTGAGAATGATTGGGGGAATAAAAAAACATTAATGCCATCGTCCAGACCGTCTGTAATAAACAACTCCTTGATTGCTTGCCTTCCCGTTGACCCACCAAGCCAGCAATCCGCACAGTTGACCTCACGGACACAGTAATCAAAGAAGATATTATGGCTATTGAATACCTGATCAAGGGCTGCTTGTTGCCAGATCAGATCGGATGGGCTCACACCGCCTGAGCCATTACCCAACCGCACCAGATGGATGTAAAGCCGGATCGCAATGGGATCATCATACGTACCGGAGGCTGCTCCATACATGTCATTGTGCATATATGTGTTGGTGTGGGTAGTGGCGCATTCGGACTGGCCGGCGAGAGGACTATACTGAATCAAGATCAGTCCAAAAAAAAGAAGATGACATCGGAAAAAACTGAAAAAACAAGCGTTTAGTGAACTTTTTTGAGATCGCCTAAATTGCTGTGGTCTGTGGTCTGTGGTCTGTGGTCTGTGGTCTGTGGTCTGTGGTTTTTGGAATAATCTCGAACAAATTGGTTCTCATAACAAAATGATTTTTGGTGATTAAATAGTGCTTATTCTTTGCCAATATAAGATATTTATTATAAAACCCAACCCTCTATAGGATTTTAATAGCATTAAAACCAGCGTATACTTGTTTCTCCTCTTCACTCCCTCCCTGGAGCCAGAACTTTCTGAACTTTACAACACATTCAGCAAACCTTGTTTTCCATATCCGGAGAGCCTTTGTGGATAGAGTCCACTACATTGTAATGCACATCATTTTGTCAGCTAACACGTTTCTGAAATACTTTCAATTTAAACTAAATTGCTCACCTTTAATATATGCAGCCTCCTACATGGCACATCATCATCAACCGCACCACATGCGGAAATGGCTGGAAGCGCTGGGAGGCCTTCCTGATACAACATGCTATTCCGTATGTGTTTCATCACACGTTTACGAAAGAAGAATCAAAGTCAGTATTATCCTCCCTCTATGCCCAGGGTCACCGTCATTATCTGTTGATGGGCGGTGATGGTACCATCCATCATGGAGGCAATGCCTTGCTGGAATGCAGCGGCGCTGATGCCCCACAACTGGTTGTAGGTGTCCTGCCTTGCGGAACCGGAAATGACTGGGTCAGAACCTACGGTATGTCTGACGAACATCTGGCACAGGCACTTCGTGAAGTGCATTCAGCCCCCTGGCATATCGTTCGCCTCGCGTGGCCCGACGGCCGCACCCGCTATGCGATGAATATGGCAGGTGGTGCATTGGATGCAGCGGTGGTAAAAGGATTGCGCAGAGCCTCAGTAAAAATTCCTTCATGGATCCTCTATCCCTTCGGCTTGTTCAAGACACTCCTCAAGCCACATACGTGGCACGCTGTGGTCCGATGGGACCACGACTCGTATGAAGGACCGCTTCTCACCTTACAAGCCGGCTTTGCTCAGTATTGCGGAGGCGGGATGTGGGTACTGCCTCATGCCCGTCAGGATGCACCGGGTCTATTAATCATGAAACCAAAGTCACTGTGGAAGATCCTCTGGCAAACCCCGGATATCTATAATGGCCGGATCATACACCAGCCCGAAGCGATCACAGATCATTTCCGTGAGATCCACATTCATCATACTGGAAAACCCATCCCCTTCGAAGCAGACGGGGAGTATCTGGGTGAAAGTCCGGTGACCCTGACTGCATGTTTCAATGCATTGCAGCGGCTGACCTTTCATTCGGGTGAGTGGTGTGCTTCGACCCGCTTGACACATCCTCGTGCTACAGTTCAGCAACCGTAGTGAGTGGTGAGTTGATCTGCGGAATAGGAAAATACTCTGATATCCAAACGGAACAAAAGGTGACTGAGCGGAGTCGAAGGCACCGACTTTGCTGGGCTTCGACTGGCATTTCTCCTACTTATGCGAAGTTTGCAACTTCGCATAGAAATGTTTCTCCTTGAAGTTTGCAACTTCCCACAAACCCCTTATGGAAGGAGGAGCTCGTGATGATCATTTCGAATCCCTTTCCACAATTCTCCTGCTCTGACGTCTCATGTCTGGCATCTGGCATCTGCTGCTCTGGCATCTAACATTCCACCTCGTGGTCGGAATCTAAGCTGCGCTATGACGGGCATCTCATTCAAGACACAGCACCTGAAATACTACCAGGCGCACAGGCAAACCAAAAAGCCAGACTAATGCACCCCTATAACTAAAGTTATACTCCTGGCCTGCTTTGACCTTGTAGGTTTGCAGGACACTTACAACAGGAGTATGAAACAACCCACATCTACAGCCCGGACATTCGTCAATATACAAGTGCTATGTATGATGACATTCCTCTTGTTGTCACACAACACATACAGCCAGACGTATGCGGCTCCATTGTCGCTGGTGAGTACTTCGGGAGGTACGGGTCAGATAAGCATCGGTACCACCAATGCTTCTGTCGATTGGTCGATCGGCGAAGCCATCATCGGTCAGGGCCATGACCAGTACCGTAATGCCGTGATCGGCATCCATCAACCAGCAGTGTCGAAGAAGGTGCATACCCTTGATCCTTTGTGGGACGACCTTCAGGTCTATCCCAATCCGGCTCATACCCATATTATCGCGGCTGGTTTGCCCGAAGGATCCCAGTTGATTCAACTCGTACGATCAGATGGCCAAATCGTATCGTCGATGAAGTCTGACGAACACACAGTTCGTATACAGACCTCGCAGCTTTCTTCCGGCGTGTATTATCTCTGTATCACATCAGCCGATGGCCGTGTACGGACCACTGGTGTAACCATTTTCCACTAAACAATCCATACAATCCAACCATGAAAATTTCAACGCTTTTGTCATTCATGCTTATTGGGTTTTTCGCGGTCTCCTCCGCGATAGCCCAGGTGCCGGGTGTCTTTAACTACCAGGCTGTCATCCGTGATGCAGAAGGTCAGGGTTTAGCTGACAAACAACTGGATCTCCGGTTTCAACTCTATGACGATCCATTAGATGGAAGTGTCGTGTTTGTGGAAGAATTTGAAATGGTACCTACCGGCCTCCAGGGTGTCATTCATCTGCAAATCGGTCGAAACGGTAGTAACGATCTGCGCCAGCTCAACTGGAAGACGACTCCATTTTTTATCAACATCCAGATGCGGGAAAGTGAAAGTGGTGGTGCCTATACCAATATCACCGCTCACCGGATACCACTCGTCAGTGTACCGATGGCACTCTTTGCGCATGAAGCCGATACAGCCCGCTATGCACAATCGTCGAGACTAATTACAAATCCAACTTTACAGGGGAGTGGCACAGGCATAGATTCATTGGGTATAGCCCGGATGGGAGCTCAACAAGGACAAGTCCTGCGCTGGGACAATGGGCGCTGGCGGCCCGGGACCATCAATGCAGGTGGAGGACCGGTGGTTACCGATCAAAGTACGCTGGCAGGAGATGGTACCCTTTCCGACCCGCTTCGGATCCGAAATCTGGGCGTGACCAATGATGAACTCGCCAACAATGCAATCACCTCCAATAAAATCGCTGATGGAGAAATCCAGGCCGTGGATCTTTCAGATATGGGTGCCGCCTTTGGAGATGTACTGGTTTATCGTCAGGGTGGCTGGCGCGCTGAAGAACCTTCAGGCAGTAGTTCGTCACCATGGACCAAAGTGGGCAATTCGGTCTTTGTCAATAATGGTGAATATGTAGGGATCAATACGAATGACCCACAACATTTAGGCCTCACGATTTATGATGGAGCACTTGCCATCAATTCACCGCAACAAATAGTAACCTCAAACCTCCTGATGAATACCGGAAACCTCGAAATAAGTACCGCCTATTCTATCATCAGTAGTAGCTACACAAATCTGTCAGCGGGTACTCTCGAAATGGCCACCTACGGCTTTAGTGGTGGACAGACTTCGGGTGATTTATATATTCATCCGCTTTCCATCATACTCCGGTCTGGTGAAAACAATGCGAGTGTTGAATCTTCCTTTCATCTCAATGGAATGGGTAGCGGGTACATGAATGTAGCAGGTGAGAATGGACTCAGAAATGTTCGACTGACCAATATTCTTTCGGAACCAAATAAAGGATATGTAGGGGTGTTTGATCAATTTGATGAATCTAAGGTCGCCTTATATGTGAATTCCCTTAATCAAGGTGAAATCGTCGCGGACGTGAAAAATTTCCGGATGTCAAATCCCCGCGATCCGTCCACAGATATCTGGTATGCCTGCCTGGAAGGTCCTGAAGCCGGCGCCTATGAACGCGGTACAGCCACTCTTGTCCAGGGAGAAATATTTATTCCGTTCTCAACACACTTTCAGTCGGTCATCAACCCGTCGACCATGACCGTGATCCTGACGCCGCACTCCACAGACACCTATGGACTGGCGGTCATCGAAAAGAGAGCCGATGGCATCCGTGTCAAAGAACTGAAAAACGGAAACGGATCATTCAGCCTCGACTGGGAAGTCAAAGCCGTACGTGCAGGTTTTGAAGACTATAAAGTCATCCGGGACAAAAACTATGCACGTCCTGAATAAATCTAATTGAAGCAGGACTAAAGCTCATGCTTCATCAGCAAATCCGTCTGTACTTCATCCCCAAAGACAAATGGATGTGAACCAAACAAGTAAAACCCGTGCCGCTCATAAAACCGAATGGCGGCCGGGTTTTTTTCCCAGACTCCAAGCCAAATACGCTGCAATCCACGCGCACGCGCCTGCTCTTTCGTAAATTCAATCAACCTTGCCCCCAGACCCTGCCCCTGAAAGGCATCATCCACATAGATGCGTTCGATCTCCAGACTTTCCGGATCATGGAGATCACTTTGCGCTGCAGCTTCATTGAGCTTGAGATATCCCGCTATTCCGCCATTCACCCGCAGAAAATAAAATGAACTGCCAGGATGCTCCAGTTCTTTCGACAGCTGCTCCGGAGCAAAAGCCCGGTCCATATAGTTTGTCATATTCTTCTCTGTATTGAGGTGAGCAAAGGCGTTCTGAAATATCCTTCGGCTGATCAACAGCAACTGATCCAGCTCTTGTGGTGTGATGGGCGTGATGGTGATCATCTTCGCCAAAAGATAGGGATATTCAGGCTTGCGGAAAAACTTCCAGTTAGCAACAAATGGTCTGCAAATACCATTCAGCAGCCTGACTACAACGCAGAAACCTATTGCTCGTGAGCGAGGAAAACCAGAAACTACACCCGACAGGAATACATTCTTTCGTCCCGGCTCAACAGTTTCTCACAACGTTATTTCAAACAGCATTGACCAATCCATCTGATTTACTTGAGTAAATTGATTGCATACTGAAGTGTTCGGTCAATGCCCAGATCCATTTCCTGTAAATCATTCTTTACCCAAACATCAGGCGGAAGCCCAATGCCTTCATAGTTTTTACCGTCAAACATTTCAACTTTCTGGATGGAATAGCTGTAAAACCAGCCATTCGCTAATTCACGGGAGATTTTAGTCCCGAAAGTACCATTCGTTGTGTCGCCAACAACAAGGGTATTGGGTAAGGCCCTGGCAGCCATGACCATACGCTCTGCTGCACTAACGGTATATCGATCCGTAAGTAGTATTAATGGTTTTTTTATTAAGCTACCCGATGGTGTAAGATGCCAATTATACCAGGATGTATAATCATTGGGGCCCTTACCATTTTTAGTTTTGCTGCGCAGAAAATACGTATCCCCGGTAATAAACCTGCCAAGGAATGAAAAACTGTAAGAAACATCTCCGCCCCCATTATGCCGTAAATCCACAATATAACCATTCACATCCGGATAATCCTTTAACATAGCATCAAGCATTACGGCATCTGCTCTGAATACATCAAAGAATATATATGCAATATTATGGGAATCAATCTTTCCATAAACATATTTGTCAGGCAGCATTTTATAGTCCGGATGAAGATAGTTTGACCTCACCAATTCAAGACTGAAAAGCGCATCATCTGTCTTCTCCCTAAAATAGTTATTAGCATCTATACTGCCATGAGGCATAGCCATAAGTGCCACATGACCATCATTAATGGGTTTTATCATTTCACTGAGAACATTGTACAATTCTATTTCACTTGTTTCTGCATTAACCCTCGGTCTATATTGATTATAAACGTTATTCCAATCAATATTTCGCTCTTCAAACGCTGCATAGTCGTCATTAAATGACTGCCAGAAGTTTTCAAAGAGCGCTTCCGGATGGTTGGCTGGCTCGGCTACATATAGCAGGCTACAAGAGCCTATGCCAATACATATTAAAACATGAATACTTGCTTTAAAAAGTTCTTTAGATACCATGGTATTATATTTTTGTTACTGCTGTAAGATTGAATTGTTGCCGAGTGGAATGAAGCTCCCGGGGGTCAGCGTGATGAATAAATTCAAAACGGTAATCAGCTCCAAGGCTCAGCACATCTGAGAGCCTGTATGTATACCCTAATTGCAAATTAAGCCTTTGCAACTTATCCCATGTAGTTAGCTTGCCATCTCCAATAAATGCCATTATTATCTTTCCACTGTTGTGCGATGATATATTTTTAATAAATTCATCATCCTCTGCCAGATAAGGGGGTCGTGACAACCACGAAATCAGGGGTATATCCGCCTGGATAGAAAAGCAATGCCTATCGCTGATTTGGTAGCTTCTTCTGTACCAGATATTTGCAGACTCGCTGATGAAATAGCCAAACATGGAAGACAGGCTAAAATTGTAAAAGCCAGCCTGTAAATCTATCTTCAAGGCGATTCCCATATGTTCTTCAAAGGCAGGCATTCTTCTGATTGATTTACCTATTCCATAATGTAAGTGAAGAAACAGGAATTCATGCGGCATTATCATATGCACATGATCGTCCATATCCAGTTCAAGGTTTTCGGCTATCTGGGACGTATTGTAGGATAACCCTATATCAATGAATTGAAACAGCTTTTTCTTCTTTTGATACCTGATATTATAGCTATGGCCTGAATTGTCTACATGAATAAAGGGCGAGTATATGAGATCCTGTCTGCTCAGCATAGAGACACCACCCGATAACATCAGGAACCGTTCCCTTTCTGCTTGCGCGAGTACCAGAGTAGTCCATGACAGTAAAACTGCAAGGAATGCAGTGGTTCTTACTTTTTTTAAAATTTCACAACCCGGGCTTTTTCCTGAGCGCATCATTTTCTGATCGACATTAAATTTGTAAAGCTTCATGTTTTGTTTTCTTGTCTCATTGTTTCCGCAAAGGTGCGGGCAATAGACACGATTCGGAAGGACATACAACGGACATATATGGACAAAATGAGATACAGAATCAGGACATGATGATTCATTGGCCTAAAATGTCCGTTTTTAGTCCTTTATTTGCAGGTGGCCCGGGCCTTATCTTTGTATACGTCATGTAATGAAGCGGAAGTTGTTATGACCCAACCGATAAAAGTGGTTTTTGCCGTATTGCCTAAGGTTCATCTTATCGACCTCTCCGGGCCAGTACAGGTATTTTATGAGGCAAATCAGTTTGGAGCGTCTTTCAGTCTTGAATATTGTGGCCTTCAGGAAGGAAGGGAGATACCTTCGCAGCAAGGATTGAGTTTCAGTAGTCTGCCTGCTTTTGGACATGTTCAGCTTTCAAAAGATGATTATTTATTTATTCCGGGTATTGAGTTTAGTTCAATCCGGGAAGGGGAGCTGAAGAAAGGATACAATGAGTTTTTTGAATGGCTTCACCAGCAGTACAATGCAGGAGTGAATATTTGCACCATATGCAGTGGTACTTTTGTGCTTGCCGCATCAAAAATGCTGGATCAAAAAACCTGTACCACGCATTGGAAATGCATTGATTATTTGAAACAAAGTCATCCATCCATAAAAGTGGTTACTGACCACTTGTTTGTAAAGGATGGAAACATGTACACGAGCGCCGGCATGACATCCGGCATTGACATGGCCTTATTTATTGTAGAGGAAAAATTTGGGCCGGTCATTACCTCAAAAGTGGCCCGGGAAATGGTGGTGTTCCTGCGAAGAACCGGCGGACAATCTCAAAGAAGCATCTATCTCGATTTCAGAACACATATTCATCCGGCTATTCACCAGGTTCAGGATTATATTATTCAACATCCAACAGAGAAAAATTCTATTGAAGAACTGGCATCCCTGGTCAATATGTCAGACCGAAATCTTACCCGACTATTTAGAAAGCACACCGGCATTAGTATCAATGATTTTAGAACCAAATCAAGATTAGCGCACGCAGAGACATTGCTCAATCATCCTGGCTATACTATTGATTATGTTGCCTCGCAATGTGGCTTCGCGGATGGCCGGCAACTAAGAAGGATATGGAAAGAATATTATGGTAAAAGCCCATCAAAGTCAAAATCTTTGACCCGTGAGTACTAAGCGTATTCAATTATAAATTTTAACCATCCGTAAAGGGTACAATCCATCCGGTTACCCTCCTTGTTATGGAGGCCATTATCCAGTTGATCCGCTTGAAGCTATTCCATGAATGGGAAGCTGGCAAGCTGTCTGTAAATGAAAGGAAGCGTCACTGATTTTGTAGAATGTATAAATAGCACGGCCGGATGAGAAAGACGAAACTGACGTTATTCTGATGATCTAACCGACAGGCAATTTTGGATTGATATCCCCGGTAAACAAAGGTGCACCACCGGGCAGGATGGCTGCTGCATGGTATGGTAGAGGTTTGTCAGAAACAGTGCGAGGGGGGTACAGACATTGGTGAGAGTTTGTGGTACAGTTATCAGATGGCAAAAATAGAGGCGGATCCACTGTTGTTGCAGGTTGCCACAACAACAAACGGAGAATCAAAGGAAATACCTAAATTTGTTGCAGTATTGAGCATCAAGAGATCCTGTATATAGAGCAGGGCGGCAACCGACCCCGGTGAACGGCACGGTGCCTGGCAGATGCGGGCCTCAGGTCAAACATCAGTTCACAGCTATCCACTGTATACCTGTATGCCCGACATTCGCTTTCCTCTTTGATACGCCCGATCAGAGAAGACGCTACGAATGAAAACAACTTTTACGCACACTACCCCCTCACGCACAGCATTGCTCCGGCAAGCGGTCAAGTCCCGTATTCTGGTCCTCGATGGCGCTATGGGCACTATGCTGCAACGCTATCAACTCAACGAATCCGACTATCGCGGCAACCTGTTGGCTGACTGGCCATCCGACCTGAAAGGCAATCACGACTTGCTCAATCTCACCCGGCCGGATGTAGTCGCGCAAGTCCATCGGGATTATTTCCTGGCGGGTGCTGATATCGTCGAGACCAATACCTTCAACGCCAATGCCCTCAGCCAGGCCGATTATGGTACCCAGGCCTATGTCTATGATATCAATCTGGCCGCCGCACGACTGGCTCGAAACATAGCGGACGAATTTACCCTGACAGACCCGTCAAAACCCCGGTTTGTCGCCGGCTCTATCGGACCTACCAACCGTACCGCTTCCATGTCTCCGGATGTCAATCGCCCCGGATTCCGGGCCACGACATTCAAAGAACTCAGTGATGCCTATACCGAGCAAGCCCGTGGACTCATCGATGGCGGTGCCGATCTGCTGCTCATCGAAACCGTCTTTGATACGCTCAACTGCAAAGCCGCCCTCTTCGGCATCATGACGTTGATCGAAGAAACCGGAGCTGACGTACTTATCGGAGTGTCCGGGACCATCACCGATGCCAGCGGACGCACCCTGTCCGGTCAAACTATTGAAGCTTTCTGGATCTCCATCTCGCATGCACCTCTTTTCTGCGTCGGCATCAATTGTGCTCTCGGTGCCGCAGAAATGCGCCCGTATGTAGAAAACCTCTCCCGCATCGCCCACGTGCCCCTGATCATTTTTCCCAATGCCGGCCTGCCGAACGAACTGGGAGGCTACGACCAGACCGCGGAGGTCATGAAAGACCTGATCCGCGAATTTGGACAACAGGGCTTTTTCAATATCACCGGTGGATGTTGCGGCACTACCCCCGAACATATCCGGGCTATAGCTGACGCTGTTGCCGATCTGCCACCCCGCATCATCCCCGACCCCAATCCATATACCCAGCTCAGCGGCATGGAACCGCTCACCATTCGTCCCGACAGCAATTTTGTCAATATCGGCGAACGCACTAATGTCACCGGCTCCGCCAAATTTGCCAAACTCATCCGCGATGGTCAGTACCAGGCCGCGCTGAGTGTCGCCCTGCAGCAAGCAGAAAGCGGTGCACAGGTGCTCGATATCAATATGGATGAAGGATTGCTGGACTCCAAACAGGTGATGGTAGAGTTTCTTCATCTCATGGGCTCTGAGCCGGATATCGCAAAGCTGCCCTTCATGATCGATTCCTCCAAGTGGGATATCATCGAAGCCGGCCTCCAGTGTGTCCAGGGCAAAAGTATAGTCAACAGTATTTCGCTCAAGGAAGGAGAAGCTATTTTCCTTCAACAGGCCCGCTTAGTTCGCCGCTATGGTGCCGCTGTTGTCGTCATGGCGTTTGATGAAGAGGGACAGGCCGATACTATCGAACGAAAAGTTTCTATATGTCAACGGGCGTATCGGATACTGACGATCGAACTTGGTTTTCCGCCGCAGGATATCATTTTTGATCCCAACATATTTGCCGTCGGTACAGGCATAGCTGAACACAATGAATATGCCATCAACTATATAGAAGCCACCCGCCAGATCAAACAGCTTTGTCCCGGAGCCAAGGTGAGCGGAGGTGTCAGCAATATTTCATTTTCTTATAGAGGTAATAATGCTGTGCGGGAAGCTATGCATGCTGCTTTTCTCTACCATGCCATTCGCGCCGGCATGGATATGGGTATCGTCAACGCCGGTATGATCGAAGTCTACGAAGAAGTCGATCCCGAGTTACTCACGAAAGTAGAGGATGTGTTGTTCAATCGTCATCCGGATGCTACTGAAGCGTTGACCACCTATGCGGAAGAAGTTAAATCATCCGGCAAAGTGATCCAGCGCGAACAAGCCTGGCGGGATGAGCCTGTAGTAGAGCGATTGAAACATGCCCTGGTCAGAGGCATCACCGAGTACATCGAACAGGATACGGAAGAAGCCCGTCAGCTCTACAAGCGTCCACTGGAAGTCATCGAAGGACCATTGATGGATGGTATGAATGTGGTGGGAGAACTCTTTGGACAGGGCAAGATGTTTTTGCCCCAGGTCGTCAAAAGCGCCAGAGTGATGAAGACCGCCGTGGCGTATCTGACGCCTTTCCTCGAAGCGGACAAGCAGGCGGGCGATGCTACGGCGAAAGGCAAGATCCTGATGGCTACCGTCAAAGGGGATGTGCATGATATCGGAAAGAACATCGTGGGTGTCGTGCTGGCGTGCAACAATTATGATATCGTAGATCTCGGGGTCATGGTGCCGGCAGACAAGATCCTGCGCATCGCCCGTGAAGAGAAGGTCGACATCATCGGCCTCAGCGGGCTGATCACGCCGTCTCTGGATGAGATGGTGCATGTCGCCGCAGAGATGGAACGAGAAGGATTCATACTGCCACTCATGATCGGTGGTGCCACCACATCACGTCTGCATACTGCGCTACGGATCGAGCCCCGGTATTCCAAAGGACCTGTAGTGCATGTACTGGATGCGTCCAAAGCTGTTGGGGTGGCATCGCAACTGCTGACAGAAGATCAGCCTAGACGCACTGCATTTGTCGAGGAGATCCGAAACAACTATGAGCAGATGCGCATCGCCCGTGAAGGAAAGAACACCAAGCGCTTCATCAGCCTGGAGGCTGCCCGAAATAATCGATTTCAGGATGACTGGAAGAAGTATGCGCCTCCGGTACCAAAGCGTATTGGAGTATGGGCGCTCTGCGGATATGACCTTCAGGAGTTGAGGGACTATATAGACTGGACGCCGTTCTTTCAAAGTTGGCAGCTTGCCGGTCGGTATCCAGCTATTTTTGAAGATGCCGTGGTAGGAAAGGAAGCCAAATCACTCTATCAGGATGCACAGCAGATGTTGGACCAGATGATTCGCGAAAAATGGATCGTGGCCAATGCGGTGGTTGGGATTTTTCCGGCCAACAGTGATTTGGATGATCTCATTCTTTATACAGATGACAGCAGGTCTGCCATTCTGCAGCGGGTGCATCATCTCCGTCAGCAGGTCACCAAAGCACCGGGACAGCCTAATTATTGTTTATCAGATTTCGTAGCACCGGTGGAAAGCGGAAAGGCGGATTATGTTGGTGGATTTGCCGTGACGGCCGGTATCGACATCGAGAAGAAGGTGAAGGAATTTGAGGCGTTGCATGACGACTACCATGCGATACTGCTCAAAGCATTGGCGGATCGTTTTGCCGAAGCTTTAGCTGAGCGCATGCATGAACGGATACGGAAAGAATGGTGGGGCTATGTACCGGAGGAAATATTGGATCATTCAGCATTGATCGATGAGCGCTACCAGGGTATCAGGCCGGCCCCCGGTTATCCAGCCTGTCCGGACCATACAGAGAAACAGTTATTGTTTGACATACTCGATGCCACCCACCTCACCGCCATATCGCTGACAGAAAGTATGGCGATGTATCCGGCAGCCAGTGTCAGCGGGTGGTATTTTTCTCATCCGGACAGCAAGTACTTTGCCGTGAGCGGTATCGATCGGGATCAGCTCGAAGACTATGCCCGGCGAAAAGAGATGCCGTTACAGGATATGGAACGATGGTTGGGTCCGCTACTTTGAGGGGTGAGGGGTGAATGGTGAGTGGGGTGCTTCGACCTGCTTGACACATCCTCGTGCTACAGCTCAGCAACCGTGGTGAGTGGGGTGCTTCGACCTGCTTGACACATCCTCGTGCTACAGCTCAGCAACCGTGGTGAGTAGAGTAGTGAGTAGTGAATGCGGCGGAATCTCCGCTGCGCTCCGACTGGCATCTAGAGGTTGAGAGGTAGAGAAGTTGAGAAGTTGGTTTAGTGTTTAGAGTTTAGTGTTTATTTGAAAGGATACCTCAACTCCGCTTGTTTCAGCTCCGCTCAACGAGCTTGGATTTTTCTGTGATTCTAAGATTGAGTTGGCCCGCGGAATAGAAAAATCCTACTTATGCGAAGTTTGCATGATCTCACATAAGCCTGAAGGGCTTACACGCCTATAACCCCGGGTCGCACCCGGGGTATATGGCACACCCCCACCCTCCAACCCTGAATGGGTTGCACAAGAACCCCTTTCCTCTTCTGCCCCCAACCCCTGCGTCACCCTCTTCGCCTGGCTATACTCGTGAACGCCGGGGCGTCCTCAACGCAACCTGACCCGCACCATTAAGTTGAGAAGTTGAGAGGTTGAGAGGTTGAGGAGTTTAGTTTTTTTGGAATGCTAGCCTAATCGATTAGGGCAGAATCATGTCGCTCTCAACTGTCCGAACACTCGGATGTCCTGTTTCAGGCACAACGAGACTCGTCCTGAAAAATCTACATCAAGAAACAGGCGTGCAAGCAAACCAGAAAGTAAAACAGGTGCTCTACCGCCAAGGTGAGTTTTGAGCGCGACGAGCTTGGTTGCTGAGCTGTAGCACATGGATGCGCGATAGCAAGTCGAAGCATGGTTCTTTTTTGCGGGAAAAAAGAACAACAATCCCATCAGAATTTTCTCACAGATGTGAGTACAAAACCCGGATTCCGGCATCCTGTAAGCGAAATCAGGTTCTAACGTAAAAAAAAATTCATTGATCATGTACAACAACTTCATTAAAACCCTGGGTGTCGTCTCTTTGCTGGTATTGGCGGGGATATGGACCTCCTGTGAAAAAGAGGACAACGCCACTTCGGTGGAAAACTTTGTTTGGCGATCTATCACCGAGATCGAAGAAAGTAGTGGTGCCGGTAGGGCAGGTTGCTATGAATTGGTCTTTCCGGTGACGCTTCAGTTTGCTGACGGGACCACACAGGAAGTAGAGGACTATGCGTCTCTCCGGCAAGCGATCCGGGAATGGTATGAGGCGAATTTGCGCCCACGTCCACGGCCTTTTAACCGTCCGGTGCTGGTGCTTCCTTTTGAAGTGATCAACGAGGACGGTGAAGTGATTACCGTCAGTACCCGTGAAGAATTATTTGCGCTTCGCAGAGCCTGTGCGGCAGGGCATTTGGGACATGGAAATCCCGGCCATTCCGGTCAGATCAGGCCTTGTTTCCTGCCGGTATTTCCCTACACGCTGGCCTTTCCGGATGGCTCGGAAGTGACAGTCCATACACCTCGTGAATTGCAGCAAGCTATCCGTGAGTGGCGCGTAGAGAATCCGGGGGCTACGGGACATCCGGAGTTTGTTTTTCCGATGACTGTCCGGCTCCAGGATGGCACAGAAGTGGTCGTCAACAGCCCTCAGGAGTTGCGGGCTTTGAAAGCAGAATGTCGCGGATAAAACGCACACGATAACCTCAAAAGAGAATACCTCCGGTGACGGGGGTATTTTTTTTAGAACGCGTTGATAATGGCAATCATATCATCGCCATACTTCGCAATTTTTTGCTCTCCGATGCCTTTGATCAGGCTGAGATGTTCCAGCGTGGTGGGTTTTTGATAGGCGACTTCGGTGAGCGTGGCATTATGACAGATCATAAAATCCGGGACATTGATGGCGGTGGCTTTGTCCTTGCGCCAGATCCGGAGGGCGGAGAGGATTTGCCGGCCGGTGTCGTCGAGATCCGTTTCGGAGCGGGTGGGTTGTTTTTCGGTGGACTTGGTGGGAGGTACCGAAGCGTCATCATAAAAGACGAGGATGGACCAATAGTCCGGATTGCCGGCGACAAATTGCGTGGCGGTTTTTTTGACCGACACGGATTCCATAAAGGCATTGATGGTGATCTGATCCTGATGCAGGTGATCGGGGGAAAGGCGGGTATTGAACAGGCGAAGATGCATGATGTATAATATTTGAAAGTGAAGTGATCCTTGATTCTGCGAACAGGCGATTGGCGCATCCGCACATTGTAGTGTCCTGAGGGAGAAAAATATGACCGGTGGAGAAAGAATTTGCAGTTGGTGTGGAAACATGGTCCCTTCGACTCCCTTTAGACTTGCATTCGCAAGTCTAAAGGGAGTCGAAACGAACGCGCATTGAAATAAAAACGCCCTGTCATAAAAAAGTGACAGAGCTATGAAATAGGATGAGGTCGGGAGCGGATTCGAACCGCTGTAGCAGCTTTTGCAGAGCTGAGCCTAGCCACTCGGCCACCCGACCGTATATCCTGAGGACTGCAAATATAGACGATTCTACGTACTCTCAGACAGATCAGTTTTTTCTACTCCGTGATCGTACATATCCCGTTGATATTCAATATTCCCCCCGGATCCTGACGGACCAACACCGCCCCCGGCATCCCGGGATTGGCCTCAATATGACTCTCCGTCAATGTCAATATCCCGGCAGAGAGAATCGCCCCCGCCGATGCCGACATAGCCGCCACCACCGTAATACCATGCAATCCAACCGATACCCCCAACGGTATCTCAAAGACCCGCTCCCCAGTACCCGTCACACGGATACCCGCTCCCTCAGAGAGAATCACCAGATTTTTGTTGAGCAACACAGGTGAACCCCCAATATCAATCGTCTGCCCAGCCAACTGAGCACTTAGCCATATCGTATCACCCGACACAGCACACGCAATGGCCGCCGGAAGTGTGCCCGCACCTGTACCCGTGGTCTGGTTGACAATGAGCTGACAGTTGATCTCACCACACACCTTCAGCCCCCAGGAGTTGAGAATACCACCATCCTGATTGACAAGGTCCTGGATCTTGAGCCGCCAAAGCCCCGAAGTGTTTTTTCCGTCAAAAAAGCTGAGCGAATTGTCAGGCTTATAGGTCAACCCATCCGTAGGCGGACATGGCCAGTTACTGTTGGCAGCCTCATCATCGAGGTTGATGTTGAAATTGTCATGATTGCCACATGGACGGTCCCAGATGATCCGTTCTGAATTGTCTGGCGCGATGAGCGTAAATCTCAAATCATCGACCCACGTATGCGTACCGGTGAGTTTGATGACATTGACATCCGAGATCGACATATCGATCCCGATCGGAAAATCTGAATACACCGTCGGTGTACCCGAACTGGGTATCGTTACAGGCACATCGGAGCTTTGCAGCGCAAAACAACTCCCGGTCGTGAACGAATACACCGTCGACCATTCACCACCACTACAGGAATTGATGGCTCTTGTACGCCAATAAAACTGCTGACCAGTAGCCAACGGCGAACTTACCTGATACTGATCGGTCAGGGCAATACCCGACAGGGCGATGGATGTAAAGGTGTTATTATAGGCGACCTGATATTCATATTGCGTAATCCCGGCTACCGATTGCCAGTCCAGGAGCGGTGTGATCACCTCGTCCGTCATATTGTTAGCCGGGCTGACCAGTATAGGTGCATCCGCAGGTGGAGCCAGCAGGGTGATGCTGAAGTTGACATCCTTTGGACCTGTTGTACTGGTCCCCCGGACTACGGGAATGTAGGTGCCAAACAATCCACTCAAGTTGGAAATCGTAAGCGTACTGGTGGACCCCGGGATAACGACTTGTGGAACAAACTGCGCATTGGCTCCAGGAGGCAGATTGAGAATACTCAGCGTGACCGGATCGGTAAAGCCCATAAACTGACCTACTTCAACAGTCGTCATCACACTGCCCTGATTGCACTCCACCAGGACCGCCGGTTCCAGCGCCATGGTAAAATTGGGCAGCCCCGGATTGATGGTGATATGGGCATTGTTGATATCAAAGAATACATTATTGGAGGCTATCACCATGATCCGTCCCTGCGTCGTAGTCCCTGGCGGAATACTGACAGTGGCGGAACCATCATTGGTTTCGTTGGCGGACAGCGTCACCGGATAGGTATAGCCACCATCATAGGAGAGTTTGATATCCACATGTGAACAGTTGACCGGCGAGGCTGTGGTATTGGCGACATTCCAGGTGATGGTACGGTCCTCCCCTTCCAGCCAGACCGTAGTTGTGTTCTGAGAAGTCACAGTAAATGGACCTGAAGTAGCGGTGGTGGTGATGATCACGTTATCTTCTCCCGTGCATCCAAAGGTGCCGTCATACAAGTCACGGACCGTGACACGAAACTCCATCGTCCGGCCGACGGAGGGCAGCACTTCCCAGGTGGGCGTTTGGCCAGCAATAATGGCGGCCAGATTGGGAAAATATCGGCTTGGAGATGAGCTGGGCAACAGACTTCTGAACATAGGCCCCAATGTATTAGTGGGCTGAGGAGGCATCGTCCCTACTTCGTGATCCCATTGCTCCCAACAATAGGTCATTGGATTTCCTTCAGGATCTGTGGCGATTGCGGTCAGGACAAACGGGGTCGAAATGGGGATCGTATAGTTGGGCACATTCGAAACAGAGGGTCCTGAGTTTGAGGTAGAAATGATCGCTTCACAGGTTGTCGATCCGATCACATTTGCAATTTCTACCAGACTGATTCCATGCATATAGGGATCACTGTTGTTCTGTACATTGGGACTACATATTCCGGCGTAGCCCATGATAGTCGAGGCGCTTCCCGGCTCCAACGCCGTAGGATTGTTTCGGTTACAGTTGTTGTTTTGAGTATGATTGGCACCGAACTGATGGCCTAGCTCATGCGCCACATAATCAATATAAAATGGATCTCCGGTAGGTGGATTCAGCCCGGTAGCTCCACGGGCTTTATTACTGGAACTGCAGATGACCCCCAACCCCGCACAACCACCGCTGCCTACACTGAATACATGTCCTATATCATAGTTGGCGCTGCCGATCACATTGGTCATCGTGGTTTGGTTTTGTCCCAGATGATTACAGGCAGATCCTGAATATGGATCGCCGCCAGGGCTGTAATAAAAGACATCGTCGGTATTGGCGATCAGGAGCAGTCGGGTGGAAAAATCAGCCTCGTAGACATCATTGACCCTGTTGACCGCCGTCACCACCTGAGACAGTACCAGACCGGATTGCGATGAGGAAAAGGCACCAAAATAATTACTGTATTCGCCAGTCGTCGCTACAGCCAGCCTGTAGCTGCGGAACTCACAATCACCCACTGAGCGTGGCTGATGAAAAGGTCTTCCAAAATCAGCTTCCTCTACACCACATGTCCATACGATATCCCGGTGAAAATCATTTTTACGGTAGACGATGCGATGAGAGAGATCATTGCGCTGATAGGGATCGATATAGGTCAGACCATCCAGATCCCGCACGACAGCCCTGAATCCATTCAGAGTCCAATCGATACGTATGGTGCGGTACGGATTGGAGATAGAGATACCGCGGAAAGTCTTGATGCCGGTATACCTGGCGGCCAGATAGGCTTCCATCATCTCATACTGCACGATCCGAAACAAGTCTGCCGTACCATTTGCCAGGCCAACGGTGATGACCACAGGGCTGTTGCCGGCCATCTGAGCATACTCGTGCGGTGCCGACCATAGTTTGTGCTTCATGGTCTCATGATCCATCATATAGGTCATGCAGTACTGAGGTTCGATGTCCCGCTTACCCATGGCCGGAATATCCGACGGATCGACTTCGGTCCAGAACTGGGCGAGTAAAAGGTCAGGGGCCAGGGTGGAGATGAGAAGCATCATCCCAAGGATTCGATATCTCATATGATGTATTTTTATTATCTAAAAAAGCCTATACCTCAGACACATACAAAGGTATACAGAAATTTTAAGGAAACAAATTTTCCTAATACATCATTAGTTCTTTTGGTCAAAGTTAGCTCCCGGTCAAAATCGGGTCGCCAGGTAGTGGGGCAACATCGCTCTCCACGTCGGCCAGTCATGCCGCATATCCGGGCCCCATATATCAAGTTCGTGTGGTATGCCTTTATGATCGAGCAACGCAGAAAAATACCGCGAAGCATCGGGATTCTCATAATCGCCTGAGCCGGTCAGAATATGGACATGTTTGCTCTGCCGCAGCATCGGGAGGAAATGATCATCTTCCAGTTTTTCCATGTAGTGCATCGGACTGTTAAAATACACATCTTCATCAAAATACCCGTCGGTATAGCTCGTGAGATCATACACCCCACTCATCGCGATGGTGCCGGCAAAAAGATCAGGCCGGCGGAAGTACATATTGGCGGCATGAAGCGCGCCAAGAGAGGCGCCACACGTGATAATCCCGGTATCCGCGCTCGTATTATGCCGGATATACGGCACCACTTCACGCGCCACATAGTTGTTGAATTGCTGATGCCGGATCGACTTATGTCTCGGGTGCATCTTGCTGTTGAGCCAGCTCTCGGAGTTGATGCTGTTGATGGAAAAAACCTTGACTTTCCCTTCATTGAGGTAGGGCTCAAGGACATCGAGTAATAAAAAGCGTTCGTATTCCAGGTAGTCCGCCGCCGCGGTCGGAATCAGCAGCAGGGCAAATCCATAATGGCCGTACATGGCTATTTCCATGTTTTTGTTCAGGGACGGGCTATACCAGGAATCCAGAATTCTTTCCATACACGTGTAGTGGTTTATGCGGCTAAAGTAACGCAATATCCGGGAAGAAAAGAACGGGCTATTTTTACGGCACGGTCAGTATTCAACTCTTAGAAAAACGACTCATACCTATGTCCTCCGGACTCAAAGTCATCGCTCCCGTTACCGTCTCCAACCTGGCCTGTGGATATGATACACTTGGCCTGGCCGTCGAGGTCTCCAGTGACGAGATCATCGGCAGATGGGTCGATACACCCGGAGTCCATATCACGGAGATCAAAGGCCATAGCCGCGGCATACCCCGTGATCCGCTACAGAATATTGCCTCGATTACGGCCATGTCACTCCTCCGTCACTTAGGTGAGGTAGGACGAGGCCTCGAGCTCCGCCTTCACAAGCGTATCCCCGCCGGAAGTGGTCTTGGCACCAGCGCTGCCAGTGCCGCCGCTGCCGCAGTACTGGTCAACGAACTCCTCCATCGCCCGCTGGAAAGACGCGAGCTCATCCCTTTTGCCCTGGATGGAGAGATGGTGGCCAGTGGTGCCCGGCATGGGGACAGCGTGGTACCGGCACTGACCGGAGGCCTGATCCTGGTACGGGATATCGATACCCTCGATTTTCACCGGATTTATACTCCGTCTGGTCTCTTCATGGCACTCGTTTTGCCCGATGTAATGGTGGTGACCCGCGAAGCAAGAGCGATCCTTCGTCCGGAAGTCCCGCTCCAATCTGTAATCCGTCAGGCGGCCAATCTGGGGTCGTTTGTGATCGGCATGCACAACGCGGATCTGGATCTGATCTCCCGATCCCTCGAAGATCATATCATCGAGCCGCAACGCAAACATCTCATTCCGCATTTTGATCAGGTGAAGGAAGCAGCCATGCAGTTGGGTGCACTGGGCTGCAGCATCAGCGGAGCCGGGCCCTCCATCTTCGCGCTCTGTAAGGAAAAACAGCAGGCTACAGACATTGCTGCCGCCATGAAAAAAGTATATGATGATCATAGCCTGGCCTCCAGCATCTTCGTCGGCGGCATTGATCATGAAGGCGCAAGGCTCCGGTAGGAAGGGAATGTCCGCAGAAAGAGTCTGCTTTAGTCCGCATTACAGCAATCGGGAATCAATCTGAACCGGTTTGATCAGTTCAATTTTCACGTTGCCGAACAAAGACTGTGTGGGATTCAACAACCAAATGGATTCCTCCGGCATCACAGCGGATGGGACACTGAGTCCTAAGAAACGCCCATCTCTGATAAAGCGGTCTCCGATGGATTTGAGCAGGTCAGGTGCCGGATATGAAGCCCAATCCTCCGGCAGGTCCTGCGCGTGGATCCGGGTCGTATGGCCGGCAGGTATCCTGATGTGTGCCATACAAAAGTCCTCTGCCGAAAAGCCATTCAGGTGAACCAGACATTCCAGCAATGCTAATGATGGCGAAGATGCTGCGTAGAGGACACGGACTCCATTTGAATTCCATCGTCCTCCAAATATTTGGCTGCCTGTTCCTTTCAGATCTTCGACAAACCGGCATCGGGTCATGCGGTAGACGATCATCAGCCGGGTATCCCGTGTTCGATACGGCCGAGGATATCCAGCAATACCCGGATACCGATCGAGGTATCCAGAAGTGTTTTGGGGGATTGGTGGCCGAGGGAGAGATTGGGACTTTGCATCCAGGCATTGAACCTTTGGGTATCACCGAAGACGATTTCACCACGCAGATAGAGGGTGACCAGTTCGATAATGCGCTCTGTCTGTTCTTCGTTGAGAAGGGTTTGTGGAGTATGGCGTCGGAGTGTCCTGGGAGAGATGTGTAATACACGGGCTATATCATCGGAGGTCAGGCCGGTGTGCTTCATCACAGCATCCAGCACTTTGCGGCGTATCCCTTTCCGGATGAGCTGGATCAGATGATGGTCACCGGATGGGCTGTTTTTTGGACTCATAGAATACAGCCCCATCATGGTGAGTACCCGGTTGATGGGGGAGGAAGCATACGTCACATCAGCATCCTGGAGCAAGAAAGCTGTATAGGCTGAGTCTGTCTCCGGGGGACTATGGGTTTGCTTTTTTAATCCTGAATTTGATTTCGCCGTCATTTCATACAAGGTTATTTGTCCCAAATATACGGCCAATTGTCCAGATCCACAAGTCCCCCATATCATTTACTCCAGCACATCATCAAGTACTCCTTTAATTTCACACCTTTATACCATGAAGCATCTCACCTGGATTACTTCTTTTCTGCTGCTGGTCTGTTTCAAATCCGCCCAAGCAGATCCGGTCCGTATCATGTCGTTCAATTTACGACTTCCCAATCCGCAGGATGGTATTCATGACTGGGATCATCGTCGTCCACAGGTAGTAAAGCTAATACAGATGTATTCGCCGGACATTCTTGGGGTGCAGGAAGCTTTTCGGCGGCAGTTAGATGAGTTGGAGCATGATATGCCGGAGTACGATTGGTTTGGAGTATGCCGCACAGATGGGACCGTTCATCCCGACCCGGACAATGAATTTTCTGCCATCTTGTATCGTCGTGACCGGTTGGAGCGGTTGGATGGCAGCACCTTCTGGCTTTCGGAAACACCGGAGGTCGTAGGAAGTCGCGGTTGGGACGCAGCGCTGCCGCGCATCGTGACATGGTGTCGCTTTAAGGACAAGATAACGGGAGTTGAATTTTTTCATTTCAATACGCATTTTGACCACATGGGTCTTCGGGCGCGGGAGGAAAGTGCTTCCTTGCTTTTAGACATGATGCATATCATAGCTGGTAACATTCCGATGGTTGTCACGGGTGATTTCAATTGTGAGGATAGCAGTGCGCCTTACAGAAGGCTGACGGCAGCGGGATTTTTGCTGGATGCCATGCACCGGTCGCGGATGCCACACGAAGGTCCTGAAGGTACATTTGTGGCGTCCTTTATGTTGCAGGATCTGGGAGATCGCAGGATCGATTATATATTCACGACAGGACAGATGGAGGTCATGCGTCATGTCATTTGTGCGGATGCTATAGAGGGGCGTCTGGCCTCTGATCATCTGCCGGTCTGGGCAGACCTCCGTCTCTAAACATGTGCGAAGTTTGCCTACCCAGTGTGCGAAGTTTGCCCACCCAGATGTGCGAAGTTTGCAACTTCGCACTCCCCACTTTCCAATATCTGCAACTTCGCCCCCTTATTTCCCGTTTCCTAACTGCGAGGTTTTCATCCTCTTTTGCGAAGTTTGCAATTTCGCCTCACCTACCCTTTTGAAACCAGTATTATTGTTATATGAAATCCCTGCGTCCCTTTTTCCTTTCTGCCATCCTGATTGCCATGTTGATCTGCATATGGAAGATCTACTCGATCGAGCAGGAGCGACGCGCCATCAAGGAGGATCTGATTGAACTTTCCAATATCAAGTACGGACTCTTCAATGTGGACGAATGGAAGAACCTGCTTTCAACCATCCTGTCAAAACGGATCGAAGAACTCAACTTCAGTCCCACACAAAAGGCAGAGATGCGCACCAAAATATCCACCTTTCTGACCCGGACGCTTGATGAGTTTGAAGACCGGTTTCATGCTGAAAAATCAAAATCCCTCTTTGGAATTATTCAGGGCGGAATCACGAGTCTGACCGGTATGTTTAATAAGATGAAGAAGGATGTGCCGATCTTTACAGAACAGATCCTGGACTTCCTGAGTGATGCGGACAATCGAAACAAAGTCAAGGAATTGGTGCTGGAAAAACTTTCAGAGTATACGGACAAGACGTTTGCGCGAATGGACTATACCGAGCACAACCAGATTATCTCCCGATACGGATACGAAGACCGGCCGAGCACGCTCACGGGATTGCAGCACGAGATTAGCACACTGAGAGATATATCGCACATCTACATTTCCATTGTCTTTGCGCTTTTGGTACTGACCGGGTTGATTTTGATCCTGGGGAGTGGATTTGCCCGAATAGAGTATATACTCTTTACCATCATCAGTATAGGTCTTTTGGCTGCGGGGCTGGTACTGCCGATGATTGAGATCGATGCGCGGATCCTGGAGATGAGCTTTACGCTGCTGGGCGAAGAGGTCACCTTTGTGGATCAGGTCTTGTATTACAAAAGTAAAAGCATACTTGAGGTAGTACGACTTATGCTCTTGCAGGGTAAAGCAGATGTATGGGTGGTGGGCGTACTGGTACTGCTCTTTAGTGTGATCTTTCCGGTATCCAAATTGCTCGCATCTGTAGCGTATATCTACAGGCCGGCATTGCACGGTCGGCCTTTTGTTCGGTTTATGGTCTTTCGTACCGGCAAATGGTCCATGGCCGATGTCATGGTCATCGCGATCTTTATGTCCTATATCGGCTTTAGTGGTATCCTCACCGAGCAATTGCGACAACTCGAAGACCTGACCCGTACGATCGACATCCTGACGACCAACAAGTCTGCCCTCCAGATGGGTTTCTTTCTCTTTACCGGTTTTGCCATTCTGAGTCTGCTCGTCTCGCATCGGCTTCAGTATGCCTACAAACCGGAATAAATGGCGGACGGACACTTCCTGCCAAACCTCTTATTTTTCCCTATTTTCCAGTATATATCCAATGTCAGACGGCCAGGGGGTAAACAACTTCAGCGTCATGGACGTTACACCTTCTCAGTAAAAATCAACAATAATCCTTCCGCAGAGCGTACCGAAATCCCTACCTTTGTCTCCCTTCATTTCCCATCGCTTTCATTTGCAGGAGAATAAAGTTTATTTTAATCAATAAAGACCCGTAATAATACAATAGCACAACTATGACCATTCGACAACAACTTGAACAATTGGCCACAGAAACCAACCATCCCTGTGTGACCATTTCACTTAACACGCATCGCACACATCCAGACAATGCCCAGGATGACCTGCAACTAAAAAATCTCCTCAAAGAAGCTCGCGAACGTATCGTGGAGGAGTTTGGAAAACGGCCTGTAGATGGGTTGTTGCAAAAAATAGAAGCGCTGCCCACGGAGATTGATGTCAATTACAACCTCAACAGCCTTCATATTTATCTTTCCAACGACACGCAGGAAGTCATCCGGTCACCTCATCCGACGTTTGAAAACAGGGTGCATATCGCAGACAAATTTGCCTTGCGCCCACTGCTCAAAGTCTACAACCGCAGTGAAGAATATCTGCTCCTCTTGCTGTCACAAAGCGGAGTCCAGCTCTTTGATGCCCTCAATGATGGTATCAACGCTGAGATTCGTAATGCGGATTTTCCCTTTTCCGAAACCCGTCACTACAATACGCATTCGGATAGAGGAAGTGATTCCAAGCATCTGGATGATCTCGTGCGTGAGTTCCTCAACAAGGTCGATAAAGCGGTTGTCCAGGTACACAACGAAACCGGACTCACTTGTGTCGTGGTATGTACGGAAGACAATTACAGTCGGCTGATGCAGGTAGCGGACAAGCCCGGCATATATGCCGGACACGCATCCATCAATTATAATCAAACAGCGTTGCACCATATAGCCGAACAAGGATGGGAGGTCATGGAAAAACTCCAGCAGGAACGAAAAGCAGAGGCGGTGAGCGAAATGAAGGAAGCAGTAGCCAAAGGAAATGTGTATACCGATCTGCAGGATATCTATCTGGCCGCGTTGGATGGCCGCGGGGATCTGCTCATCATCCATGAAGAATATTCACAACCGGTCATCATGACGGGTGATCGTTCATTTACTGTCGCCACAGATCCGACACAACCCGGTGTAGTAGATGATATCACCAATCAGATTGCGTGGGAGGTGTTGTCGAAAAAGGGACGTGTATCCTATACGGCGCAGGATGAGATCCGGGATCTGGGTCCGATCGTGATGAAGACGAGGTATTGATCTACCTGCCATTCTGCGCAGACAGGGATACATGCGCCTGTATTTCACTTACCTTTATCCGTTCCACATGCTGATCTATGTCTGCCGACCTGTCCGCCACGCCCCTGCACCGAAAGCCCCTCTTTATGTTCTTCTCCATTCTGACTATAGGTTGGATCATTGGCTCAGTGTTTTATTATGGCATGTTCCGGCATGTGCTCAAAGACGGAGGTGATGCCTGGGGGTATTACATCTATCTGCCCAGTGCCATCATCTCGCACGATCTAAGGACGCTGGAGTATATCGCGCTGAAGCGAAAAGAAGGCAGCCCCCACACCATCAATCCCGGGATCAATCATCTCGGTTTTGGCGAAGTCAATATAGCTCCCACCGGCCATCCCGTCATCAAGTATACCTCCGGAGTGGCGCTGATGCTCAGTCCGTTTTTTCTGATCGCCCATATCTTGGCACAAGCGGGAGTGGCGGCCGCTGACGGATTCAATGACCTGTATTGGGTGAGTGCGTATCTCGGTGTGATCGCATGGGTGATCATCGGAATGATTTTTCTCTATCGAACCCTCATTCGTTATTTCGATCCCAAGGTCGTCTTCGGTACCCTGCTGTCCATTGCCCTGGGAACTAATCTGTATTACTTTATGGTGTACAACAGCCCCATGTCCCATGCACCCCTGATGGCGCTATATGGCATGCTGGTCTATTTCACCGATACCTTCTATCGCAAGCCCGGCACTAAAACCGGATTCGCGATCGGACTCCTCTGCGGGCTCATCACGATGATCCGGCCGGTAGAACTCATCTGCATCCTCATTCCCCTCCTCTGGCGCATACAAGGTCCGCGGGAACGCTTTACCTTTTTACGAAAACACGCTGTCTCACTCCTGATGGCTGGTGTTGGATTTGCCCTGAGTGTATTGCCACAGCTTCTATACTGGAAGGTCACCAGTAACGAATGGATTTTTTACAGCTATGGAGAAGAAGGATTCAACTTTCTGAAATCCAGATTCTGGAAAGGTCTGACCGGATTCAGCAATGGCTGGTTTGTGTATACCCCTCTCATGCTCCTGATAGTGCCGGGGTTTGTTATTTTATATAAACACCATCGTGGCATGGTGATCGCCTTGCTGGCGTTTATGGTACTGCATATCTATATCACCTATAGCTGGCACAATTGGTACTATATCAATTCGTTTGGCTCCCGGCCGATGGTGGAAACGTATGCCCTGATGGCTTTTCCGCTTTGTGCTGTGGGACAACGATTCATGTATTCCCGTGCCAAATGGTTGTTGGTGCTGGCAGCTGTATTTTTTATCTGGCTCAACCAGCTTCAAACTCTACAGGTGTACCGGGCGATCATGCTGTCAGAAGATGGCAGCCGGGTAGGATATCGGGCGATATTCGGCAAGACGCGGATGACAGAGCACATGCTCATTTCTGTCGATACACGGGAGAAACAACCGGACAGATCCCGGCTTGATTCGCTGGGTGTGATTGCCTCGTATGTTATAGAACAGGACAGCCTGGCGTTTGAAGCACACAACGATACATTAATCCGCCTCTCACCGGACCCACAGCCGGTGATCATGCTGTATCCTGCACATGTAGCTTTATTGCCGGGAGATTACCTACGCATTTCAGTAGAAGGATATTCGGAAGGCTGGAATGGAGACCGCTGGGGCATGGCCACCACTACATCTTCCTTTGAGCGGAATGGCAAATCCTATAAGTGGCGTTGGAATCGGATCAATAACAAATGGGGCAATCCTACCTGGAATCTTTGGGGCGCCGCCCCGCACGAATGGGGTGAAGCCTGGTATTTTGTAAAGGTTCCGGATACCTATGTCAAAGGCGATGTGATCCGGGTATGGTGTGAAAACAGAGGCGCGGTACCGGTGGTACTGCGCAAGTTTCAGATCGAGCATTGGAGAAAGTGAGTGGTGAGTGGTGTGCTTCGACCCGCTTGACACATCCTCGTGCTACAGCTCAGCAACCGTAGTGAGTGGGGTACTTCGACCTGCTTGACATATCCTCGTGCTACAGCTCAGCAACCGTGGTGAGTGGTGAGTTGAGCTGATCTGCGGAATAGGAAAATACTCTGATATCCACACGGAACTAAAGGTGACTGAGCGGAGTCGAATGCACCGACTCTGCTGCGCTTCGACTGGCATTCCCCCTACTTATGCGAAGTTTGCAACTTCGCATAAAAATGTTTCTTTTGAAGTTTGCAACTTCACTTTAACCCATTATGCAAAGGAGGGCTCGTGACTCTTCCGCCACCAACCCCTGCGTCACCATCCGCGCCCTTGGCTATGCATTTGAACGCTGGGGCGTTTAAGGGTTGAGGGGTTGAGGGGTTGAGAAGTTGAAGAGTTTAGTGTTTAGAGTGTAGTGTGTATTTGAAAGGGAAAGATCATGTCGCTCTCAATTGCTGAAGTAACGGGGTGTCCAGTCAATGACCTTCCGAGTTCGGCCCCTAAATCCCCTAAAGGGGACTTCTATCTAGCCGGGATGGGGTTGGGTTTTGGATTACTTCCATTCAATTAAGCCCTTACATTTAATAAAGATCATAAGCGTACGAGGTACAGTCCCCTTTAGGGGATATAGGGGCAGAACAAGCAGGAGCAATGACAAGTGGTTGAATAGCATGATTGGCTGTTGTTAGAGCTTGCTCCAACAACCTGGCAGTAAACATCAGGTAATTAAAGTATTTTGGACCCTAAATGATTGGAAGTAAAAAATTAATCGCCTCATGGCAGATGATGGCTTCAATGCTATTGATGTCCGGCAACATACTTGGCCAATGGACCACCCTGCCGTCCGGCACCACCGAAAAGCTCAATGAAATTGTATTCCCATCCAACGATACCGGATATGTAGCAGGGACTAACGGTGCGATACTGCGCACATTCAATGGAGGAGATACCTGGGATAAGCTGGAGTTCCTCACTTCAAAACACGTAGAAGATATTTTCTTTCTCAATAGCCGAATCGGATTTGTGGTCGGGCAAGACGGACTGTTTGCCCAGACCCAGGATGCGGGAGAGACATGGGATATTCACACTATCCGTCCCCAAGATCCGGTGCAGCTGAGTGCTGTTTGTTTTACGTCGCCACTGACCGGCTATGCGGGTGGTCGTACGCAAGATTTGAATGGCGTTATATTCAAAACAACAGATGGAGGCATCACCTGGACCGTCACGGACACACCCACTTCATTTCTGGATATCGACTTTAAACGAATTGTGTTTCCGACACCCGACACCGGCTATGCCCTCACCCGTGGGATGTGTATGAAGACTGTGGATGCGGGCGATACCTGGCAGATCACAGATCCGGTACTGGTGGAGTCCGGCAGTATGTTTAGTCTTCTGGAAGATGCACACTTCTTCAGCGCGGACACGGGTTTCATTGTCGGGTGGTACAATGGTTTTTGTGGCTACACTGACAATGGGGGTCAGATGTGGACCGATCAGTTCATTTTTCACAACCAATGGTTTGCTGTTGATTTTCCAACACGCAGCACCGGATACCTGGTAGGGTGGGGCCAGTTGGCCAAGACGACAGACGGCGGAAAATCCTGGGAGGACATTACGCCATCCGGACCGGAATTCAGTAGTATCTATTCCATGACCTTTACTGACGAACAAACCGGTTATGTCTGTGGTGATCATGGCGTCATACTCAAAACTTCGGAAGGCGGGATAACAAGTACTCCAGAGATAGTCGCTTCTGCGGCGTTCCGTATTTTTCCAAACCCTAACAACGGGCTATTGCATATTGCAACCAGTGAAGATGCGCATGCCAGATCGTCATCAGCCTCTGTCCGGATCATTACGATGACGGGGAGAGTGGTATACGAATACCAGCAGCTTTCACTGCCAGCCACCCTCGATGTCGGGACACTGTCCGGAGGCCTATATTTCATCGAGGTGGTGACTGGGAATTCCCGTCAGACCGCAAAACTGGTAAGACATTAACCCTGTACTCAGAGCAGGCATGGGCCAGATCATGTATAATGCATATAAGCGCCTTTCATCTTGAGTACGGACGGCTCGTTCTGAATCTCACTATCTTTACCCGGACGGGTTGGCATCGTGTAGCATTTTGAACCGGACGCACGTCCTCCCTGCATTACACACCAATTATCTTGTATGAACCCGGCAAAAGTCTTCAGAAAAATTCTCTCCTACATCAACCTGGAGTCCGATCTTGAAAACCATGACTGGATCCACGAAGAGATTGTTAAGGGGATAACATTTCGCGGTACCAATCTTTGGATCCTTGTCTTTGCGATCGTCGTCGCTTCTGTCGGTCTCAATATGAACTCTACGGCGGTGATCATAGGTGCGATGCTCATTTCGCCGCTGATGGGACCTATCAACGGCATGGGCTACAGCATCGCCACGTACAATTTTGAACTCTTCCGCCAATCGATCAAGAATTTTGGATTTGCGGTGTTAGCCAGTTTACTGGCATCCACGACTTATTTTGCACTGAGTCCCATCTCTACAGCGCATTCGGAATTGCTAGCGCGCACGAGTCCGAGTATCTATGATGTGCTGATCGCCTTCTTCGGGGGCCTGGCAGGGATTGTGGCCATCAGCAGCCGGCAGAAAGGCAATATACTTCCCGGCGTGGCTATTGCTACCGCGCTGATGCCTCCGCTCTGTACGGCAGGATATGGTTTAGCGACAGGTCAGTTTGATTTCTTTTTTGGGGCGATGTACCTCTTTACCATCAATACGGTGTTTATTGGCATCGCCTCGATGGGTATTTCGCAATTACTCAAGTTTCCTATCCGGACCCTGGTAGAACCCAGTCAGCGAAAACGGGTCAACAACCTCCTCTCCATTGTCATCATCATCGTACTCCTGCCCAGTATCTATTTTGGCTACCTGCTGGTGCAAAAAGAACGTTTTGTAGAAAACGCCTCGAGATACATCGCCAATGTCAGTACCTATGAAGGTAATTATCTCCTGAACAGCGATATCAATACAAATAAAAACAACATTATACTGGTCTATGGTGGGCTGGATCTCACAGAAAACCAAAAGAACGCGATCAAAGAGAAAGCATCCGATTTTAATCTGGCTACCAGCACGATCGAAATCAGTCAGGGATTATCTCTCGAACGTGGAGAAGACCGTAGCCAGGAGACCCTTCGGCTGAGAGAAGAACTGAACCAACTCAATCAATTGTTGCGAAAAAAAGAAACGCAGCTGGACAGCCTCACCACACTCGGGTACAGAGGCAAAGATCTTTTGCGGGAGATCCGCCCACTCTACCCTCAGGTCATGAGTGTGGCCTATGCTGAATCGTTTCAGTTTATGGATACACTGGCACAACCTATGCCTGCGACCATTGTTGTGTTCACCCTTTCGAAATCAGGGCTTTCGCCTGCAGAGAAGGACAAAATAGAAGCCTGGACGGGTAGCCGGTTGCAACGCCGGGATATCCGCGTGATCTTCGAGTAAGTCAGGGACTGCATGCAGCCTCCGGTCATCATTTCGGGGGTATTTCTGTTACCTTCACATGAGGCTCCGGATGTTTGATACCGTATGATTGTAAACATAGAAAATGTGCTGCTGATTGGATCGTTGTTGCTGCTGATCAGCATCATCGCAGGAAAAACGTCATACAAGTTTGGTGTCCCTACGCTGGTCCTCTTTCTGTTGATTGGCATGCTGGCCGGATCAGAGGGTATTGGCGGCATCCGGTTTGATGATCCACAGATAGCCCAGTTTATAGGAATTGTTTCCCTCAACTTCATTCTTTTTTCGGGGGGACTTGATACCAACTGGTCATCCGTCAAACCGATCATGTGGCAGGGATTCTCTTTGTCGACCGTGGGAGTATTGCTGACAGCGGTCTCCCTGGGCACCTTTGTCTGGCTGATCACGGATTTTACCATTTATGAAAGTCTGCTCCTGGGGTCGATCGTATCGTCAACCGATGCAGCCGCTGTCTTTTCGATCCTGCGCTCCAAAAGCCTCGCCCTTAAAGCCAATCTGCGCCCCACTCTGGAGCTCGAAAGCGGAAGTAACGATCCGATGGCGTATGTGCTGACGATAGCCTTCCTCGGCCTGGTGGTCAACCAGGAGCTTAGCGCTTGGTCCATCATCCCCTTGTTCTTACAGCAAATGGTACTGGGCGCTGCGGCAGGCTTGATTTTTGGAAAGCTCAGTAAAATCGTGATCAATAAAATCCGGCTGGATTTTGAAGGGCTATACATTGTACTGGTCATCGCGCTGATGTTTATTACGTTTTCGGCTACAGATGTAATCGGAGGCAATGGATTTCTCGCGGTTTATATCTGCGCGGTCTATCTGGGCAACCAGGATTTGATCCACAAGAAGACGATCATGAAGATGTACGACGGGCTCGCCTGGCTAATGCAGATCGTACTCTTCCTGGCATTGGGCCTCCTGGTGTTTCCGTCCCAGATCATTCCGGTGATCGGCGTAGGACTGTTGATCTCTTTGTTTCTGATTTTCATAGCTCGGCCCCTGAGTGTGTTTATCAGTCTGACTCCGTTTAAGCTGCGCCGCCGAAAACGCTTTTTCATTTCATGGGTGGGTTTGCGGGGTGCCGTACCGATTGTATTTGCCACATATCCACTGTTGGCTGGCATCGCCAAAGCGGATATGATCTTCAATATCGTGTTCTTTATTTCCCTCACTTCCGTATTGATCCAGGGCACTACGTTGTCGGCAATTGCCAAATGGCTACATGTAGCACTACCGGAAAAAGCCAAGGCCATGACACCAACGGATGCATTCCTTGCCGAACGTCCCAAAACCATCATGCGGGAAATTGTAGTCACAGAAAATTGTTTTGCCGCCGGCCGAAAGATCGTAGATCTTCACTTTCCCGCTACAGCTATCATCGCGCTCATCAAGCGCCAGGACAAATACATCACCCCGAGCGGTGCCACCAGAATCGAAGCCGGCGACATCCTGATCGTGCTCTCTGATACACCTGAAGGGATCAGTAAGATTTATGATGCACTGAAGCTGTCTCAGCCTGCTCATGTCGCCTGATGTGTCAGGGCTCAAGTGATGAATCAAGATATGTATCACCAACTCCGATAATTTTGTTTCTATGCCGTCTACCACTACCCTCTATATTAAAAACATGGTCTGCAACCGCTGCATATTAGTGGTTCGTAATGAATTGGAAAGAATAGGAGCGAAAGCCCAGGCGGTAGACCTCGGTGAAGTAACCCTTTCACAACCGCTGACTTCAGCACAACGGCAGACCCTCGAGGAGGCGTTCAGATCGCTGGGATTTGAACTCATTGATGACAGAAAGAGCAAGATCATCGACAAAGTCAAAACCCTCATTATTGAACTGGTCCATCAGCACAATAGCGAACTCCGGACCAACCTCTCGGAGTACCTCACCCGCCATATCTATCATGACTACAGTTATATCACCCATCTTTTTTCAGAAGTAGAAGGCACGACCATCGAGAAATATTTTATAGCCCAGAAAATCGAAAGGGTCAAAGAACTCCTGGTCTATGATGAGATGACCCTCACAGAGATCGCCTTTCTCCTCCACTATTCGAGTGTGGCACACCTGAGTCATCAGTTCAAGCAGGTCACTGGTCTCACCCCCACTCATTTCAAGAACATTCGGACCCAAAAGCGAAAGCCACTGGATGAAATCTAAATCCTGTAATCCTTTTCCTTTTATATGTAACAGCATTCCAGCGACGCACCCCCAATTTTGTACCTGTAAAATCAAACGTACTATGTCTGGAACTCCTAATTCAACACTGAATATCCCCCTCGAAGGTGTGGAAAGTGAACACTGTGCTCTCATCGTAGATCATGGACTGCAAAAACTGAAAAATGTAGACGCCCATAAGGTGGAGCTCAACAACCGAAGAGCCGTCATTGAAACCCCTGATGCCCTCTCGGTACTCCCGGAGGCTGTAAAGATCATCCGTGGTCTGGGATACGGCGTGACTACTGCAAAAGAAACCTTTCCGGTCTTGCAAATGACCTGTGCATCGTGTGCCATCAGTGTGGAGAGCATGGTCAAATCTATAGAAGGTGTCGTGGATGCCCGCGTCAATTTTGCCAACGCCACACTGACGGTGGAGTTTTTGCCCCAACTCGTGCATACCGATGATATCCGGAAAGCGGTGCAATCGATAGGGTATGATCTCCTGATCAGTCCGGCGTCGACAGCATCGAAAACCCTCGAAGAATTACAGGACAGGAAATACCAGCAATTGAAAAGGAGCACCATAGGTGCGGCCCTATTGACATTTCCTGTCGTGCTGATGGCAATGTTCTTTATGAACATACCCTATGCGAATGTCATCATGTGGGGTCTGTCTACTCCGGTCATCCTCTGGTTTGGTAAAGACTTTTTTATCAATGCCTGGAAGCAGGCCCGCCGCCGGTCGGCCAATATGGATACGCTCGTAGCCCTGAGTACCGGCGTAGCGTATCTGTTTAGCGTCTTCAATACTCTTGCTCCACAGTTCTGGCATGCCAGAGGTTTGCATGCTCATGTTTACTTTGAAGCTGCAGCCGTTATCATCACCTTTATCCTGCTCGGCAAACTCCTTGAAGAGAAAGCCAAAGGAAATACCTCCTCAGCGATTAAGAAACTGATGGGGCTTCAACCCCAAAGTGTAACTGTCGTCCATTCGAACGGCCATCAGGCTGATATCCCGATCAGCGAGGTACAACCGGGAGATATCATCCTGGTCAGGCCCGGTGAGAAAATTGCCGTGGATGGCAGGGTCACATCCGGCCATGCATACATAGATGAAAGTATGCTGAGCGGCGAACCTATACCGGTACTGAAAAAAGAAAAGGATGAAGTCTTTGCCGGTACCATCAATCAAAAATCAGGGTTTCAATTCAGCGCTGAAAAAGTTGGCGCAGACACGCTGCTCGCTCACATCATCCGGATGGTGCAGGATGCGCAGGGCAGTAAAGCACCGGTCCAAAAGCTGGTGGACAAAATCGCAGGCATTTTTGTGCCAGTCGTGATCCTGATCGCGGTGCTGGCATTTGTTATCTGGATTTTATTCGGCGGGGAAAATGGATTCACTCACGGTCTGATCGCGATGATCACCGTGCTGGTGATCGCCTGTCCGTGTGCGCTCGGCCTGGCCACCCCGACCGCGATTATGGTTGGCGTGGGAAAGGCCGCGGAAAAAGGGATCCTGATCAAAGACGCGGAAAGCCTGGAGCTCGCCAAAAAAACAAATGTCGTGGTCCTGGACAAAACGGGGACCATCACGGCAGGGAAACCTCAGGTAACGGATATCGAGTGGTCCGATCAGAATGATCATGCCCGGCAGATCCTTTACAGTATTGAAAGTCAGTCTGAACATCCTCTTGCGACAGCGGTGGTACAATACTTTGACACATTGACACCTTTGCCGGTGACCGACTTCGAAAGCATTACCGGTAAAGGCGCCATCGGCAGGGTCAACGATCAGGTTTATCTGGTGGGCACCATAAAACTGCTGCAGGAACGCAACATATCCATACCTGAAGCATTGAAGCAAAAAGCATCTGTCTGGAGCGGTGATGCCAAAACGGTGTTTTGGTTTGCTGATGAACAACGCGCACTGGCCGTACTGGCTGTGGCGGATACGATCAAAGAGACTTCCATCGAGGCCATCCGGCAAATGAAAACATTGGGAATAGATGTGTATATGTTGACCGGTGATCAGGAATCGACCGCCAGGGCCATTGCTGAGAAAACAGGCATCGTGCAGTATAAGGCCGAAGTTATGCCCGAACAAAAATCCGCGTTTGTCAAGCAACTCCAGGCAGAAGGTAAAATTGTGGCCATGGTGGGCGATGGTATCAACGACAGCGCAGCACTCGCACAGGCTGATGTGAGTATCGCGATGGGTCATGGCAGCGATATCGCCATGGACGTGGCCAAAATGACCATCATCTCATCCGATCTGGTTAAAATTCCACTGGCGATACGTTTGTCAAAACAAACCGTCACCACTATCCGTCAAAATCTGTTCTGGGCCTTTATTTACAACATCATCGGCATACCCATCGCGGCTGGTATCCTGTTTCCCTTCAACGGCTTCCTGCTCAATCCGATGATCGCCGGCGCGGCCATGGCCCTGAGCAGTATAAGCGTGGTGAGCAATAGCCTGCGCCTGAAATGGAAAGCGTCATGATAAAAAATGGACCCGGATCTATCCTGTAATTCCTGACGGCTGCAGATATTATTTTGATTTGTGCTTCGTTTATATCCGGATATGTATTGGATCTTTTGTCTTCCTCTCCTGATGCTATTACATGGAGATCCGACCTACAGGGTTTGGGCCGCCGGTTCTGCGCCTGATATGGCGATGACTTCTTTTTCCTCTGATTGCGACAGTATACCGGGACTGAATCAGCGCATACTGGAGTTTGTATCCGCCCATATCCGTAAAAAAGTTGGTCGAGGTGAGTGCTGGGATCTCGCAGCAGAAGCTCTCAACACTCACAAAGCCAAATGGAATGGCCGTTATGCCTATGGTCGCGAAATCCAGTATCAGCAAGAGTGCGTCTTTCCCGGAGATATGATCCAGTTTGAAGGGGTGCAGTTTTCATATCGCATTGACAACCGGATCGTCACGGAAACGATGGCCCATCATACCGCTGTAGTCTATGCCGTCAAAGGGACCGGGATCTTTACTATCGCCCATCAGAATACCAGTTTTTCAGGTAAAAAAGTCGGGCTGAGTGACCTGGATCTTTCCACGATCAAGCGGGGTCGGTTTAAAATCTACCGGCCGGTATCGTCCTCTTCGGCAGGCCGGTAACGTTTGTATTCCAGGAGAATTAAGTATCTTCCTTGACCTTTTCGATCCATCCCGGCGCCAGCCTGAGGTATTTGGATGTGGCCTCTGATCATGCTCCATATGGGGATGATGCGAAAATGGAAGGCGTTCACTTTTAATTTAAGCGATATGAAAACATTCGCAACGCTGATCTGCTGGATGGCGATGATCAGTGCTCCATTACTTGCACAGACCGCTATGGGCCGTGGTATTGAGGCTGAAATGAGACGGCCACAAGTGCCCAAAATCTGCCAGGATTATTTTTCACGTCATTTCAAAAAAGAAGCAGAGCGAGTTGTGAGATCGGAGAGGAATGAACAGATTCTGGCACTGAGAATGGCGGATCTGATGTCAGAATACCGGGACCAGATTGCTAAGGACAAACAATTGTCGCCAGAAGCAAGAAAACGCATTGAAGATTGCCTGAATGAATTCAAAACCCGATTAGTTGCAAAAGGTCTGATGCCTCCTGACCCTGAACCCGAAAAGCCAGCCCCGCAGCCTCAGACCCAGCCTTCTACTTTGGCAGGAGATCCGACGACGATAGCCTTTCCGCCCCCTTTTTCAGGGAAACCCGCTAACGAACCACCAACTACTCCCGCTCCCAAAACCGAAAGTCAGCCGGGAGCTGTACCAGGAACTCTGGGACCATCCACTACGGCCAAACCATCCACCCCACCTAATAGGCCAACAACCGGAGGTACAGGCGGACGACCACCAGCTCCAACTACTGATGCAACTCCCGCAAAACCCACCACCGGCGGTGGTTTGGAAGAAGCTGGCCGTAAAACTACCGCAGGTGTTGGGAAAATACTGGAAGGAGTCCTCGAAACAATTTTAAAATATGGAGGCTCCATTATCGCCACTGGAAGAACTACAGGTCACATTGCAGATATCACTATGACCAACCCGGATCCACAATCTGTCGTAATACAAGTTCCTGAATTCAGTATTTTAAGGGATGCCAATCAGGGTTTTGTAATTCCTGATCCTACCCCTGTCACGATACCGGGCAACACCACCACTACGGTGCCGGTCTATGGTTATTGTACCGATCCGCATCTGCCGGCACCCTCTCCGGGAGCCATCCTCCCCTCTCCGGATCAATGGGTGACGACCTCCCCACTGATCCCACAGACCAAGTCGATCATCAACGCGACGGAAAGCCTCCTTCGGACAAAGCGGATCAATACACCTCTGGACCCCTCCCTGCAGGATACCCGCGATATCCTCACCCAGTACACCTTATGGACGATCGTGCCGGATCAACCGATCAAACCGGAAGATCTGTGTGAACGCATTCGCTCCGATATCGAAACGACCACCGGAAAGACCATCACCTCGATGACCCCAACTGTCAGACAAACCATCGACTATGGTGTGCTCCAGATCAAAGATGCTATCACCCACATCGGGCGCGAGGCAGGCCTTCCTTCCTATATATTGCCTTCATTGCCGCCCGGAGCCTCGCATATCAATGATGCAGCTCCTCCCTCTCATCCTGAAATTGGTAATACGATCCAGATCGTAAGTACCGGAAGAACCACCGGCCATATCATTGACATAACGTTGGATAACCTCACCACTACCCCGGTGATGATCTATATCGGCGAAGGAAGTCTCTATATCCACAATGGGAAGGACCAGCCCATGATCGTCCCGCCCATTCCCCCCATTCCCCTCGAGCCGGGGCAGAGAAAGACCATACCGGTAACCGGATATTGCGCAGATATCCGGATACCTCCGGTACCGGATGGTGGCGGTATGCCCTCACCAAGGGAATGGATCGGAAGCGGGCCTTCGGGTACCACAGCACTACCGGAAGCCCCTCCCGGTTATGAGATCGTGACCATACCCACCCGCACAGCATGGCCATTGCCCCGGGTGATCAGTACATTGCAGGATCTGCATGCCCCCCCGCACGGCACAGGCCATGCACCATGTCCGGAAGGCACATTGTCGCCTTTTCCCCTGCTCCCTGGCACAGACATTCAACTCAGGACCCCGATAGTGCCGGAAACCGCGCCGGGTATCGGGGTGCCACTACTCCTTTCAGCACTCGATGAGATTACCACCCACTATGATTATTTATGGAAAAGAGGGGAAATCCAAACCCCGTTCAGCGGCAATCCGGATAAAGAACGCGAAGCCGTCATCCAGCAAACTTTTTGGATGTACTCCAGTTCTTTGCGTGGATATTTATATGAAAAGGAAGATTTTAAAAAACAGACGCTGACCCAGTTTGAGAAAACTACAGGTCGGTCTCCGAGTCAGCTTCCGGAGCCGGAGAAAGAAAAACTCGATGCAGGTGTGGACGATTTCTGGAATTCGTTTACCGCCGTTGGGGTTGAGGCCAAGGTACTCCCAAATGTACCTGTTATGCCTTCAGTGTTGACAGAACCGATCCCATCGCCGTTGATTTCAACAAATCTCAAGCCACAAACTCCGATGTCAGGAAGTCACGATCCATCGGGGGTCTTTGATTCGGGAATAGATCTGCCTCCGATGATCCCGGAGTTTCAGGTGAGAGAAGAGCAGGACTGTGATTGCGGACATGTTCATTTCGATGTCGCACCTACGATCGGGGAAAATAAGAAGGGGCCTAAAGTGCTAATGAAATCCATTGACCTACCCGGAAACCCTCCTGTTACAGCATTGACAAGTCCGGAAGTAGCCGAAACGGGGGATGAGATCAAACTGGACCTGAGCGGCTTGAAAGTATCCTGTGGTAAGTGTAATGGAAAAAATTGTGATGTAGCTAAAATCAGCATAACAGTAAGCTATTCAAACGGGGGTCAGCCGGTAGCCAGTCCGGTTAGCCTATCCGGTAGTTCCGGCTCGTTTTCAGCCAGGATGCCGGATAGAAGCGGTGATGTCCCATTTACAATTACGGTCAGGTATGAATGCCATAACCCCAATTGTGGTAAAATAAATTGTGAGAAAACCTTTACCTACACAGTCAGGCGGAAGCAGTCGTGCGAATGCGGAGAGACCTATCTGACGGTGACGGTGAAGCACAAGCCGGCCAACAGATCCGTCAAGGAAAAAGAGGAAACGTTTACGTTTGAAAAATACGATGCAGGCTGGGAACTGGCGGTCATGGAAGGAGATGAGATCAATGTGACACTGAATCCCAAATCCGGATCTACGATCAGTGCTACCTGTGGAGGATGTGACAATGCTTGTGTAGCTACAGGGTTTACGTACAAAATCACGGGTGCCAATATATCCAAACTCGAATCTCAGCCAGATAAAGCTAAGCCAAAGGACTATGATCCCACAGGCTCATCTTCTGCCAGGCTCGTAGACAGAGGGAAAGTGACCGGAGGGAATGGCGACGTGAAAGTGATGATCATAACCAGCCATACATGTGTCAATGCAGGATGTAATCCGGCCAAGGACTGTGAGAAAACGTTTACCTTGACATTTAGGCGCAGATAAGAGGGTAGTTGGGTCCAGCGATGAAAGTAAAGAACGAGAGTTTTTATATGCCCCTAACGTCAAAATTTTTGCGAATAATGAAACATTTTCAAATTAATTAAGGCAAGTATGTATAAAACAGCAGTAAAACACAAAATCATGCCAAAATGGTAAAATATGTGTTAAGTTTGGCAGGCTTTTAGAAAAGAAGAACGGAGCATCGCCTTTCTAAGATGGAGAATCACAATGACTTACAGAAAATAGTCCTTAATTTGGACACAGAAACGATTGATATTGAGACAATGGGAAAAGCCCTATTGGTAATTGACAAGGAATACAGGCACTTCGTAAGACTTTTTTACGGAAACAAAAAAGAGTATGCAGACGAACGACTTAAAATTAGCAAGGTCAGGGAGGGAAGCCATGTTTACGAGTTTCTTAGCGCCCTTGCGCTATCTACTCCATTTCTTTTTGCAAGCAGCTACAACACCATTTCAGATTTTTTCAACCACATGAGATCAGTAGTATCCTATCTAACCATTAAAAATCATACCAAATTGGACGTAGATCAAGAGACTTTGGCAAATATGATAGCTATTGCGGCTATGAGCCAAACTCCAATAACTAAAATAAGTCTAACGGTTCAGGGCAATGTGATTATCCAAGATTCCACCATTCAAATCAATCATGGTGATGCTAATACAATGAGTGTTAGTGCAAAGAGAGAATTGGATATACTTTTAACCCCAGAAACACAGTCTCAAGGGAATTAGACCATAATATTTGAAACGCTTAACAATGCGTCAAAATCATTGGCAGGTAATAGAGCCATTATACCCGCCATTTCCCCAAGCATAAGGGATGCAATGTTTGCTTCCGAAGAAGTTAAAAATCAAGTCTTAAAGCTAAAGAACGACAACCCGTTTTCGCATGGTTTTATAGCCGAAATTGAAGTAATCCAAATAGCTAATAGAGCAGCTACGTATAAGATTATCAGAGTGTTGGGGCAGCTTAATGATGGCCACTCTGACATCTAGTTATTGTTATTTTTCTAATACAGTTGCTCCAATATTAGGTTTATAAAGGGACTGATTGTATATTTGATACATGAAGCAATTCAAATCCAGAATGGTTTGATATAGTTGCAGCATTTGACGAAAGACTTAATAAAGTAAAGTAAGGATGCAGGAGAAAACAGATAACAAGAAGGATAAATCTAAAGAAGGATGCTTAACGACCTACACAAAGCCGTTGAAGAATCACGGTACTTTCGATGAAACTATGAAGGCACTGGTTGAAGAATCGGAACCTAAGTATGGCAAGAAAGTGAATGGTTAATAAATAAGTGGTTTTGATTTTTGGGAAAATTGATTTAGTCCCGTTTTGTATTTACATTAATTAATTGATATTCAAGAATTAAATCATAACTTACAATAAAGGAGTATTCAGCCATGTATTATTTAATAATTAAATATATCTATCAATGAGATTAATTTCAATACTTGTTGCACATCTAGTACTCATGGCAGTATATGGACAACCATCTTCTAATTATAAACTTGTTTACTATGAGGATTTTAATGAGGCATTAAATTTCTCAAATTGGAATGCATCTGATTGTTATATACACCCTAGTTCATTCGGTGCAACACAAACAAATAATTATTTTGTTCATATATCCCCTGAGCCATCTGCTTTGGCCTTGTTTGTTAATAATGATGGTACAACCTGTAGTACAGAAACACAATACACATGCGCATCATTGAATTCTTTCTCTTATAAATATGGCTATTTTGAAGTCCGGGCTTGGGTTCCGGGTGGCTGTGGGGTTCTATCAGCCTTTTGGCTATGGAGTCCTACAAATAATACTTTTTATACCCAAACCTTGCAATAGCCAGTGCCTGATGTGACGATATCAGGCGTCTTTACTACCTTGTAGGCCATGACTAAGATACATCAAAATGGTACATGAACTAGCCCATGAATTTACCTCCCGTAAAATCAGTCCTTGGGGAG
>JBGTGP010000015.1:0-44085 GCA_041746735.1 Saprospiraceae bacterium
TTAGAAGATTAGAAGGTTAGAAGGTTAGAAGGTTAGAGGCTTAGAAGATTAGAAGATTAGAAGATTAGAAGATTAGAAGGTTAGAAGGTTAGAAGGTTAGAGGCTTAGAAGATTAGAAGATTAGAAGATTAGAAGATTAGAAGGTTAGAAGGTTAGAAGGTTAGAGGCTTAGAAGATTAGAAGATTAGAAGATTAGAAGAATTGATTTATTCCTAAAAATCCCCTAATATTGGTAATCTATATATTGATTCACCAGTTAAATATTTCACCATGTTGAAACTAAAAAACTATTCGTTCGAAACATTAGATGTTTGGAAGGATTCGAGAATGCTTGTTCTAAAGATTTACAAACTCACCAGCCACTTTCCAGCGGAAGAAAGATTTGGACTTGTCAGCCAGATGCGGAGAGCTGTTATTTCCATATCCACTAATACAGCAGAGGGGTCTTCCAGAGAGTCCTTAAAGGACCAGGCCAGATTTTCAGAAATCGCTTATGGTAGCTTGTTGGAGTTATTGAATGAATCTATGTTAAGCTATGATCTGAATTATATAACTATGGCGGAACTAACAGACATACGTTTTTCTATTGACAACCTCAGTTCAAAGCTAACGGGTCTTAGAAAATCACAAATAAACAGATATAATGCAAGAAGGAAAGCAAAAGAATAGACGTCAAACATCTCCTAATCTTCTAATCTTCTAATCTTAAAAAGCAAGGCTGCTTCTGACTTGAATCAGAAGTAGCCTTGCTTTTTCCGGTCCTCCATGCTTGTCTCCGACCGCTTGTCATCAGCACGTCCGCCACGCTCCGTAAGACGCGAAGTAGCAACTTCCCGGATGACCTCGTCGATCGTAGAGGCGGTAGATCGCCATACCCCTGTGCAGGTCATATCGCCGATCGTTCGACACCGAATGGTTTCTTCTCGCACCACTTCTTCCGGACGACGGGTGATAAACTCACAATCCGCCAGGAGGACACCATCCCGCTCAAATACTTTTCGCAAATGGGCAAAATATAAACTGGGCAACGGAAAGGATTCTTTCGCCAGATAACGCCATACATCTAATTCTGTCCAGTTGCTGATCGGGAAGACCCGGAAATGCTCACCGAAATGTTTGCGGCCATTAAATAAATTCCAAAGTTCGGGGCGCTGGTTCTTGGGATCCCACTGACCAAACTCATCACGGTGGCTGAAGAAACGTTCTTTAGCTCTTGCCTTTTCTTCATCTCGCCGGCCTCCTCCGAGTGCGGCATCATACTTTCCTTTTTCCAGTTCGTCCAGCAGCACATAGGTCTGCAATCCATTGCGGCTGGCATTAAATCCTTTCTCTTCTTTGATCTTTCCTTCATCAATTGCCTTCTGCACCGAGCCAACATGAAGCCGCAGGTTAAACTCCCGGACCAGCCAGTCCCGGTATTCCAATGCCTCCGGAAAATTATGGCCTGTATCAATGTGTAATAACGGAAACGGAACTTTGGCCGGATGAAAAGCCTTGACCGCCAGATAGACCATCAATATGCTGTCTTTTCCTCCGGAAAAAAGGATGACCGGATTTTCAAATTGCGCGGCGACTTCACGCAGGATAAAGATGGATTCGGATTCGAGTTCTTCCAGATGATTGAGATAGTATTTCATGAGGGAGGTTAGGAGATTAGGAGGTTAGGAGATTAGGAGATTAGGAGGTTAGGAGATTAGGAGGTTAGGAGGTTAGGGGGGAAATAAAGTGATTCTCGAAGAATTTGCGTTTACCATCTCAGCGCGGGTAAAACACCTTGATATAATTCATCCAGGGAGTGTTCAATGGTTTTTGAAGCTGTACGAATGTGTATATCTGGTTGCAAAGGATGTTCGTACGGTGCGGTGACACCGGTGAAGTCGGGGATCATACCTGCTCTGGCTTTGGCATACAGTCCTTTTACATCACGGGTTTCACAGACTTCGAGGGGAGTGTCAACAAAGACCTCGATAAAATCTTTTGATCCGATGATGTCACGGGCCATTTCTCGCATCTGACGCATAGGAGAAATAAAACTGACAATACAGACCAGACCATTCGCTAAAAACAATTTGGCGACTTCTGCTATGCGGCGGATATTTTCTGTCCGGTCCTCAGGGGAAAAGGATAGATTGTTCGTGATACCGGTGCGGATATTGTCCCCGTCCAGAACCACCACCTGATACCCCATGGCAAACAATTTCCGTTCCAATGCCAGGGCGAGGGTACTTTTTCCGGAACCCGACAAGCCGGTAAACCACAATACTTTTCCATGCTGACCCAGACGTTGCTCCCGCTCCTCCCGGGAGATAATCTGATGGTGTATAGGATGAATATGTTCCATGAGTATCTTCCTCGTGTCAAAAAATTAGATGCCGCTCGAAGCGCAGCAGAGTCGGCGCCTTCGACTCCGCTCAGTCACCTTTTGTTCCGTGTGGGTATCAGAGGATTTTCCTCTTCAGCAGATCAACTCATTCCTCACCACTCACTACGGTTGCTGAGCTGCGTCGTGCTGAGCGGGAGTACAAGGAAGAGCGAAAGACAGTCGAAGCATAGCACGAGGATATGTCAAGCAGGTCGAAGCACACTACTCACCACGGTTGCTGAGCTGCGTCGTGCTGAGCGGGAGTACAAGGAAGAGCGAAAGACAGTCGAAGCATAGCACGAGGATGTCTCAAGCGGGTCGAAGCACACCACTCACCACTCACCTTCCCATGGCTTCGCCTTCCGATAGGTCGCAGCCTATCGGGACATGAGCAATACCTCCTCTCACCAGAATCCGGTTTCGACCAGTTCAATTCATTGTCGAACAAGACTCTATTTCTTCATCCTGCACCTGCCGGAAGGCAGGGCTATGTCATCACGTTCGGACCAATAGCGCCGGGTCTACCCGGATCACCATCTGGAGTCCAAGACTTTCTAATGCCACGATAACTTCATGTCTGGATCTTTGGGCAATGATCTTTCCTTTCATGCCGGCCAGCTGGCCCTGCGCGAGCATAATCGCATCGCCAGCCTGCATGGACAAGGTCTCCATCGTCACCTCCAGTTCCGTGCCACTTACTTTTTGCAGCCATTTCATTTCGTCCTCACTGACCTGACAATCCTGACCATTCATCCGCAACACCCCCTGCACATACGGCAGAGCCAGCACCTGGCTGCGTCGTGCTTTGTCGAGCCGGACAAACGTATAGCAGGTGATCAGGGGCAGTTCATATACTTTTACTTTTCGTTGGTATCGGGCGGTGCGTCGGGTCAGAGGCACAAAAGCATCCATGCCCAGTGCCTGAATTTTGTCGCGCACAAATTTTTCACATTTGGTTTTCGTCTTGACCACCAGCCAGGGTGTCATGATTTCCTGCCCCGCCCTTAATGAATCGGATGACTGGGGATCCGCCAACACATCTGCATCACCGGAAGGCCCCATACCCGATGCGGGAGATGTCAGTCTGCTATTGACCCTGCCTATCTGTCGCGTGTCCATAGCAATAAAGGTTGAGGATCAAACTGATTCCAGTCAATATGGGGCAGTTCATCATTGCGGTAGATGATATATCGGATTTTGCGGTGGATCAGGGATTCTGCTTTCCGGATGAGGCGGAGCAGGTAGGCCTCATCTATATCACCGGTAAACATCAGGTCGATAACCGGACTGTCCAGCCCTTTGGAAAGCTGGCCGATGATATACACCTCACGGATCTCCCCCAGCCGATCGACGACTGTGTCGATGATGGTGTCAAATCCGATGTACTTGATCAGGATGTTGTGGATCTCATTATATAAGGGGTGGTCTGTATTGGCCTGAAAGTATTTCTTGTTGCCTTCCGTATACGCCCGCAACATACCGGCCTTTTCGAAGCGATTGAGTTCCTGCCGGATGGCATTGGTGGAGTCACCAAACTCGGATTCCAGCCCGCGCAGATATGAGCGGGAACTACTGTTCAGGAAAAACTTGAGCAGCAGTTTGATCCTTGTTTTGGACGATATGAGGGTCTCGATCATGGTGTCCTCACGGGTAATTGAGTAGTAAAAATACTCATTTTCTGCAAAAATAGTGCCATTGGGTTCCAGAGCCAAATGATCGGGGGCGGGCGTTTGACAATTCAGACTAAAGGCAGTTTAAGGCTTAGAAAGAGTCCAAAGCAGTAACATTCTTTATGACTTTATGCTTCAAATCAGGATAAAGAGGATCACCCCTGATTCTTCAGCCTATTTATCGCCTCTGTCTTGTTGGATACCTGGAGCTTGTCATAGATTTTATGGATATGTTGCTTGACGGTACCGGTAGTGATACCGAGCTGATCCCCGATCTCCTTATAGAGATAACCTTTGGAAAGCTGCTGCAGAATCTCCTGTTCCCGCTGGGTCAGGGGCAGAGCAGCAACGACGGGCGTGTATTGCATTTTCTGAAACACATCCAGGATACGACGGGCTATACTCGGACTCATGGGAGAACCTCCGGCCGCCAGTTCTCTGACCGCTTCCAGAATCTTGTCCGTAGAAGATCCTTTTAATATATAGCCCTTGGCACCGGCCTGCAGGGAATTGAAGATCTTGTCATCATCCTCATAAACAGTAAACATACAGTACTGGGTACGTGGGCAATGCTCGGTCAGATGCCGAATCGCTTCGATGCCACTGGCCCGGGGCAGTCCGATGTCAACGATCAAAATGTCTGCAGGTCTGGAAGGTAGAAAGTGCATGGCATCCTCGGCATTGCCGTAGATCTGCTGGCATACCATGTCATCCTGTTGGTTGATGATGTCCCTGAGATGCTCTGCTACATCTTTCAGGTCTTCGAGTATAGCTACATTCAGAGGACTCATACCTGAGGCATTTGTATAGGGACGATAATATATATATGCATAGCATCCGGTGTCTGCTGGTAGCGGATCGTACCGCCAATGCTGGCCATTCGTTTGCGGGCATTAAAGAGGCCGTTTCCTTTTTCTATCGCCTGCTCCGGATCAAAACCCGTGCCACCCCGCTCCTCGATATGGATCGTCAATATATCGGACACCCCAATCTGTATCCGGACATGGTGTGCTCCGGCATACTTGACCGTATTGTGGAGCATCTCCTTAAACACCAGAAAGACATTACGGCGCTTTTCTCCACCCATGCTGATTGTATTGAGGGAATCACCATCTGCTACAAACCCAAACGGAATCTGATGCTCTTCAAGAAACTCAGAAGCATAACGCCGAAGGTATCCGACGAGACTGTCGGCATTGTCAAACCGGGCATTCATAGCCCAGATGATTTCGGACATATTCCGCACCAAACGATTGCTATGCTCCGCGATACGCCGGATCTGGTCAGCTTCGCCGGTGTCCTTTGCCTGGAGCAGGGCTTTATCGCTCAGGTACCGGATGGTGGTGAGTCCGGAGCCCAGGTCATCATGCATTTCGGAAGCGATCCGGGTGCGTTCATGTTCGATGGCCTGTTGCTTCTCAATGATGAGTGCTTGTTCGCGGAGGAGCATATTCTTCTTTTCAAGCTTGCGCCGGTAGTACGCCCGAATCAGGATATACATTAGCGCTACTCCAATGAGGATTGCCAACGTGATAAACCACCATGTCATCCAAAATGGGGGTAGTATGTGGATATCTAGCGTCTCGGGAATTGTATTCCAAAAACCATCTGCATTGGCACCGAGTACGGAAAACACATAGTGCCCCGGTCTTAAATTCGGATAACGGGCAAAGCCCTCTGCCTCTCTCGATTGAAGATAGAATTCATCCACTCCATCGAGTTTGTACTGAACACGAGTGGCTCCTGGATCTGAAAAATCGACAGCATGAAAGCCAAATGAGATGGTGTTGAGGCGGTAGGGTAATGTGATTGACTTATGCTGACGGGGCACATGATAGAGTGAATAGGGTTCGTCATTGATCATCCATTCACTAAACCGAACTGGAGCTATTCTTTCAGAAAAACGAATTTTTTCGGGATGAAAAAAGTTCAGGCCATTAACACCACCGAAAAACATACTGCCATCCGGTTGTGCCAGACAGGCGTGTGTATTGTACTCTGAAGCCTGCACCCCATCCATCACGGAAAATCGAATGACCTGACCCGATACAGGTTCATACCGCAACAAACCCTTGTTGGTACTCAACCAGAGTCGTCCCCCGGCATCTGCCATGACGGAATAGATCGTCTGCAGCAATAATTTTTCCCGGTCGATGATCTGGTGAAATGCTCTTGTACTTCTGTCGATGTGGAAAAGACCATGTGTATTAGCCACATACACAGCGTCTGCTTCTGTGACTTCAGCAAGTCCCTTGATGCCACCGGCTATCGGGAGTTCATAGGAAAAGATATGGTCCTCCCCGCTGGGATTGGGCTCCAGGATGAGCAGGGTGACTTCATCATTACTGATGTATATATTACCTCTTTTGTCTTCCTTAAAATACGTGGAGAGCTGTGTATGATGTTGGAGATCCTTGGCATAAGGCTTGAATTCAAATCCAGCCGGACTGGACACAAGCTCCATGAGCAACTGATCGTATAAGCTGCAGATGATCTTACCATTGGAAAGACGATCCATCTGGGCCAGTGCGGGGTTGGATAAAGGAGTGGTCCATCGAAGTGAGGAAATGGTCTTAGTCCGTGTATCCAATCTGTACCATTTATTATAGCTGGAGAACAACAGATGATGTTCATCCTGCATCAGACCGGATAAGGCTGTAAAATCCGTTGTGCCATCCGGTAATGAATTCCAATGGTACAACCGCTCTCCATGGGCATTGATGAGAATTATTCCCCCCTTCCGGGTGAGGATTAAAAATTCTGCTCTTCCATTCGGTATGATTCTGGTGACGGAAATCTGGCCCTGTCCGGGATTTGAACTTAAAAAATGATCAAACTTTCTTTTTGTCAGGTTAGTAAAAAAAACGCCCTGATTGTCCCCACCCATCCAGAAGGTGGAATCCTGGTCGATGTACGGGATGATCGTTGTATGGACATGTTCGCGGGTATGAGTGGTTACAGGTTTGATCCGGTCAACCACCAACTTTGTGGCAGTATCAAACACCATCAGCTCGCTGGTCGAGGTGGAGACTAAAAGTTGGCCGAAAGGAAGCGCTGCCATACCTGTGATGGGGCGCGAGGACACCTGGGCAGAAAAGTGAAATCTTCCGTTTCCGGGATCGAACAATGAAATTTGACCCTGCAGATCACCGGTCCACAACAAATGCCGGGGTCCCGGCATAACAGCCGTAATCCGGGCACGACCTTCTGCAATAAGCGTCTCATGGCTGGCATTCGAAATATCGTACACCTTGTATTTATCAAGGTCACTGCCGAACAGCAGGCGCTTACCCTGGACTTCACACAGGGCTAACAGATAATACCCGTGAAAATCAATCTGCATGGTCCGGACTACTACACCGGTTGCTATATTATAGATAAAACATTCTTGTTCGGCTTTCAGGAAAAGCAAATCACCCTCCAGATGGAATGCTTTATAATTGGATTTCAGGGTGTCACCCTTGTCTGACACCATAAACATGAAGATCAGGTCATCTATTGCCGGATCGTAATAGTGTAGGGCTTCGTACGTGGTAAACCATATCCTGCCGGCGGCATCTTCAAAAAATGGACTTTGAATATTATACCCATGCATATTGTGGGTAGAGGGTCTGTACAACCGGGTGTGCTGGCCGTCATAGATATTGAGTCCGTCGGTAGAGGAAATGAAGACCTTCTTGTCGGACGTCGTATGTATATAATAGTTTGTGTTTTGGGATACCTCAATACTGTGGACTGGCCATAAGGTGTGCTGGGCCCATGTGGAAAATCCCGGAAAAAGGAAAGCAATGAGGGAGAGCCATACGATCCGGGTCATAATCGTATTATATCACCTTTGGCATAGAGTTCGATCGAAAGAGCGTTTACCGCCCGGATAGTCGGGAGTAGATTACCGGCATCATAGGCGCGCTGGACACTAAAGAAATTGTAGAAATTGCGTAAATACCCATATAGAAACATTTCGGCAAAGACGGGGACGGATTGCTGATTGTCTGTCATAAAGAAATCAACATGTTCCCAGATTGACGGATCACGGAATGCATTTCCGCAGGAAAATATCCCCACAACATTGGGTTTGTCAAATTGCCCCTGGAGTAGGGAGGCGATATCCGGTAGTCCTATTTCCTTCTTGCCCAGCGAAATGACTCTGTCATCACCGTGACCGACCAGGAAGACCTGCTCATAGCTTTTAAAATAATGGGCCAGCTTTCGGAATGTCAGATTCTTGGCCTTTAGAATGACCAGTTTTTTTCGTTTGCCTGGCATTTTGCGATTGGCATAGCTGGCCACTTTCCGGAGCGAGGTCATATATGTGGCATCTTCCGAGGTGATGACCAGGACCTTGTCGAGGATCCGGATATTGTATTTGAGTTCAAGCAGTAATTGCTTCAACACGGGCTCCAATGATTCAGCTTCCAGTTGCCGAATGAAGTAGAGGGTCAGGCGGTAGTGACCTATATAATAGCCGATGATGGCTAAAAAAATGGCGGTATTGATTTCTTCCTTGCGGTCGCGGTTCCTGTACTTGAGCAAGAGCGATTTGAGTCTGTAGATATCGGCCTCTAAGGTATTCCCCGGCTTACCTACAAACTTGTAATACTGCTGCAGTTCTTTAGGCAGTTTGAATCGGTTGACATACGTATAGAGGGTGGGTACGGGTTGTTCCATCAGCGTCTTGAAGGTCCGGGGCTGTGATGGTCTATGTAAATTAAAATCCGTCCGGATGAAAGGTCTTAGTACGGACAAAAGTGAATGACAATTTCGGGTGCCACCATTTCATGGGTTCAGGTTAGAAAGGTTGCCGGGTGAATCTGTCATGGTGGACCGATTCACCCGGCATTCTACCAAGTCATGCCATGGGCTGAGGTAGCTTGAAAAGGAAAAACCTTTGTTACCTTCTACCTGGTTTCCTTTTAGGTGCGGCTTTCCTTGCAACCTTTTTCGGAGCTGCTTTTCTGACCGGTTTACGGGCTGCGGCTTTCTTGGCCGTAGCCTTCTTAGGTGTGGTCTTTTTCGGTGCAGCTTTCCGGGTCACTTTCTTTGGAGCCGCCTTCTTTGCTGCAGCTTTTTTAGGCGCTGCTTTTTTAACAGCAGTCTTCTTAACAGCCTTTTTAGGTGTGGCTTTCTTTGCTACTTTCTTTGCTACTTTCTTTGGTGCAACCTTCTTTGTTGGCTTCTTGGGTGCAGCTTTCTTTACCACTTTCTTCGGTGCTGCTTTCTTGGCTGCCTTCTTAGGTGTAGCTTTCTTAACTGCCTTTTTTGGAGTTGCCTTCTTAGCGGCTTTTTTCGGAGCTACCTTCTTAGATGCTTTTTTCGGAGTAGCCTTTTTGGCGGCTTTCTTAGCGGCTTTTTTCGGAGCAGCCTTTTTGGCGGCTTTCTTAGCAGCTTTTTTCGGAGCTTCTTTCTTGGCTTCTTTCTTAGCTTCTTTCTTAGCTTCTTTCTTAGTGGCTTTTTTGACCTCTTTTTTCGGAGCCGGTTTTGGGGCGGCCATCATAGGAGTTGTCTTTTCGGCCTTCTCATTTGACTGGGCTTTGAGCCATTGGTTGTGACCGTCCTGCACATGCTGTTCCTCTGCTGCCAGGTAAGCACCTTCCTGCGTTTGGAATGGCGGATTAGGGGCATCTACTTTATCTGCAGAAAGCACTATGACTACATAGGAAGCACCATCTTGTCCTTCTCCGATGCGGTCTTGTTCACCACCGACCACGCTGTGATATGTAGCCATCCGGCGTGGATCGCCCGGATAAGTAGGGTTTACTGGCCCCGTAATGGTAAACCATTTTGAAGATCTTACTGTCATAGTTGTTAGGTTTGATTTTGAATTGATGAAATAGCGTGTGTTTTGAAAGCATTAAGATACACCGAATTGCAATGTAATCTCCTGTGAATCTGTAATAATCCAAATCTTTCTTGAAGCCGCTTTTAGCCCGCCACTTCCAAAGGCGCAGAAATCCGGATGTGCAGGCCGTCTTGTGCCCGCTGATAACTGATGTTGCCTCCTATCGCCGCCATTCTTTTCCGGCAATTGTACAATCCATTGCCTGTCGACTGGTCGTTGTCCGGATCAAACCCGGCTCCCCCCTGCTCTTCGATATGGATGGTAAAATCAGGTGTGACCGTAACCCGGATCTCTATACGGCTGGCCGCAGCATGTTTGGCTGTATTGTGCAGGACCTCCTTAAAAACCAGAAAAAGATTTCTTCTTCTTTCTCCACTGACAGATACATCCTGCCATTGTGCCGCCTCCGCCATAAATTGATAGGGGATGCCCCGCTCCTCCAGAAACTCGGAGGCATACCGTCGCAGATAGCCGGCGAGGTTTTCGGCGCTGTCAAACCGGGTATTCATCGCCCAGATGATCTCCGACATATTGCGCACCAACTGGTTGCTGTGGTCGGCAATGCGACGTATCTGGCTGGCTTCACCTGTGTCTTGTGCCTGGAGCAGGGCTTTATCGCTCAGGTACCGGATGGTCGTGAGTCCGGACCCGAGGTCATCGTGCATTTCGGCTGCGATCCGGTTTCGTTCGAGCTCGATGGCTTGTTGCTTTTCGATGAGGAGGGCTTGCTCCCGGAGGAGGGCGTCTTTCTTGTCGGTTTCATTCTGGAATTTCTTTCGCTGGTACGAAATAAAAAACCAGATCAGCAGACCTGACAAGAGTAAAGGCATTAGGAACGATGCCAGTATTATGCGATAGATGGTTTCGGATTCGTTGAGCATAGGGCTACGCCAAGATAGGCTAAACTGAGAAATATATTGCCCACATTCAGGAGCTGGGTATACGCTTCATATGCTGAATTCTGTGTGATCAGCAGATTGGCAAATGTAAGAAGAGGAAAAGCAGAGGTAAAGAAAAATAAAACGCCAAACGTCAGGTACAAATAAGGGTCTCTGAATACAGGCTGGTACGATTTCTTATACACGACATCGTACAAATAAGCCAGCAGGAGGGGCAACAGAAGTATCATCCCTGCATTGTAGGACAAGGCATCAATATAGGTTGATTGTTTTCCTAAATAAAAATACAACTGCGTAACCAATATATACAAGCACCATACACCTTTGTAATAGATATTCCAGGCTTTGGCTTTAAAATAATCCAGATACACCCATATATAATAATACACGCATAGCTTTGAAAAATAATTTTTTAACCCAAAATTAGATGGTAAATACGTGTTGAACATGTAGTCCAATGGAAACTCAAAAATAAAAACCAGGATCATAAATAGGGTAAATCCGGGTAGGGTCCGTTTTCCCTGGACATACCCATAGAGGGTCACACACAATGCTGCGATAAGAATAAATTTAAATGCCAGCATTTAGGTCTAGAATAATTGTGATATTGCTATCTCCCCGTTATTTGTTCAGAACCCACTAGTTTTGGGGGTTTTAATCCTCCAAAATTATACACGCTACCTTCAACGTTCTTGGCATCTCCATTTTTCTCCATTCGTGCAAACTGAATTAAGGCAGTAGATTGGTTAGGAAGGATCTTGGGATTGGTTGAAGCTCCGGCTCCATAATTGGCAAAATAGACAAGAAAGCCCTTATCCTTCCATGTACTTGTGTCAATAAAACTAAAGTCAGAGGGAAATGCTTTAACTAATCCAGTTAAAATAGTATCCAGGTTAAACAATATAGCTTTGGTGGTATCCCAAACAATTGAATCTGTTGAACTAGTTCCACCGCCAGTTTTTATCAAATACCTTCTGTTCAAAAATGTCTTATGATACTTATTAGCTAATGCAAGACTTATTTCACTTGTAGTTACCTGTTTAAGAGAGTCTTCATATTTTTTCAATTGAATAATATTCTGAAGATCTTCATAGATGTTGTCTTTGACATCAACGGAACTCATACCTTCGAAGGTATATCCCATTTCCTCCAACTCCGATTTTGTAAAACAAACTTTGCCTCTGCTCTTAAAAAAGCAAATAAGCAGTAAGGCAAGTGCAAGTAGAAAGAGTATCCAGGGTAGTGATTTCATAGAATTTACAATTTAAAATTTCTAAAATAAATATCGGTTTTAATGCAGTGTTTCGTTATGGTCTCTGCTCAATCTGCCCCTATATCCCCTAAAGGGGACTATAAGTAGAATGCAATATTAACAAACACTCGATTGGGAAATGAAAAATTTAACTTACTTCCTGGCACTCGACAGCGATTTCTGCATCGCTACCCGCAGGGCTGGTACTATACTGTCCTTCGTTGGGTTGACATCCCGCATATCCTTGTTGTTGATCATAAAATTAACATCAACAATAAATCCAAACCCATCCTTGACATTCACTTTGGAACTCCCGGGTTCAAAAAACAGTCTAAATCCCACATCTCCAAAAACCTGACCTGTTGAGTTCAATGGAAGGTCGTTTCTGAAAGTTTCAAGGTTGGTGATGGGCGTATTGAAACTAATGCCGCCATATATACTAAAGAGATTGTCGAACACAATTAGCTCGCTTGCCAGTCTTCCCTGAATCTGATTGAAGTCCAGTCCAGCCCTGTCTGTCAGGGTGTCTATGTGTACTGACTTATTCAAATAGTAGATCTGATAGTGGATCGCAAACCGGTCATTCACATCGCTTCGTATGAGCTTTATGCGGGTATACGAGCCCCGGAGAAACATGCCCAGGTTACTTTGATCCGGATTAAACACACTTTGTAGCGCTTGCTTACCGATATCCTTGCTGGTGGCCGTAAAAAGGCCCAGCTCATGATACCAGCTTGAATCACTCCTCACACCCGCCACCATGGTCACAGAAGGAGAGACAAAAGATTCCGTTTGAAGCAACTGAGGGAGCCCGGCAACCGTTTCCTGAGCCTCGGGCTTGGAGATGCCTGCCCCCTCACCTTTCGTCCAGATTTCAGTTCTCTTCTTGATATCCACTGCGAGTTTGATTTGATGGCTTGTGGTTTCCATAATCTGCTGTAAGATCTGCTTTCCGGTGGTCACGGCTACAATCAGTTTCGACTCTAATTGAGCAAATGGTATGTTTTGCAAATCGTGGGTATCCAAACTGACATGAAGCCTGTCCATCTCCGGGCCATGAAGGATGTCTTCTATCTTTCTTCTGGTTTTTGCCAGACGGCGCTCCAGGATCAGAATACTGTCAAATACTATCGTGTCACTTTTACCTGATGCGATATACCGGCTCTGAAACTGAAGCAACTTGGCGCCCTGATCATCCAGTAGATCTATGAGTTTCCACCCTCCTTCCAAAATGCCGTTTTTAATGTTTTCCAGGGAGGCCTTTTGCGTCCGGGCATAAGCATCAAAAAAGGGCTCCCGGAAATAAGCTGCACGAATAGCCGTCCCTGGAGGAGTTGGAGGATGAATGCGAAAGCCAACCGTATCCGGAAGCAGATCTATTTTCTGCGTCAGCGATGTATTCAATGTTTTCAGCGCTTGGATCAGCGTACTTTCAGTACCCGGGCTCGCCGGTGAATGAACAAACATGGAGTTAATCTCCATCAATCGTTGTGCCCGCAAACCTGACACACACAACATCGTAGTACATACGACTAAAAGGAGTGGTGATGTTCTCATGTCAATGGATTGGAATTGTGAAAAATTCTGGAGGAGTCATACCGGACCAATTCGTCTTTGGGGTTTCGATATGGCCCCTCCAGTGCAGGGTTTATAAAAAGATTCTCACTTCTTTCACCTGATCATCCTTCACTCTACTTATTTAAAATTTGTCCGCTATCGGAAAAGGAGCGTAACAGGTTATGAAGCGCTGATACAAACATCGCCCTGATCCCCGGCACAGAAAATATAACTTTGGTTATAGGCCTTGTTGCGTTGGGTGATAATGTGGCGAGTCGGCGAGAGGTAACGAGAGTCAACGAGAGTCAGCGAGAGTCAACGAGAGTCTCAGTCCTACATAAGCCTGAAGGGCTTACACTTCACTAACCCCGGGCTCCACCCGGGGGATGGAAGACCCCTACTTCTTCCACACCACCGACCAGTCGGTCTGCCGGTAGGATTCCATCGCAAGGATAGAGGCCAGACTGAAGAGAAAGGCTGCCAGTGTACACGCGATCACGATCACGGACCGCTTCGGTCGCTGCTTGTACAAGGGCACTTCCGCGGGTTCGATCAGATGCAACGAAGGGATATTGATCTCGACGGCCGAGTTGTAGATCTTGAGCTTTTCCATATCATAGCCGATCTGCTCATAGGCCCGCTGATACCGAAACTCCAGCATCTCAATCTGACCTTTGGACATATTGAAATTGGTCAGGTTGTAGTTGGACGTAGATCCCGTACCTGTCAGAATATCGAGCTCGCGCTCCTGACCGGAAATACGGGCCTGTATGACCTGAAGACTGTCCCGAAGCTTGGGGCTTAAATTCATCTTTTGCATGGACTGAAGTGAGGCCCGCTCCCGCTCTACCGAGTTGGTGATATCCGTGACCCGGCCAGCCAGGTACTCCGTCTGCGCGCCGGCATCATAAATGCCCGTTTTCTGTCGGTAATAAATCAGCGTATCCAGTATCCCCTGCATGATCTTTTCTTTTGCTTTGATCGAATGACCAAAAGAAGAGACCAGCGCGATCTGACTGTTGCGGATAATGGACCGCACACGATCATCTATTTTCTGCCGGGCAGCATTGGCCATCGCGGCCGCCCGCTCAGGGTTCTGATCCTCAATGGTGAGCTCCAGCGCATCCTGCTTGGTCAGCAGGATCTTGAAATTTTCCCGAAACGCCTTCCGCATTTTAAACCGGGCCTTGGGCGTTCCGGATTTGATCTTATAGACCGACCAGAGATCAAAGGAATCGATCAGGTAGTCCAGGGTTTCATTTGAGTTGCCCACAGTCAAAATCCGGTCGATATCCTCCCCGCTGCCATAATAATACATCTCCGTACCACTACCTCCATATACCTTTTCTGGCTTGAACAAATCCTGACTGGCCGCATAAAAAATGGTCTTGCCCTGATAGTGGTTTTTCATCAGAAGCGATCCCAAAATACTGAGCACAAAAGCACCCAGGGTCACATACATGATATGGCGCCGCCAGGGATAGAAGGTCCCCAGGATCGGAAGTAAGCTGTCCTTTTGCTCTGCCATACTGAATCCTGACCGGTTTTTTCCGGCAAGGCTGCAAAAGTAAGAAGAATTAACGGCAGGTTTCAGCCGGCGCCCCACGGTGAGGTGCAGGGCCCCCACAATCGCCATTCCAGCTCAGGTGCTTTCCACAAAGTCTGATGGAGTCAGATCGGCTCATGCCGGAGCAAACTATGGCATGTGGGCACAGCCCCCGGTTGCAGGAGCAAACTCCTGCAATAGCAACACCTCACCGCACCACCGTCACATCTCCCGTACTGTAACGTGCCTGCACATCGCCACTGACCTGATATCGCAGTGTCCAGGCATAAACACCGGACTGCACATACCGCCCCTGATACCGGCCATCCCATGGGGTAAGCGGGTCACGTGACTGAAAGATCATGTTGCCACTACGGTCAAAAACGGTGAGTTCCCACAGATCAAAGGAGGATACCGTCACCTGCCCAAATCCGTCGTTGATACCATCCGCGTTGGGGCTAAAGACATTGGGCAGATAAATTTCGCACACGGACGGGATGCGGATGATCGTATCGAGGATACACATCTGCTCATCCCGGATGCGGAGGGTATAGGTGCCAGGGCTGAGGCCTTCGATGGCTGCGTCAAAGGTCTCTCCGGGCTTTTCAGCAAGGGTGATGCTGATCGCGGTACTTTCCGGGCTTGTGATCACCGTCAGGCTGCCGGTTGCATCTCCGCATCGCGCAGGTGTGATATGGATGCTGCCGAGGACAAACGAGAAACTGTCCGGTATCGTCACCTGCATGGACGCCGTACACCCGGATGTATCGGTCAGCGTGAGCAGGTAGATACCCGGGGCGAGGTGATCAAAGAAGGGATCGGTTGTGGGTGTCCCTTCATCCAATTGGTAGGTCAGAGAAGAGGCTGTGCCGGTCTCGATGACAAGGGCTCCCTGCGGCTGACCGCAAAGGGCCGGAGAGATGAGGATGCCCCTGATCAGGGGTGGAGGCAGATGGCCGATGATGATAGTGGTATCGGTAGCACACAGGCGATCGTCAATCAGGGTGATGGTATAGACACCAGCGGAGAGTCCGCCGAAGTGTGTGCTTGTATCCGGTGCCATGCCTGCCAGCTGAATGGTATAGGGTGCTGTACCTCCTTCGATGTGGAGGAGAGTGATGGTGCCATCGGATCTGTCACATAAGGCCGGACTGGTGGCCAGACCGGTAATATGAGGCTGCCCGGTCTGGACCAGGCGTGTGGAGAATGTGTCGACGCACCCTAGTGGATGGGTAGCGATGATCTGCCAAAGACCTTCGGCAAGTCCGGCAAAGACAGAGTCCGGGGACGGCGGACCCGGACCGATCTGATAGTGGATACCGGTCTGGGAAGCATGCAGCGTGATGACCCCGTCGTCGCGACCACAGGCGGGATGTATGATCTGAGCGGAGAGTCCGCCTATACCTGTGCCGATGACCAGGGTGAGGGTGGTATCCAGGCGGCATCCATGGGCATCGGTGATGGCCAGGTCAAAGTGCCCTGCCGGGAGCATCTCAAAGATCGGCAGATCCTGCGGCGGGCCCCCATTGAGGCTGAAGGTAAAGGGAGGGGTGCCGCCGGTCATGGTGACGGAGATGGCCCCGTCATCGGAGGTACAGGGACCCTGAATGCTGATGAGGGGTGTGAGAGGCGGCAGGGGGCGGATAAAGGTATGGAGGACGGAGTCGCAACCCTGCCCGGCATATATCGTGGTGAGGGTATCGCCCGGATATCTCCATTGGTCATGAAGGAAGATACTGTCACCGGCGCAGAGGGTCAGGGTATCGAAGGTATGCGGGACGGACAGGGGGACCCGGATAGGCCAGGGAAAGAACGAATCGCAGCTCATCTGGAGATCGCGCATGCGGACATAGATCAGGGTATCGCGGTCGGGAGGGCCGAAGAGGAGGGGCCAGGCGGGGTTGGTGATGACCCATGAGGCATCAGGGGGGATGATCTCGACGAGCATACCCGGGTCGTGCTGGATATGGAGTATGGCGGGCTGACCGTGGCAGACGACGGAGTCGGCCCGGAGGATGGAGGCCTGGATCGGGGGCCGGAGATGGATGCCGATGCGAAAGGAGGTATCACACCCGTCGGGCATCGCCAGATAGAGGGTGATGATATCGTTCTGATGAGGGGTGGGGATGACGAGGACGGGGGAGGTCAGGGACCGGGTGATGCCATCGGAGTCACGGGTGTAGCGGACGATGGGGGCATCGGTATAGAAGCGGATCCAGGCGTCTTCGCCCTGGCAGATGAGGGTATCGGCGGCGCTCAGGGTGGTGCTGATCCGGCAGGGGGTGGAGGGGGTGAGGCAGGGATCGATGCGGAGGCGAAGGGTGTCGGCGGTGATGCCGCAGGCGGAGGTTTTGGAGACGATGAGCCGGGCATCGCCGGCCATGAGGGGCCGGATCCAGACGCTGTCGCCCTGCGTGCGGAGGATCTGTGCCGGGCCATCGATATGCCACTGATAGTCCTGATAGCGGCAGTTGGCGGCGATATAGCAGAGAGCCTCAGCGAGGGTATCGCAGAGGATGGCGGGGCCTTTGAGCCACGGCTTTCCAGGGGTATAGATGCCGGCAGGGAAGGTAGGCAGGCCAAGGAAAGACTCCCCGCGTTGCAGCATGATGCCCTGGCTGACAAAAGCAGCACCGGGGCTGTCAGGGTGATGGATGGTGCCCAGATAGGGCATGCCCAGTTGGGCGACATGGATCCGGCCATCGGGCCCGGTGAGCATGGCGCCAACCTGATCCAGGAGAGGCACAGTGGCGCCATAGATCGCGGAGCGGCTCATGCGGATGGTCTGAGGATCGGGGTCCCGCAGATCGTAACGATAGATGGTATCCAAAGGATGGAAATAAGTCACAAAGAGCGATTGGGAAGAAGGCGAAAACTCCAGACCATAGGCTGACGACCCGTTGCCCAATGGAAAATGGTCCAGGATAAAATCACCGGAGACCTTCCCGGTGGCCGGGTCAAAGTCAAACAGCTCGATGGTAGACACCGGCACCGGCTCGAGGAGACCATCAGGCCCGGTACTCATGGCGATGCGCAGCCCGTCCGGTGAAAAGTTCATCTCACCCACTTTGGTATACCGGTGTTTGGATTTGGCGATCCCGCTGGCGCTGATGACGGGAGGTGAGAGGCCGTCGCGGGAGAGCAGCCAGGCAAAAAACCGGTTGGAGCCGGCTTCATGACCGAGGATCCACCAATCGGTGCCGTTGCAGTGACGGGTGGCAGCAACCTTTTCGGTGGTGGGGGTCATGAGGATCTCATTGCGGTGGATGACATCCCCGAGCCCTCCGGCGAGGCTCATATCGATGATGGCCATATAAAACCGCCTCGTCGTATCCAGCCCGGGATTACCTAAAATGATCATCTCAGGATAAAAAAGATACCAGAGGCTGTCCGACCCGGGCATGGGGACGGTAAGCGCATGCGTTGCAGACCGGTTACCGTTGATTAAAAAACCGTTGGGCATCTGCTGATGGAGGCGGTTGTAGACCCGCTCGGAGTTGGAGTAAAACAGGAGCTGGCCTGAGGGGTGGACGGCGACAGCCATGGTCTCATCCGACCTGCATCCGGAGGGAGCTTGCTGGACCGGAGCACCGCTATTCCAGTCCAGATAGATACTGTCTCTGCCGAAGAGCCAGTGATGGGCTTCCTTACCGGAGGGACAGGTGCCTGCTGCGAGCCAGGCATGATCGCTGGAGGCGCAGCAGGAGGGGGTGCAGGCTTCGAGCCATATCGTGTAGGAGCCCTGTATATCAGGGACAAAGGGCATGGAGGCCCCGGAGCCTATGGGGGCTCCGTTGACATACCAGGTATAGGTATAGCCGGGCTGTGGGGGCGAGATATGAGACAGGATGACCGTCTGGCCGGGATCGGTCTGGTGATCGGACAGGGCGATCTCCGGGAGAGGTACGGCACAGGCGACCTCGAGGATATGGCACTGTGTGGCATGGCATGCGGCGGTCAAGCCCTCAGCGATCAGACAGATCTCATAGAGCCCTGTAGCAGGGGCATCAAACAAGAGGGTGCCGGATCCCTGCCCGGCCCCGTTGACGGTCCAGAGATATGAGGGTGCCCCGGTGGAGGCATGTGTGATCTGGATCTGAGCCCCGTACAGGATGGGAGTGTCAGGCCAGGCGATATCAAAGGTCACGGGCTGGTGACAAGGGGGATCGCATCCGGGCGAGGTCAGGAGGCTGGCTCGGGGTCCCTGGAGGGCCTCAGCCATGCGATCGGCCTGTCCGGGGGTGAATACGGCGATACAGGCCGGGGGGGCATAGTCCATCAGATTGGAGGTCATATCGGGCTGATCGGTGGTAAAGGGATTGAAGGGATCGGCGAGGTTGACATCGCTGGTGCAGGAGTTGACCGGCAGGCCTTCAAGGCAGGGATTGGAAGGATAGATATTGATATCGGCATCCGGAGGCGTGTCGCATACCCCATCCCCATCGGTTGTGCAGTCGAGATTGGCACAGTCGCCCCCCTGCCAGGTATGGAGGAGATTGAGATAGTGGCCGATCTCATGGAGGATGACTTTGCGGTAGTGGCAGTAGGGGTGCATCCAGGTGTCAGCCTCCAGGACGATCCCGTCATGAGAGGTGCCATGCGCGTCCGGAAAGGCGGCATATCCACCGGCGAGGCATCCTTCGGGCATGCAGGAGGCACAGATATCGCGGACGATGTAGAGGTTGAGATAGTCGGTATGGGGGAAGGGATCTGAGGTGATGCGGGGTATGGCTTTGAGCTGCGGATCATCGCGGCACAGATCGGTATCGGTGAGGGCGTGGGCAAACCGGTTGATACCGGAAGCGGGAGCGCCGGTGATGTCACGGGTGGCCAGGCAGAGGCGGATGCGGGTATCCACAGATAGCGGATCTCCGGGGCAGGCAGGTCCTCCGGCCAGCAGATGGTTGATCCAGTCGATGCCATCCCGGATACGGTCATCATCGGGATAGGGATCCGCATCAGGCGGCAGCAAGGGATCATAGATGATATGCACGATGACCGGAATGGTGAGCAGAGAGCGGGAGGTGGGGAGGGGCAGACTTGAAGGTTGTGCAGAAAGTGCGGCAATGAAACTGGTAATGGCGAAAGCATCATTTTCCGGCAAATCCCGGGAAACAGACCTGGGGTCCCCACAAGCCGATTGTGGAGAAACGGTCAGGTGTTCTGGAGCAGGAACATGCATATGGTTCAGCCGGGTGAAACTGATCGTACCCAGGATACATACGGCCAGGAAAAGCAGCAGACGGGCTTTGCGGAGTTCCATAAGATAAAAGTAATTTTTTTTGGGTGAAGCGGGTTGGGTGGGTGTCATGTGGACACAGCTCCTCGTTGCAGGAGCAACTCAAGCGAACCAGGGCACAGCTCTTGTCGGAGTTTGCTCCGACAAGCGACCCGGGCACAACACTGTCATATGGCACAGTTCCTCGTTGCAGGAGCAAACTCCTGCAACAGCCATTCCTGCTGGGGCACTCTCCCTGGAATTTAAGTACTGGTGACGATATGGGCATGATAACCCGTACGAACTCTTACATGCCTTTAAGGTCCCTCCCCCTCCCGGACCTCTTTCGGCAAGCCCTGCTTGTCGATAAAAATGGAATAAAAGATAGACCCGGAAATACACACCAATATCACCCCCAGCGATATCAATACAATCGTCTCCTGATCCAGCCACTGATGTATCCAGTGTTCCGCCAGCATCTTGATCCCGATGAAGATCAGCACAATCGCAATGCCCTGAGGCAAATAGTCAAAGCGGGACACCGCACCCCGCAACAGAAAAAACAACGATCGCAATCCCAGCAATGCAAATATGTTGGAGGTATAGATCACGAGTTTGTTTCGCGATATGCCCATCACGGCAGGTATGGAATCCAGCGCAAAGACAATATCAATCGCCGCCAGCATGATCACCACAACGGTCAACGTGGTAAACACCGTAACCCCCCGACGCCGGATGATAAACTGGCCATCACCATCAGAACCGATGATCGGCAGTACCTTCTTGATGTAACGAAATACAGGCGATTGCCGGGGATTAAATTGCTGCTCATCCGAAGCGGTAAACATTTTAAATCCGGTATACACCAGAAACGCCCCAAACACATACAGGATCCAGTGAAACCGATCTACCAGCGCCACACCAATGGTGATAAAAATCACCCGAAACACAATCGCCATGAGGATCCCAATGAGCAGCACCCTTGGAATATAAGGCTCGCGAACGGAAAAAGCAGAAAAGATCAGGATGAAGACAAAGATGTTGTCAATACTCAGACTCCACTCCATCAGATAGGCACTGATATACTGAAAGGCGAGTACCTTCCCCTCCTCCACCCACATAAAGACGAAAAAAGCTATAGCGAGCCCCACCCAGAAAAAGGTCTGCAGCAATGCCTGACGTATCGTGATCGTGCGGTCCTTCTTGCTCAGCAAACCCAAATCAAATACGAGCGCCAGCACCAGGACAACGCCAAAAACCAGGTAAGTGATCTGATCCGGTGTCATGAATAGTTGTTCAGGCCTGCAAAGGTATCCTGTTGCCGGACACTCAGGTCGGAATTTAATAACAGGCACTCAGCCTGAAATCGGGAAAACACTACTTTAATTTTTTGTGAGACTTCATATATTTAACCTCCTGATTATAGGCACTTTACACTCCATTTAATCGCTAATAAAATCAAGGCATCCGTTTTCGCCGGGATCTCCTCTTGACAAGTGGTGTATTTTACCCCTAACTTGGTCTTTTGTCCGTAAAAACAGGCGGACCAGCTATGGAATTATTTTCTGGCGCAGGCCGTTACGTTAACTTTACTTGATCACCACATGGGGCAAACTGGCAATTATGACCTTCTCATCCAGAAACTGGATGCCTTCACAAGACGATATTATCTCAACCACCTGATCCGGGGCAGTTTGATTACACTGGGTCTGGTACTGGCCATATTTCTGGTGTACAACCTGCTCGAACACCAGTTTTACTTCACCGGAGGTGTGCGTCGCCTGCTCCTGGTTTCGTTTATCGGCACCACTCTCGCCAGCCTCGGCTATCTCGTCCTGTGGCCCCTTGCTCAATACTATCGCCTCGGCAAAGTCATCTCCCATGACCAGGCCGCCCGAATCATCGGCAACCATTTTAGCCCCATAGAAGACAAACTCCTCAACATCCTCCAACTCAAACGACAGGCCGATCACAGCGGCGCACAAGCCGAATTGCTCTTTGCCGGTATCGAACAAAAAACGAAAGAAATCGAGCTCGTGCCCTTCAAGGCCGCCATCGATCTGAGCAAAAACCGAAAGTATCTTCGCTACGCACTGCCCCCGATGCTATTGCTGCTTTTCCTCCTGGTAGCCGCACCCAGTATCATCCGCGACAGCACCAACCGCCTGATTCACACCAACAAAGTGTTTGAGCGCGAAGCCCCTTTCAAATTTATCATCGACACCCATCAGGATCTTTCTGTCATTCAATACGAAGATTTCGAACTCGAGATCTCTACTGAAGGATCCATGTCACCGGCCGAAGTTTTTATCGAGATCGATCACTACTCATACCGCATGCGTAAAAATGGTCAGGATGCCTTTTCCTACCATTTTAAAAATGTGCAGGATGATACCCCGTTCCGCATCTATGCAGGTCCTGTGTCTTCATCTGATATGAAACTATCTGTCATTAAAAAGCCCGGCATTTTGAGTTTTGACATCGGGCTGGACTATCCGGCTTATACCGGCCGGAAGGATGAAGACCTCCGCAATATCGGTGACCTCATCATCCCCGAAGGCACGCAGATCACCTGGGATATTCAGGCGGCTCATACCGAATCACTGGAGGCTGTCTTCGAACATCTTTCTTCCAGGATCAACTCTGAGCGACGGAGTCAGGATCGTTTTATTCTGAAGCAAAAAGCATCTAAGGACGGACGGTATACCCTCTTCCTGAACCATCCGCAACTGCCGCATCCGGACAGCATTCAATACAGCTTACGCGTTATTCCCGACCGGTTTCCCGGTATCCGGGTAGAGGCTTTCACGGACAGTCTGCAAAAGGATATCGTGTATTTCGCCGGTAATGTGGATGATGATTATGGTATCCGCACCCTGACCTTCCAGTACGAATGGCTGGACGCCAACGGTCAGCGAAAAACACTCAAATCCCAGGGACTGGACGTACCGCATCCTACACAGTTTTCCTATACCCACAGCTTCGACATCAAAGCCCTTGAACTCGAAGCCGGTGATGTGCTTCAATATTATTTTGAAGTGCATGACAACGACGGCATCCATGGCAGTAAAGCCAGCCGTACGCCAGTCATGCAATACCGCAAACCTACGGCCGAAGAATTTGCCAAAAAAGAAAGCGAAAACAACCTCCAGATCCAACTCAATCTGGAAAAATCACTGAAAGAAACCCGCGACCTGCAGGAAGACATGAAACGCCTGCGCGAAAAACTCATGCAGGAAAAGAAAGCCGAATGGCAGGATAAAAAGGAAATTGAAAAACTCATGCAACGTCATCAGGATCTGCAGCAGCAAATGCAGCAATCGCTGGAGAAGTTTCAGGAAAATATCGAAAACCGACCCGAACACAGCAAGCCGTCCGAACAGCTCCTTGAAAAACAGGAACAAATTCAGAAACTCTTCGAAGAACTCATGAGTGATGAGATGAAAGAGTTGATGAAGAAAATGGAAGAACTGCTCAAAGAACTCGAGAAAGAAAGCGCCATCGATATGATGGAGCAGTTTGAAATGAACGATCAGGAACTTGAAAAAGAACTGGATCGCATGCTCGAAATGCTCAAGCAGCTTGAAGTCGAAGCCGCTATGGAGCAGGCTATCGAGAAACTGGAAAAACTGGCCGAAGAACAGGAGCAACTAAGCCAGGAGAGTGAAGAACAGAAAAAGTCCAACGAAGAGTTGAAGGAGGAGCAGGAAAAGCTCAATGAAAAATTTGATGGCCTGCAAAAGGACATGGAAGATCTGAAGAAAAAGAATGAAGGTCTCGAGCGTCCCAAAAACATGGAAGGGACAGAAGAGCAAATGGATAAGATCGATCAGGATATGGAGCAGGGTAAGGATCAATTGCAGCAACAGCAACCCAAGAATGCTTCCAAATCCCAGAAGAATGCAGCCCAGCGCATGAAAAACCTGGCCGCCCAGATGGAATCTCAGATGCAGCAGGATCAGATGGAGCAAATGGAAGAAGATATGGCCATGCTCCGCCAGCTCCTGGAAAATCTGATCACCCTTTCGTTTGACCAGGAGCGTCTCATCGGCGATTTCAATGCAACTGAAGTGACCACTCCGCGCTATGTGTCGCTCGTTCAGGAGCAGTTCAGAGTCAAAGACGACTTCCGTGTCGTAGAGGATACGCTGCATGCCCTAAGCAAGCGCGTGACCCAGATCGAATCCTTTGTCCATGAGAAAGTGACCGACATCAAAGTCAATTTGAAAAAAAGTATTGAGCAGTTAGAGGAACGCAACAAGGTCGTGTCGAGTGATCATCAGCAGCGGACGATGACCTATCTGAACGATTTGGCACTAATGTTGAGTGAGGTGATGAACCAGATGCAGCAACAGATGGCCAATATGATGCCCGGCAGCCAGATGTGCAACAAGCCGGGAGGCAAGAGTTCCGGAAAAAGCGGCAGAGTGCCTATGGACAAGATCACCAAAGGCCAGGAAGAAATGAACGGAGAGCTTCAGAAGTTGTCCGAGCAAATGAAGAAAGGTGAAAAGGGAAAGATGAGCAAGGAATTTGCCCAGATGGCGGCGCGGCAGGCTGCTTTGCGCAAGGCCCTGAACGATCTTTCACAAGAGAAAAAAGAACAGGGTAAAGGCATGCCTGAGCTCGATCAGATCGGAGAAGAGATGAATAAAATCGAGATCGACCTGGTCAACAAACGTCTGAACAATGAAACGCTGAAACGTCAGCAGGATATCATGACCCGTCTGCTTGAAGCCGAAAAATCCGACCGCCAGCGCGATCAGGATGAACGTCGTCAGGCCGAAACCGCACAAGAACAGAAACGATCCATGCCTCCTGCCCTGCAGGAATACATCCGGCAACGTGAGGCTGAAATCGAGCAATATAAATCCGTATCTCCCGACCTGAACCCCTACTATAAGTTTCTGGTCGAGGAGTATTATCAATCTTTGAAAAAAACAAACTGACCTGATCATCGCATTGCAACCTGAAATATTAAAGCTTCCCTCTAACCCGAGTTGTATCTGCGAGGTGGAAACCTTCGTCAAGCGACTGGTGGAGCGGTTGAACCTGGATGAAAATCTCTATCCGAACATACTGATCAGTCTGACAGAGGCGGTCAATAATGCCATGGTGCATGGCAACCGGTTGGACAGTCATAAGAAGATCATGTTGTCCTGTCACGAAAAAGAGAATACGATCCAGTTTTTTATCTCCGATGAGGGGAGCGGATTCGACCCGAAAGAATTACGTGATCCCACCAGTGCCGATTGTCTGGAGATGGAGGGTGGTCGCGGTGTATTCCTGATGAAACAGTTGGCGGATGAAATCCAGTTTCTTGACCAGGGCCGAACCGTACACCTCAAGTGGAAGATCTCCTGACCGGCTGGCCGGAGATGGAGCCCGCAGATTCCGGCATTTTCTTTACCTCACATGATGTGGAATTCAACCTCCCTCAGGAGCCCTCCATACGCAACTGGATCATAGACGCGATCCACAGCGAAGCCAAAGATCTGCATCGTATAGATTTCATTTTTTGTTCGGATGACTATCTCCTGGAGATCAATCGTACGCATCTGCAGCATGACTACTATACGGATATCCTCACTTTTCCTCTTGCAGCCGATCCGATCCTGGCTGAGATCTATATCAGTATTGACCGGGTGAAAGAAAATGCCACTTCTTTGGGTGTTGACTTTGATATGGAGTTGCGGCGTGTCATGATTCATGGGGTGCTCCACCTTTGTGGATATGATGATCATGAGGAGGCCGATATCCGCGGGATGCGAGAGAAGGAGGAGGAGTGGCTGAAGAAATGGGGATAGATCTCTTGCGCGTCCTGCGCGCAAGTGGGGTAAAGGGTGAAAGGTAAAGGGTAAAGATGTTTTCAATGGTAAAAGGTGAAGGGTAAAGGGTAAATATTGTAGATACGCCATATTTGGCGTATCAATACAGCCTGATCCCACATAAGCCTGAAGGGCTTACATATACCAACCCCGGGTAGCACCCGGGGGACTTGCGCGTACTGCGCGCAAGTCCCTACATCTCCCCACAGGCAATCGTCACCATCCGGATAGACGCGACCGGCAACGGTACCATCGCTATGGCACAGGCTTCAAGCGTAGCACCAGTGGTCAACACATCGTCCACCAATAATACATGCCGATGACGCATCGAATGCGGGTGCGCCACCGAGAATGAATTTCCGATCGTTTCCACACGCTGGAGTCGCCGCATCCCGGTCAGACTCTGGTCATGGGTGATACGACGCAATGCAAAGGGATGGCATGGGATCGCCATTACATCTGCAATAGCCTGGCCAAAAACTGCACTTTGATTATAGCCCCGCTGCCGGTATTTCTTCCAATGGAGCGGAACAGGGATGACAACATCAATGCCCTTCCAGTGATCGGATGGGATGAGCTGATGGCCGTACCACTTGCCCAATGTGGTGATCAGGTCAGGCCGGTTGTTATACTTGATCTGGTGCAACAACCGCTGTGTGGCACCGCCTCGTGTAAAGTAGAGAAAAGCAGCACCAGCTTCAATGCGTACACGCCCTGTGAAGTGCGCTACAAATGGATTGTGCTGATGCAGATGATAGCCAGTCTCCGGCAATTCATGCAGACAGTCCAGACAAAAAATATGTCGATCCAACGGTCGCAGGAGACCACAACCTGTGCATAACGGAGGATACAAGAGGTCGACAAATGGTTTTAAATACGGGAAGAGTGCTTTCATCCTATTTTGGAATTAATGGGCCGGATGACGTGGGACATCCATCCGGCCCGGTTTCAACTGGCAAGCGGAGGAAATAACGGACTGCTTTCATGCAGCAGGTGTATCCAACGAGTGTTATGCAATGTGATCAACAGCCTCGATACATTCCTCAAGTAGTAAGTGTGACGACTGCGTCAAACATGACCCTGCAACATTCTTTTTTTTTTGAAAAAAGCATTTAAAGGTGTTGCTTCTTTTAAAATAATCCTGTACTATTGTTATACGCTATCCCAGTTAGCATCAGGCATTTTAATGCTTTGTGATCATCAGTTTGAAAACAATATGAATCACGTACAGAATCACAATTTCCCGCGGGATACTATGTATCTCCAGGAGATTCGGGCGGGAGGAGCCGTAGCTGACGCTGCCATCTCCGAACTCTATCACCGTTACCGAACGAGAACCCGATTGGTCATACAACGGCTCATCCGTGCTCATCCTGAATTTAAAGGTGAGGCTGATGACCTGGTCCATGATGCTTTTATCATCCTGATCCACAAGATCCGGGAAGACCGCACCCCGATGGAGTCCCTGTCCAATTTCTGGATTGGTATTGGGAAAAAACTGTTTCTCAACCAGCTCAAAAAAGATCAGCGGGTCATCCTGGTGCATGAGCCGTATGAATCCTATGGTGCAGAAGAAACCGATCCCGAATCGATACTCCTGCAAAAAGAAGAATATGCATTTCTGGAACGAACTTTCCGGCAACTTGGACAGCGTTGCCAAACAATTTTACTGCTGTGGATCGACCGGTATACTATGACCGACATTGCGCAATTGACCGGACTTTCATCGGTGGCTATGGCCCGGAAAACCAAGTACAATTGTTTTAAAAAATTAAAAGAACTCGCCCGGGAAGGTCATACACCGCCCGCATAAAGACACTCTACCTCTTTACACCTGAACAACCATTATGTATACACAGAACAATATGGATGAACAACAACTCGCGGAACTGATTGATGCATATTTGCTCGGCACCCTGACGCCCACGGAACAGCAACAATTAGAAGATCTGATGGCGCAAGATCCGGCCGTGGCTACCTTGGTGGAGGAAAGCAAAAAAGCATTTGCCGTGCTGGAGTATGCCCGACAACATCAATTGCGAACGAAACTACAAGGATGGGATGCGGCACAACTCCGGCGGCGAACCAAAAATCGGTGGTGGTGGTCCGTCCTGCTCCTCCTGTTGCTCCTCCTGCTGACATGGTTGTTGCTATCGGTATGGTTCAATCCCGGCCGCCTGACGCAAAGAATGTTTGAACCACTCCCGGGAAGTGAAACAACGGAGTTTTTCTCTGACACCCGGATGGATATCTGGAATCTGGCAGCACATACCTATACTGAAAAGCAGTTTGAAGCCTCCATTTCACTTTTTGTGCAATACATCGCGTTGGGTCCTCCTATAGGTACAGAAGAAGCAAGGTGGAATATCTGGCTGGCGTACTACGCTATAGAGGGTATGACGGAAGATCGCAAAATCGAACTTCATACGTTCCTCGACTCGCATCATCCCCGCATTCAGGAAAATGCCACACAGCTTATCCATTTGCTGGACTCGGGTGTATACAAACTACTGCTTTTCAGAGGACTTCCGGAGATACAAGGATTCAAACCCAGGCTGATTTGATTCCAGACTGCCATCACCACGGATACAAAGTGCGTTAAACTATTGTTAAAGAAATTTTTTTGCCAAAACATCGGGTTTGCACCTCCGTTTAAACTCTTACCCATTCGAAAAAATTCAGAGATTTATGAAATCATTTCTTGCACTTGTCATGGCAGGGCTCGTTGGCGGGTTGATGAGTTTCGGGGCACTGCAATTTACTCAGTCGGTCTCCACGACGCCTGCTGAAGTTCGCAATGTTTCCATGACTTCTCCGGTCAATACCGGGCCTGATTTTGCAGCTGCTGCCGACCTGGCTCAGAAGGTAGTCGTCCTCATCGAAGCTGCCGAAAGCAAAGAAACGGCTCAGCAACGACAACGACGTCAGGATCCCATCCAACAGCTTTTCGAACAGTTTGGCTTTGATTCACCCCGCTTTGGCTATGGCTTCGGTCCTATCATCCGAAGGGGTGCCGGCTCAGGTGTCATCATCGCCAAGGATGGTTACATCCTTACCAACAATCATGTGATCGATTTTGCTGATGAAGTAACGGTCAAAATGACGAATGGAAAAGAGTACAACGCGAGCATTGTGGGTCGCGACCCGAGTACAGATCTGGCTGTTCTGAAAATTGATGCGCGAAATCTCCCCACCCTGGACATCGCAGATTCGGACAAAGCCCGCGTCGGTGAATGGGTGCTCGCCGTCGGCAATCCATATGAATACCTGACCTCCACTGTGACGGCCGGTATTATCAGCGCAAAGGGTCGGAATTTGAATATTATTCAAGGTTCGAGAACTATTGAGCAGTTTATTCAGACCGATGCGGCTATTAATCCAGGCAATAGCGGCGGCGCCCTTGTCGATGCGAGTGGACGACTGCTGGGAATAAATACTGCTATCGCCTCACAAACAGGCAATTATGCCGGATACTCCTTTGCCATACCTGTCAATCTGGCCATTCGGATCGCCAACGACATCATAAAAAATGGTGGTGATATCGAGCGAACCTCTTTGGGGGTTGAAGTGTTTGTAATGAACGAAGACCTTGCTAAAGAGCGGGGCATCAATATCACCGAAGGTTTGCTGGTGGATGGTGTAGGTGAGAAAAGCGCCGCCCAATATGCCGGCATCAGGCCCAATGATGTCCTGGTGGAGATCGATGGAAAGAAACTGAAGTCATTTGAAGACCTCAAACAAAATATTGATCTCGCCAAAGTTGGGGATTCCCTGAATATGAAAGTGTACCGCAATGGCAAGTACCTGGATATTCCGGTTCGATTGAAAAAAGGACTCTGACACGAATTGTCAGACCTCAAAATATAGTTGGTTTTTCGTTTTGTTTTGATGCGCCTGTCTTAAAAGAAAGACAGGCGTTATTTTTTACTCCCCTCCTTCATTTTTCCAGACAAACGTTCGAATCACATGTTGGACATCTTGTTTGACAAACTCGACAATCGGGGCCAGACTATCCGGTTGCACCTTGGCATCAAAATACAAGGCTGCTTTAAAAAAATGAGACGTCGTGTCCGTTAGATAAAAATGCATGGGGGAAGCCGCAGGACCTGTCCAGGTCATCGCTAACCCGCCTATACCTTTCTCGGTCCGGATCAGGGATTCTTCCATATAATTTGCACGCTCATTGATCTTGTAGGCGATGACAAACGCATCCCGCACCAGATCCTGGTATTCCGCTCTTGATGTCACAGGTACATAACTGCAGTGCAGCCGGGCTTCAAACGCAGGCATATACAGATCAAACCAGCAGATTTCACTTCCTTCTTTCAGGCGGATCTCGGCATAGGCCGGATACTTAAAAGAAAACGGACATGCAGGGTCTTCATACGTGTTATATGTACGTTCGGGAAAGTGGATTTTGGGGTAAGCCCGGGGTTTAGGAATCGGTGTTTTATCCTGGCAGGCCACTATGCCTGCCACACCCATGATCAGGAGGAAATAGGCGGCGATTTTCATTTGACCTGGATTTTGATCCGTTCGATCCGTTTAGGCGATACAGACAAAACTGTGAAAGAGAAAGGCGGATATTCGATTTTCTGACCTACTACGGGCATTCGGCCATGCAATTCGAGGATCATGCCTGCGAGCGAATCTGCATCCCCGGCTACCTCATCAAAACTGGCTTTTTCCACATCCATAATGCGGCATACATCGATCAGCATCGTCTTGCCTTCAAATATAAACTCCGTAGGGCTAAGTCGGCGGTAATCGACCTCCTGTTCTTCATCAAACTCGTCTTGGATATCACCAATAACCTCTTCGATAACATCTTCCAACGTCACCAGACCGGAGGTGCCACCATACTCATCTACCACAATGGCCATGTGTAGATGTTCTCGTTGAAAATCCCGGAGCAATTCATTGATCTTACGGGCTTCCGGCACATATAGCACTTCCATTCGGACCAACTCCGGCCAGGCATGGGGTGCGGGTGTAGTATCAATATACCCGATCAAATCTTTGACATAGAGTATGCCTTTGATCGTATCCAGTTGCTCCTCATATACAGGCAGCCGGCTATATCCTGCACTACGGACGATCTCCAATATTTCGTCGAGTGACATGGAGACCTCGAGCGCGACGATATCCATACGTGACCGCATGATCTGTTTGACAGCCACATCATTAAAACTCACAATGGACTTGAGAATCTCCGCTTCAACAGCCGAATCTTTATCTGCCGAAACGGCAATATCGATGGCTCTATCAATATCGTCCTTATTGGCACCAAGGGCATAATCAGTGCCCAGCTTCGCTTCCAGTTTCTCTCCCCATCGTACCAGATTGGTGTTTATCGGTCTCATCGCCAACACCAGAAAATGCAAAGGTCTGCACATAAACTTGGCGAATGCTACATTATGTATGGTGGCGTAAATCTTGGGGACTACCTCCCCGAACAAAATGAGGAGAAACGAAATCCCCATTATACTGAACAGGATTGATAAAAATGACATCCACTGTTCAGGGCTCCACCATGAAAATACCGGAGAATATGCCATCGAATGCCCCCAGACATAAAAGATCTCCGGGGCAAAGAGAGAGCGAAACAGGGCATAGGAGAGCACAATGATTCCGATATTGACCAGGTTATTGGTCAGCAGTATGGTGGCCAGGAGTCGTCTGGGTTTTTCGCGAAGTCGAAGGATGCGCTGACCCTGGACATCCTGTTCCTCGCCGAGAGCTTTCAATTGGTTGCTGTCCAGCGAAAAGAAGGCTACCTCAGAACCACTGATCATTGCAGAGCAAAACAGAAGTAGCACCAGGAGAGCCCAACCGCCCACTATCGGCCAGTAAATGATCAGTAATAAGAGTAATGAACCGGGGTCAGTATCCAAAGCAGGGATATTGGGTGAAAAATTGAGGCTGATCAGAAGGGTAGATCATCATCAGCCTGCTGCTCTCCGCCAGTGGCCGGGGTATCCGGTAGCGTCTCGTCCGGAGGAAATGATTCATCATGACCGCCTGGTTTAGAGTCTTTGCGATCCAGAATTCTAAAACTATTAGCAACGACTTCTGTGACATAGCGGTCGTTGTTATCCTTATCTTGATACTTCCGGTGCGTTAATTTGCCTTCGATAAAAACCTGGCTGCCTTTCTTGAGTTGTTTTTCAGCACGCTCGGCCAGCGCCCGCCAGACCACGACATCATGCCATTCGGTAGCGGTCTGCCAATCGCCTTTCTTGTCTTTGTAGTTTTCATTGGTGGCTACGGAAAATCGGGCAACTGCAACATTGCCCTCGAGATACCTGACTTCAGGATCCCGGCCCAGGTTGCCGATAAGAATCACCTTGTTAACCATGATATTGAAATAGTGTGGTTTTTATTGAACGTCAAACAAAGATACAATTTTCACACAACGGATTCCTTCCCTCATTGTGCCAGACCTAACAGCAAACACTGTTCCCGCGTATAAATCTGGATTCTAAAGCGTCCGGTAGCTACCGGTCAGACTCTTTTGGAGCAATTTTTAAAGCCATTTGCTTCGTTTTCTTGTTATAAAAGGTATGAGAACCATTTTGATAACGATACTGGCTATAACTGCCGTTTCATTGCAACTTACCGGGCAAATCTCGGGCCTGTGGACCATCGTGGACGATAAGGATGGTAGTGCAAAATCAATCATCGAGATTTATGATACCGGGGACAGCTATGAAGGTCGGGTCAAACAGGTACTGGCCGGGTCAAAGCGAACCCATTGTGAAAAATGTACAGGCGAATCCAAGGGTAAACCGCTGACCGGCATGGTGGTCTTGCACGGTCTCAAAAAAACCCAAAACGGCGGACGGGATGGGAAAATTCTAAACCCCAATACAGGAAAGTTTTACTCCTGTTTGATTGAACTGGATGGGTCGGGCAGACTGAAAGTCAGAGGATATGCCGGTGTCCCGGCAATAGGCAAAACCCAGTATTGGAAACGGGTAAATAATTAGATATATCCCGACTAAAAGTCAAGTCGGATGACCCCCAAAACCATGCATTGCCTCTAACTTTGCAACCTTTGTCGCCAACACCCGAGAAGATGAATAACATTCTATACATTATTTCCTGCATTCTGCTTGGACTGACTACCGCTCTCCCGGCTCAGGTGACCGGCATGTGGAAGACTATCGATGATACCGACGGTGTGGAAAAGTCCATTGTCGAAATCTATGAACACAACGGTAAACTTCACGGTCGGGTAGACCGGCTCCTGCCCCGTGCTGACAAAACACATTGTGCAGCCTGCAAAGGAGAACTCAAAAATAAGCCCATCACGGGTATGGTGATCCTTACCAATCTGAACCCCTCTCCCACAGGAGGAACGGACGGCAAAATTCTGGATCCGGCATCAGGAAAAACCTACTCCTGCTATATCGAATTGGAAAGCCCGGACAAACTCAAACTCAGGGGCTACCTTGGAATGCCGGCTTTCGGCCGCACGCAGTATTGGTACAGAGTAAAATAATCAAATAGAAACCAGCAAACAATAGGATACTACCTCACCCGCTAATGAACCTTCCCTTCTTAGATAGGTGGATAAAAGAATTTTCGTCTACAGATTGAATTTTATCCCTTGGGCGAGAGGCACCTCCTTGCTCCAGTTGATCGTATTGGTCTGACGACGCATGTATGCTTTCCAGGCATCCGAACCACTCTCCCGGCCTCCGCCCGTCTCTTTTTCTCCGCCGAAAGCGCCGCCAATTTCGGCACCTGAGGTACCGATGTTGACATTGGCGATACCGCAGTCTGAGCCTGCTGCCGAAAGAAACTGCTCTGCTTCACGGAGATGGTTGGTCATGATCGCAGATGAAAGGCCCTGAGGTACATTGTTCTGTATCCGTATGGCTTCATCCAATGTCCTGTACGACATCACATACAAAATAGGGGCAAATGTTTCCGTCTGCACGATCGGCATATCATGATGCGCTTCGGCGATACAGGGTTGGACATAGCAGCCGCTGGCATATTTTTTTCCTTTTAATACGCCACCTGGAACCAGCAATTTGCCACCTTGGCTGACAATCGCCTCCAACGCTTTCTGATACTGATGGACAGACTGGATATCGATCAGTGGACCCATGTGATTTTTGGGATCCAGCGGATTGCCGATCAGGATCTGCTTATAAGCTTTGACCAATGCCCGGGTCACTTTTTCGTAGATCGACTGATGGATAATTAGACGTCTTGTACTGGTACAACGTTGACCGGCTGTCCCGACCGCACCGAATACGGCGCCGGTAAGTACGATCTTCAGATCTGAATTTGGGGTAATGATGATGGCGTTGTTGCCTCCAAGTTCGAGTAGAGACCGGCCCAGACGATTGGCGACAGCAGCACCGACGATCTTGCCCATTCGGGTACTGCCTGTAGCTGAGATCAGCGGTATCCGCTGATCCTGCGTCAGTAACTCTCCAACCCGGTAATCTCCGTTGATCAGGGAGACAATTCCTTCCGGCAACGCATTGGCCTTCAGTACATCCTGGAATATATGCATACAGGCTACGCCGCACAGCGGTGTTTTCTCTGAAGGTTTCCACACCACCACATCACCGCAGACCAAAGCAATCATCGCATTCCAGGACCATACGGCCACCGGGAAATTGAACGCGGAGATCACGCCCACAATACCGAGTGGATGCCACTGCTCATACATCCGGTGCATACTGCGTTCCGAATGCATCGTCAGTCCATACAACTGCCGTGATAAGCCCACTGCAAAATCACAGATGTCTATCATCTCCTGGACTTCCCCAAAACCTTCCTGAAGACTTTTGCCCATTTCATAGGAAACGAGACGACCTAGTGGATCTTTATATTTCCGCAGCGCTTCGCCATACTGACGGACGATTTCGCCGCGTCTGGGGGCAGGGACCATTCGCCAGTATTCAAAAGCTTTACCGGCAGTACGGATGACCTTTTCATATTCTCTGGGCGTCGTATTGCTGACAGCACCGATGAGCTCGCCATCGACCGGAGAAAGTGAAGGCTGATAGTTTCGGGAGTTGAAGGATTTGAGACCAGTGACGGTGCCGTTATTGTACTTCTTGACCCCCAATCGGGCCAGAAAACGCGTATCAATTGCCATACGGATCTTAATTTTTCAAAACCAAAATATTCCCCTACACCACGTACACCAACGTTTCGCTGGCTTAAGGACTGCAAAGATCAGCATTCCTTCATAACTTCAAGTGCCGGGAACGATGTTCACACGATGAATTCGAAAATGTTGAAATGATGGTCTACCGGATGATACTTATGGTGCCACTGTGGATGGGTACTGCCTCGGCATAGATCTGATAGTAGTACAAACCCTCAGGCCACCCGGATGTCCTGACCTGCAGTGCTGAACCGGATTGTATATCAGTGCTGTAAACCAACTGACCCATGACGTTAAAGACTGCCACAGCAGGCCTTGTCAAATCGGGCAAACTGAAGGTGACTCTGTCACCGGCAGGATTGGGAAAGACATTAAATCCAGTTGGTTTGATGTCATCTGTCGACACGGATCCTTCATCAATCGTGATCACTCTGAAGTTGTCAAAATAAAATCCATCCTTATGGACAAAACCATCTGTGACGAGGAGAAAACGCAACTCAATAATCTCTCCGAGGAAGTCACTCAGATCCACATTCTCGAGGACCCATTGCAGCTGCCGGGAGTCGTACAACGGCTGATCATAGAGTTGAAACAAAGAGCCAGGCCTGGAATAATCTCCACAGAGATTCACCCAGTTTTTGCCGTCTTTGCTGGCCTGAAAAACCACGTAATCATAGAAATCCTCAATGTCCCATTTGGCCCAGAACTGCACATACGCTGAAGTGATATGCCGCAGGTCAATACTTTGTTCGAGAAGAATAGCTTCAGACGCATTGGGTGCATAAGGTCCATTGGGGCTATCTGTAATCGACACAGGACCGGATTTGAAGTAGGTGGTTGTCGTGCCCCATTGCTGGCCTTTACTGGTGTCCCAGTTGCTGAGGTCTCCGTCATCGGCAACAACGGTATTGAAGTCTGCCCGGATTTTGGTCAACGTATCCCTGAAAGAATATTGACCTTGTTGACACACCACTTCTATTTTGACCGAAGTACCAATTGGAATGAAGGGGTCAACCGTATAACTTAGAGTGCGATCATGGGGTTGAAAGGTCTGGAGATTCATTTGTATCGGTGAAGGAACATCCACCACATAGGGACTTAAAGAATTAAAAGACACTGTCACTTCTCCTTCGATCAGACCGTAACGGCTGAAACCCAGTTCCAGCGTATTGATACCGGGCTGAATAAATCGGGGTGTTTCATCCGTAATGCGGACAAGTGAATTGACGAGCCGTGCGGCCAGAAGATTGAGTTCGAGCGTGGACTGGCAAAGCGGGATGATCCGTTCGCGGCGGGGATAGAATCCATCATCCGGGTCACCCACTTCAGGGGTCATAGCGAGAATACCCATTTCTCCATACATCCAGTCATCTGAATCTCCGTTGGTGACATATCCTACCGTCTCCGATCCACGACCGTATACGAAGCGATTGAGCTGAGTCAACAGCGCTCCATAGTTGCTAAATGCAACTGAGTCTTGTGTGTCTGAATCATCGAAGCCCCAGGGATGCACCAGAAGGTTACCGTAGGAGTGATAATTGAGTGCCAGTTTAAAATCGTGCTGGGAACAGAGGTACTCGATGGCCCGCGTTTCGGGTTCGGAGAAAGGGCTTGGACCTCTATAGGTGTCGCTGCCATGAAATCCCGAAGAACCTTCATTGTCATGCCCCCAGGCAAGGCCGTAGTTGCGGTTGAGATCTACACCGTCGACTTCGGGTTCGAATGTCCCGTTACCATTGTTGTCCCGCATGTTTTTCCGGTGGTTGCGGGTAAACTGATCCTGAGAAGCAATATATCCTCCTGCATTATAATTCAGGCCATCCGGATTGACGACGGGAACAAAAAAGAGTTCGGTGTGATCCAGGATCTGACGGACCAGTGGACTCTTCTCATAGTTTTCGAGGAGATACCACATAAAGTAAATCGTCTGACTCACACTGACAAACTCACGGGCATGGTGCAGGCTGGTATAGAGGACCTGAGGTTCGTTTTCATTGACCTCCGGGTTGTCTGATATTTTTACATAAAAGATACTGTTGTTCTGCCAGGTCTTAAAGTTGCCGATGGGTTTTCGGATAGAGATCAGTTGCGGATAGAGAATCTGCATGGCATCGAGATGATCGAGCACTTCCGACATGGAAAAGAAACCGCCGATACTCCCCATTTCAAAATTACGGGGGACGGTTTCATCAAAAGAACGTTTCTGACAATCCAACAAACTTCCGCGATGTCCGTGATGTTCGTGATGTTCGTGAGGTGCGGAATTACGATACACAGAAAGATCCGGGATGTCAATCACGTACCGGATACCTAACTCATCAAAATAAGGGAGTTGAAAGTTTTGTACTTCGGTTGTAAAAGCTTCACGAGTGGATCCGTGACCATGCGTCAGGTCCAGGCCGGCACGGGCGAGATCCCGCAAAGTCTGCTGCTCATCCACAGGAAAGGTCACCCGCATGAGTGTAGACTGGGCATGGGAAGTGGCTACAAAGCAAACCAAAAGCAGGAAAAGCGTGATTCTGAACATGTACATAGGATCAATCAGTCGGAGTGATGCAAAAAGCGTGCGCAAAGTTAGCAATATACTTATAGCACATGGGCTTGACCGCGCGTTAACGGCAGGCTTAGGGGTAAAAATAGTAAAATAATTACATATATGATTAAAATATAATGTATTTTTCAACTACAATAAACCTGTTGGCCTATAAATCCGGGATTTCCCTTTTTAAAAAATCTTTAAACCTTAGGGCCGGATATCCAATCCGACGGCAATCTGCAGTAAAGCATCCATCGCGTTATAGACAGCAGGAGCCGAACATTCCAGAATAGAGACTCTGTGACCGGTGAGCCTGCCCAGATTGTAGATGCCACTGCCTCGCTGCCATTCCTGCTGGGGTCCGTCTGCCCGGCCATCCCGGATATCAACACCATCCAACAGGACTCCATCTACACCAGCCTGGATAGTAACGACCCGGTACAGGTTGTCCGTCATAATGCCTGGCTGGCCAATATCCCCGCTGAGTACAGTGGGAAATGCCCCATAGACCCGCTGGGTCACTGCTGTTTCGTGGCCCTCAAATCCGCCATACACACTGACACCATCCGGTATAATATATCCCCTGGTCCGGGGTACGGAAGCATCAGGTGAGTACACACCTTCAGCGATCCAGATCTGCTCTACATCCGGACAATGTGCAGCCTGATCAAGCGCCTGCTCCAGATTCCGGTACGCCTCCGTCCAGGAGATACCATCCTGCTGCCCGGATGCCTGGCCGTCTACATAGATGGTGCCGCCTGCTGTACAAAGGCTGTCAAAGGTGATAGTCAATTCTGCCCCCTTCACGGGATCACCATCATAGCTCCAGGCTTCTCTGAGGCCTTCTCCCCTCAGGATAAGCACCAGATCCGCACCATTCACCCACCCTGGCTGGTCGATAACCTGCTGGATGAGATGCCGGATCTCCGGTGATGTATACACTGCATCTATCGTCGTCCATGGCTGGGGTTCCCATCGTACAATCTGCTCGCTCCGTGGCCGAAGTGAAATATTATACTTTGACGTATTGAAGGACGCAGGACTAGCCGACATTTCAGCCTGAAGCTTTAAACTCCCCGGAGCTGAGTGCATATCCGATGCAATCCACCGGAGTTGCGCACCCGATATATACGTGCCCGGCGGGATGGTCATATTCCGAAATCGCCATCCAACAATCTGATCCCCATCATAGCTGGTAAGTGCAAGCCGGCTTCGGACGGGATTGACCGCACCATTGTCGGGATGTTCTTCTGCATCATCATACGAGGCGCTAATCCTTCGTGCCAGCGTACCAGACCACCGCGTCACCGGAGAGGTTATCCACCATTCAGATAATCCACCGCTCGACCACTCCGCCATATAGCCCTGATCATACGGATACAATTCTGTTTCGTCCACATGATATGCCGTGATCATTCCAGTGGTGTTATTGCCATACTGATCATCCTCAAACGGACCTGTATAACGCAATGCCGCGACATCGAAACCGTCCCGGGCTTGTATACACACTCCGCAACCGGTAGCCCCTGTCAGGTGGGAGGCTTCGGTATGGGTGAAATAACCGCGCAGCCGGATAGCATTTTGAGGGGGATTGGTGGCGCTGATTTTCCAATGACGGGACAGGAGATACAAGCTGTCTGCGATGGTAAAATCTTGAGCATCCAGATACACATCCACCGTGACATCTCCCAGATCCTGACCCTGCGGATCAATGCTGAATATTCTGGCACCCGCTTGCTCCAAATGTACCCATCCGGATCCGGCGACCGGTGCAGTCACCTGCACACTGCTCCCTGTGTACAACGGCTTCCGGTCATACACGTGTATCTGGTCCAGCGCAATGCCTTCCATTTCCAGGCCGACATCACTGAACATGACCCATCGAAACTGAATGACCGTATCGCTGTAGGGTATGGCATGTCCGGCGGTGATCCACGGCAGCTGATTTCCGTTCCACCGGTTGGACGCATCATTGTACCAGTGTACACCTCCGCTATTCTGGGTTCCGAGTTTGGTCCATTGTGTGGCCCCTTCCGGCCGGTATTCGATCCAGGCGTAATCGTACTGCAGTTCCAATTGGTAGCGAAGTGCAAAGGAGAGCCAGGGATCGGCCATGCCACTGATGTCAAAGCATGGGGAATAGAGGTATGACCATTCATCTGCACGGTGGGTTGCCGTCAGGGATGTCGTCCACACCTTCTCTCCTTCCGCAGCACGAGATATGATTTGTTTGCCGGGCACTCCATGCTGCCATGTACTCCGAATCCCTCCGGTGATATATCCGCCATCGCCATTTTCAAAATCTTCGGTATAGGGAAACACTGTGATCAAGGGCGTGTGAAGAATCTCGGCCAGCAAGGTATCATTGGCGATAAAATCATCCTGTACACTACTGACCCACACCTTCAGGGTATACGTGCCGGTGGCGGAAAAATCGGCTGCTGGCGCCAGGTCGACGATCATCGAACTATTGGCCGGAATCGTGCCAACAGGTGTCGCTATAGGTAATCCGCTATTGAGCTGATAGTACACAAACGTGTGCTCCACCGGATGTAAAGTGGTATTGACTACACGGACCTGTATCGTTTCCTGATCCAGACTGCACGATTGCGATGCAGGGTGCACGATCTCATCAATGGTCAGATCCCGCTCTACAAGATGTAGCGATAGCTGGTCGATCGTCTGTCCATCCTGACTGGTGATATGGCCTGCTGTAGCAAATACGTCATGCGCAAACTTGATTTGAGTTGAAGCACTAAACTCCTGTACATTTTCTTCCAAAACACGACTGATCTCCAAACCAGATACATGCTGCCAGACTCCACGGTAATTTGCATCGTTGGAGATGTAGGTGAGTAAAAGAAACGGATCAGTGTCCGATCCGCGGATCCAGATGGCTTCTGTGTTAGACACATCCGGTATAATCTCATGATGCATCACATACAGACTCAGCCGGATGTCATCCTGTGCGACAGCGTACGAATTCATATTGAGGGTGAGTATTACATCTGCCGATTTGGAAGAGGTCGTGCGTATAGCATCTACCGTCAAAGCTCTGGTACCGGTATGCATGAAAGGCTGACCTGCAAATGTTCTGATACGGGATTGGTCTTGCAGTACAGCATCCCAGGCATCCAGTCCCGGCAGTCCAGTCGTATGTGCGATCACCAGGGTATCGGGTATGCCTTCAAATCCCTCCGTCCATGGCAATACTATGGGTGGATTTCCAAAATGGTTTATTTGCTGGACCAGGGTGTCATAGATTGACGAGGTATCTAATGCATAGTCATGCCATACTTTTATGATATAGCTCCCCGGCATAGAGAGGTTTGCCTTTTCAAAAAAGGTAAAAGGAACACTGCTTCCGCCTGTCAGGGAACCTGGAAAAGACTCAAACTTCACCGGACCGTCATCGATGGTGTAATAAAGCGAAAATCCAGAAGCGTCCTCCTGTCCGGCATTCGTCAGTTGTAGGGTGATGGGCTCTTCTATGCTGAGCGCAGTGGAGGTCAGCCGGCGTCCTGATACGGGAGCATTCAAAGCTTCAATGCGGAGATCATGATCCCAGGGACATGCATGACCGCCGTTGGGCGTAACTAAAATGGCTCTGGCGCGAAGTCCGATTTTCCCACTGGACAGTACGCCGGCGACACTGATCCATACCGCTGTATCGGTGGGTAGGTTTTGGATGACGATGGAGGTAGATATGGTGGTATCCAGCAGGATCACCTTTTCCTTCAGTATCCTGTATACCTGATAATGAGTGGCCCCTGTCACTGCATTCCAGCTTACCGTCTCGTAGCCATGGCATGGAGAGCTTGCTGAAAGTCCTGAAGGTGCAGACATGATCACAGCTGTGGTACCGGAAACTCCGCTCATACCATTGGAAGCAGTCACTCTGGCCATCAGACCCCCTGTGGGGATCTGTGGTGGATACCATCCCATATACCTGCGGTCTGCCGCAAGGCCGGTTGCGATAACGGTCCAGTTGGCACCGGAATTTAAACTAAGCTCCACAGAAAAAGTCGATGCGCCAGTTCCATACGCATCCCAGCGAACAAAATACTGATCGTTGGGCACCATGTTATTACCTGGTTTAAAAATTTCGCCGCCAATGGGTGACACTACTGTAATCCCTGACATGGCAATATCCCAGGTCAGCCATGCCTTTTGAGGGCCCAATGGCACGGAGTGCCCGGTGAGCATGATGGTGTATGTCCCGGCAACCGGCGTGTGGAGGGTAACTTGTTCACAATTGTTGATCCGGTCGTTCCCGGTCGTGGCAGCCAGGGCGACACCAGCAGGAGTATAGTTGAGTTTCCAGGGTTTCAGCGTATCACCTCCGGGTGTGATGACGACCATATCCAGATCATGGACGAGTGTAACGGTTTCAAACGGGGCTGATGCAGGATCAGTCCACATCAGCATGACATCTGCAAATGCAACGCCTGCCGGAAGGGTGATGGAATGAAAAACTGTATCGGCATGGTCGATTTCAAAAGATCGGAAATGCCCGTCCTCCAGAATTTTGGCTGCCCGTACACCATTGATACGGCCAAAACCAAATGTATAGTCAGGCCCTGCCGGACCGAGATCATCTGCGGCATTGCACATCACGTTTTTGATGAGCGCAGCATCTGGCAGACTGTCCTGATGTAATTGCCGGTAACGCTGATAGAGCAAGGTAGCTACGCCCGTAGCCGCGGGTGAAGAAAAACTGGTGCCGCTATTACTCGCATACAGATGGTTGTTGGTAGTGCTGAATCGACCATTTCCATAGGCCACTACTTCAGGCTTTAGACGTCCGTCTTCCACCGGTCCGCGGCTGGAAAACCCTGCATTGGCATCCATATTTGTAATGGCCCCTACGGTAAGGACATTCTTTGCTGGTTGATAGCCACCGGCGATGGTAGCATATCGAAAAGGATAAGGCGTACAGGTCAAACCACCTGAGTTGGCGGCCGCAAAGACATGGAGCAAAGAAGGATGATCGTACATCATGGCATCCAGACCGGCACTGGTGCCATCATAGTCACCGAAATACACGCAATCTGAAAGCCCTGCACCATAGGAGTTGTTGGTCAGACTCATTCCATAATCACTGATATACTGTGGTGCATCCCAGAGAATGTCTGAAAAATTACGAACGATCACGTGTGCCTCAGGTGCATAGCCTCTGCCAAAAAAAGGATCGATAGCACCGGCACCGGTGATGATCCCAGCCACCTGCATGGCATGTGTGCTGACGCCAAAGCTAGCCAGGTCAAGTACATCATCCGAAAGGTCATCATGAAATCCAAGTCGTCCGCCATCTCCGATTCCTACTGTCATGCCTGATCCGTCCAGATCGCGGGTCAGTGATGATGTCAGCCCCCATGCACGCTCTCCGGCATGTGCCCGGTACTGGATCTCCTCATCTTCAGGTATGCGACCGATATAGCAGACCCAGGGTGTCGCCGCTATGTCCCTAAGTCGTATGGCTGCTACTTCGATATCTAAAACACCATAAGATAATGCACGAGCATCCAGGATCGAAATGCCGTTCTGTATTGCCCAATCAATTACATCCGCTTTGGCCAGACCCGGCGCAACAGTAAGTCTCAACCGGTGCACCGAAGCCCTGGCATCTGTTGACAATCCAATTTTATAGCCCGGATCCAGTTGGAATAATCCGGCTTCCACCACAGCCGGAAGTGGAGCCGTCACGCTGACCCAATACACATGCCCTTGCAAAACGGAAAGTATCTCCATACCCGACACAGCCAGTGCTGCCCGCTCCGGAGTCGTCAGCAGATGATCGGCCTGATAGAAGGCATATCGTGTCTCATCCCTTTCGGTCTTCTTCGCCTCCAAAGGCATGGCACGAAACCGGCCTGTATTGAAGGTAAAATGCTGCTGTGCCGCTACCTCCTGTGCGACGATACCGAGTACAAGACTTGCGCTCCAAGCCCATCGAATGTTGAATTTTCTGCTCACAGATATAAAAGTACAACTTCATTGAGAGGTGAGTGGTGAGCGGGGTGCTTCGACCTGCTTGACGCATCCTCGTGCTATGCTTCGACTGTCTTTCGCTCTTCCTTGTACTCCCGCTCAGCACGACGCAGCTCAGCAACCGTGGTGAGTGGTTGAGAAGTTGAGGAGTTGAGAAGTTGAGTAGAGAGTTTAGTGTTTAGAGTGTAGTGTTTATTTGAAATAGGTAGCCCTATCGATTAGGGTAAGATCATGTCGCTCTCAACTGTCCG
>JBGTGP010000016.1:0-29697 GCA_041746735.1 Saprospiraceae bacterium
GACCAGTGCTTTGTCTCCGGCTTCCTTCATCCATTGCTTCACAACAATGAACTTGCCGTTCAACTAATGATTCCCCTTACCGGGCTCATAATGGACTTTCACCATCAAGTGTCTGCGCCCTGCCGGGCGCACAAAAAGAAAAACGATCCAGCCGCGTGGCTGGATCGTTTTCTTTAAGACAGATCAATCAGATAGGCTTAGTAGCCAGGATTCTGTTGTCCGGCCAGTACTTCATTGGTATTAAGTTCAGATTGCGGGATGGGCCAGATAAACCGGAAATTGTCCACCGGGATAAATACCCGTGACTGATCTCCGGTGAAAACTCCGTTATCATAATTAACACCATAACCCCAGCTGGCGAATGTAGTATTGGTATACCCCACCTTAGCGGGTACACCTCCTGTGCTGAACACAGGGTCATACGCGAGTCTGTGGATATCGGCCCATCTACGACCTTCGCCGGCAAATTCAATACGCCGTTCCTTAATGATAGCATCGATCAGCGCATTCGCATTGGCAAAATCTCCCGCTGTGTATTCATCTGCTTCTTCTACAGCACGGTTACGAACCTGATTGAGCAGATCCAGACCTTGCTGTGTCTGACCCAGGCGGGCATGTGCTTCCGCTGCATTAAGCAGTACTTCTGCATACCGGATGATTGGATTGGAATCATCCTGTGTGGTGATGTTGCGGTACTTGTTAGAAAAATAGGCACGTCCATTGTTTTTCACCAGTTGTGTACGACGCTTATCGTTCTCGAGCCACCAGGGTGCGTTGTACAAGATCGGGCTGATCGCTACAAGAGCACGTCCCGGAGCAACAGAGTACATGACGGGCAGCGCACCGTTTACACCTGAATTGTCCGAAGCACTGCTTTCGATTGAAAAGATCGATTCCGTATTATTGGCATAATTTGCAAATGGTCCTTCTGGTTCTGCGGTAAGTGCATATCCTCCAGTACCTCCAATGAGCTTGTTGGCTTCAGTAATGACATCAGCTGACCGGCCCATGTGCTGGTAAACCCGGGTTTTCAATGCGATAGCAGCTCCTTTTGTAGCGCGGGAAATTTTCAATCCCCCTGCGCGTGTTTCCGGAAGATTCGTCTCCGCATAATTGAGATCCTCGATCAACCTTGTGTAGCACTCTGCTACGCTGTGACGGCCCTGACTACGGGCTTGCTCAAGCGCAGCAAGGGTGTTGACCGGAAAATCACGGTAAGGAACGCCCGGATGCGAAGCGTCTCCTGTGAAAGCGTATGGCCGGGCAAAATGAACTAACAGTTCATAATGTGCCAATGCTCTGAGAAAACGAGCTTCACCTTCATACTCGGCTGCTTTCGCTGCTGAAATGATGCTTGCATCTCTCGCTTTGTTAACGCCTTCCGGAATAAGGTTGGCTTTGTTGATCGCACCATACAGGGTCTGCCAATAGAAGTCATTATTGGCCGTCGTGGTGGTGTAGGTCCCGTCATACGTAAAGGCATAAAATGCAGCTACGTTGAGCATGTCCTCTCCACGCATATCACCTTGTTCGGTGTTGGCAGCGCCAAAGGGATATCCCCGGATCTGTCCGCCGGCGTAAAATCCACTTTGAGCAGCATCGTAGGCCCCTACCATGGAAAGTTCACATCGTTCCGGAGTTGAAAACGCATCTGCTTCTGTAAGACGGTTGAACGGAGTCAACTCAGTGACTTCATTACACCCTGTCAATCCGATCAAGGCTACCAGGGCCAAGGAAAGGAGGCTATATTTTCTGATTATTCTAGTTTGCATAATGATTCGATTTAAGATGATTAAAAGCCAACACTCAGGCCAAAACTGATCACACGCTGCTGAGGATTTCCGTTGAAGTCCTCTCCAAAGCCTGTGTTGGTACTGAAGTTGGTGCTCGTTTCAGGATCCAAACCCGAATATTCGGTAAAGGTGAGAATGTTGGTGGCCTGCACATAAAGTCTAAAACTTTCAACGCTGGCCTTCTGGCTGATACGTTTTGGCAACGTGTAGCCCAGCGCTACGTTCTGTACCCGCAGGAAGTCCCCTTTCTCAACAAAACGGGTGCTGGCAAAGTTTGGCAGGTTGATGAAGTTATCCTGATCTTGTCTAACACGTGGTGTCACACCATCGCCCGGATTCTCAGGACTCTGCCACCGGCCCAGAATTTCTGTACCGTTGTTGCTAAAGCTCTGACCCAGCAGGTCTACCCGTGTACGATTCATGATCATGTTTCCTCCTGAAAAACGGAGTAACAGGTTGATATCAAACTGGCCCAACGTAAAGTTGTTGTCAAATCCACCAAACCAAGTGGGCAATGAACTACCCAACACCTTACGGTCAGCTGTGCCGGATAGCGTAGCTGAAGGTCCGAGGTCACCCGGGTTGTTAGGATCGAAAACATTATACGCCAATGTCGAGATATTACCCTGTACCAGTGATCCATCGGCTTTGTAATACACCGGATTACCATTCGCAGGGTTTACACCCCAGTATTCAAACCCATAGATAGCACGCAGGTCTTCACCTTCACGAAGAATATTGTAGTCGGTGATGATATCCTGTCCATTCACCAGTGTCTTTACTTCCGTTTGCATAGTTGTGAAGTTCAAGCTGGCATTCCAACGCAGTTTGGAACTGCGGATAACATCATAATCCACTGTCAACTCAATACCATTTGCCACTACACGTCCGATGTTACGATTGATCACGTTACCGGGAATACCGACGGAAGGTGGTGTCGGAGCTGCCAGGATCAGGTCATCGTTGTCCTGATTCCAGTAGGCTGCGATAATACCAAGACGATTGTCAAACAGACCGAGGTCGAATCCAAAGTCCAGTTTTTTCTGGGCCTCCCACTTCAACTCATCATTACCAAAGTTGTTATAGGCAATACCATTCTGAGATCCATACTGACCTGCGCCATAGCTGCCCAGGGCTGGATAAAATCCGATATTGACGTTACCTGCTTCAGCATAAGAACCCCGGATACGGAAGTCACTGATGACATCACGCATACCATCCCAGAATGCTTCTTCAGAGATACGATATGCAAAGGATACGCCGGGGAAGAAACCCACTTTATTGCCCTCTGGAAGAGAAGACAACTTGTCAATACGACCGGAAGCCCCGATGTAGTATTTATTGGCATAGTTGTAATTCGCCCGGAAGAGGTAGGAAGAAATACCAAATTCATTGATACCTCCGTTGGCGAACTCATTGGCATAGGTCCCACTGACAATGTTTTCCTGGAAGAAGCGGTCAGACAAATCGGATACCGTTGATTGGATAAAGGTGATTCGATCTTTCTGAAACTCCTGTACACCCGTCAGATTGAGATTGTGGTTGCCAAAGGATTTTACATAGTTCAGAATGTTTTGCCAGTTCCAACGGGTAGAGGGGCTATAGGCCTGACTTACACGACCATTAGCACTGAAACCATCGCCCTGACGGGGATCCTGGAAGAGCAGGTCGTCTACCAGACTGCCATCAAATCCTAATATGGTCTTAAAGGTAAGCCCTTCAACAATTTTAGCCTGAGCATAGGCATTTCCAAAAATCCTCCAGGTCTTGGAGATACGCTTGTCGTTGTCCAGGACGAAGCGCTGGTTGGGAATTCCGTTGGCTACTGTTATGGTATTAGCACCCCGGCCCAAAGATCTTGGATCACCAATATCCAGGTTATAACCAGTAGGATGGGTAGGGTCATATACTTCAACGTTGGGCAACATACGAATTACGGAGAAAACGTTACCTGAAAGGTTGTTCGATCCAGTCAGCGGTCCTGTGTTGATCTGATGAGTCACTCCACTTGCCACACCTGTAGATAACCAGCTATTGACTTTTTGATCCAGATTGGCGCGCAGACCATAGCGCTTCAGGGTGTTGGAGTAGGCAATACCTTCCATGTCAGCATAATTCATCGACAGGTAGTAGGTTGAATTCAGGTTACCCCCTGTGGCTGAAAAGGTGTGAGCATGTTGTGTACCGTTCTGGAAGACATAATCCTGCCAGTCAGTATCCACGATGCTGCCATCCGGACGGGTTTGGAGGTTGGCAATATTGCCCGTACCACCACCGGCCATATTCTTTTCGTTATTGATCGTAACAAACTGTTCGGCATTCAGCAGGTCAAAGAGTTGGACAGGCTGAGCTACGCCGACATAGCCATCATAGGTAAACTTGGGTTTTCCTGCTTTACCTTTTTTCGTGGTCACCAGGACGACCCCATTGGCAGCCCGTGAGCCATAAATAGCTGTAGCAGCACCATCTTTGAGAATCTCAATGGATTCAATGTCCTGTGGATTGATATCCCCCAGGGCATTAGCTGGTGTAAATGCTCCCAGATTGCCCGTAAATGTTGGGATTCCATCCACAACGACCAGGGGCTGTGTGCCGGACGTAATCGAGTTGACGCCCCGGATGCGAATCTGAGGAGGTGAACCCAGAATGCCCGAAGTATTCTGCACCTGAACCCCGGCAGCCCGACCGGCCAATTGTTGTGCGAAACTCGGAGCTGGCAAGGTGGCAAATTCACTGCCACTAATCTTGCTGATCGATCCGGTTACGTCCCGCTTGGCTAGGGGATCTCCGTATCCGACAACCACAACATCGCCCAGCGTTACGAAATCAGGTTCCAACGTCACATTGACAACTGAAGCGGAAGAAATATCCACATCCTGACTCTTAAAGCCGGTATAGCTGACCTGCAATGTGGTCACACCTTCCGGTACCTGTAACCTGAAGTTACCGTCAAGATCGGTGACGGTACCTGCACTAGTTCCACGGGCAAGCACGGTTGCCCCGATAAGCGGCACACCGGCATCATCCTGCACCGTTCCACTTACCGCTCGTTGCGCCAGGGCGGTACCCCATGCACAAATCACTGTCAGAGACAGTAGTAACAGTTTTTTCATCTAATCTGATTTTGTTAAGAAATAAAGTACTATATCACAGCCGGTTAGATAACCGGGTTTCATTTAATGCCTCGCTAATATATGATTTTCATTCAGTACTTCCCTATCCAGATAAACCGGGAAACAGGAATTTCCATGAAAATTTTGTTGTGCTGATGCGTAACCGCAAAGTAAAAACGACCACTACGGCGGATTGCTGCCTGTCCGGAAAAAATGCTTTGTTATCGATACTTTGTCTAGGTTCGTCCATTTTCTGGCCCAATCCTGATGCAGAAAGCTATCCGGGCATACTCCTACAACGCTTGTGTCATCATTCGGGAGCGAGTCGCATCACACCTAGTTTTTGCCCTCTTTCCAGAAGCAGCGAATCCACCAAAACACCCGGAAAATCAGGATACAATTGTCTGTCCACCAGGTAATAGGCTTCCGGATCGGTTGCCGTTTCTACTTTGCGGATGATCTGTTGTGCATAGCTGGACGTATAAAACCGGGCTACCTCATGTGGAAAGGTCTCTCTATAGAGGTACCACGGGGCATGTCTGTATTTCGTCCCCACCCGCCTGCAATCCTCCCGGCATATATTCTCCGGGTAGTCGAGACTCCTGATGGGCAATACCACCAGACTAAAAACCAGCCTGACAACCAACATCGCGATGCCGAACCACAAAAACAACCGGCCGGCATCATGCCAAATACCTGGTAAACACAGTAATAGCCCTGCTGCACCCCCCAACCAAATCAATGACCATCCCGGAAGACTTCTCACCGGGCTGAAAAGGGGCATGCCTATAACTGCGACGGTGGCCAACAGGGCATGACCTGTATAGATATATCTAAAAATGGAATGCCAGCGGATCGTAGTGCTGATGGATTGTTGTAGAACATAGTACCCCACCAGATTGAAAAGGGGGATAAACATCAGCAGATAGCGGGGAAAAATCTGGGCCGACAACCAATATACCGGCAGATTGGCGACCAGCATCCAAAAGTTGAACCGCACAAACGCATGCCCGTGCACCCACTGCATGAAACGCGGATGAAAAACCAGGATGACCAGTAAGGACCAGGGCAAAAAGTGATATAACTGCTCTGCAGGAAATGTGAGTACATGGAGCAACGTATCCTCCAGGCCGTGGCTGGGGACGGTTCGTTGTACGGATTGATCGAAAAGGATGAAAAATACTTTTTTCAGTGAGACCCGGCTGGCATAGGCACTATAATAAAACGCCAGTGGAATGAGCCCAACTCCAATCCCCATCAAATGCGATGTGGTAAATAATTTTTGTCTCAACGCACCATGTAGCAGAAGTGCGGCTGAAATGGAGATGGCCTGAAAGACAATGGCGGGTAATCCCTTTAACAAAAAGGCTATAGCAAAGAGGAGATACGACCAGAGGAAGAGTTTTCTCCACGCTCTCTTTTTTCCCAGGTCATAGAGGATCATCCAGTTGAAGTAGATCACCGCCGAAAAAGCGATATCGATCAGGCCAAGCATGCTATCCCAAAACAGGATCCTCCCGCTGGTCAGCAGCATGACGGCCAAGGTCAAAGCTATCAGATCCCCAAACTGTTTTCGGGTGAAATACCAGACTGTAACTGCAAATCCTCCCAGAAAGATCAGTGTGGTGATACGGCTAGGCCATTCACCAAAATGTCCAAACACGGCAGACACCAGGAGAATGCACCAGTTGTATAGAGGAGGTTTGTTGTAGTAGGCTTCACCATTGAGGGTGGGGACGATAAAGTCTCCGGACTCTTTCATTTCAAAAGCTACCAGCGTTCGAATCGCTTCATCTCCAATGAAGGCAACAGTCCCTAAATGAATCAGAAAAGCCGGGAGACACAGCACCAGCACCACCACGGTGAGCTGGCCAGGGCTTAGCGATTGCACCCATTGTTTCATGCGCGGATGAAGGTAAGCATGCCATGAGTATGTCCGGCAGAAAGTTTCAACATCAACCAGTCCATGTTTTGGTGCGATGGAGGATTTGATTAACTTTCAAGCCTCAAATTCACCTTCTCACTCAACACAGTTCTTGTTATGGAAACCTCCTCCGCTCCATTGCCACTTCATCTTGACTATGCCAATCGTACCAACCTGTCTGAAGCGGCGAAATGGGCAAAATTTCTAGCGATCCTGGGGTTTATCATGTGTGGTATTCTGTTCATCATGGCCTTTTTTATTGGTTCCATTCTGACGGCGATATCGGGTATTGGCAATCTTTCCGGAATGGGTGAACTGGAAGGATCTCCCGGACCTTCTTTTTTCCAGGGAGCCACCCTAACCATTTTCTATATTCTCATAGCCTTACTGTATGTGCTACCCTGTCTATTCCTCTACCGCTTTGCCGATAAAATGCAAACGGCAATCAAAACCGAAGACCCGACGGCCCTGAACCTGTCGTTTCAGAATCTCAAATCGTTATTTAAATTCATGGGTATCCTGACGATTGTGGTGCTTTCCTTTTACTTTCTGGTGATCCTGGTCTCTGTCATTGCACTGGCGTCTGTTTTTTAATGATGCTAATCGCTAAATTCTGGTATTAAAAATAAAGTGTGTGATCTTTTCCGATCACCTGACGATAACGAACGCCTTTCATGCATGGGTCACCTTGGTCAAACATTTAAAAAACTATTTTGCAGACCCGGAGGATTCCGGACTTTAACAGAATAATACCATATGTCCCATCTGCCGGATCTGATCAAGGATCTTGTTCTCATTTTGGTGGCCGCTGCGGCCGTGATTCTGCTATTTAAGCGGATCCGGCAGCCGCTTGTGCTGGGCTATATTCTGGCCGGCTTTCTGGTGGGGCCGCATGTAGAGTTTCTTCCCACGGTACAGGAAACCAAAAACATTCAGATCTGGGCTGAAATCGGGGTCATCTTTCTGCTCTTTGGACTCGGGTTAGAATTTAGTTTTAAAAAGCTGCTGAAGGTCGGAGGGTCTGCCTCCGTCACGGCCATCGTGGAAATTGTTATCATGTTGGTGGTGGGTTTCGGCGTCGGGCAACTCATGGGCTGGTCCCTGATGGATTGCATTTTTTTGGGTGGTATTCTTTCCATTTCTTCCACCACCATTATCATCCGGGCCTTTGACGAACTCGGACTCAAGACGCAGCGCTTTGCCGCTTTGGTATTCGGGGTGCTCATCGTCGAGGACCTTGTCGCCATTGTATTGTTGGTCCTGTTGTCAACCCTGGCTGTAAGTCAGCAGTTTGAGGGCACTGAGATGTTGATGTCCATCCTGAAACTGGTCTTTTTTCTCTCCATCTGGTTTTTTGCCGGGATCTTTCTTATCCCTACGTTTTTAAAACGAGTCAAATCCCTCCTCACGGATGAGATGCTGCTGATTGTGTCGATCGCGCTGTGCCTGCTCATGGTGGCGTTTGCCGACAGCGTTGGGTTTTCCCCGGCGTTGGGTGCTTTTATCATGGGGTCTATTTTGGCTGAAACCACCCGGGCAGAAAAAATCGAACATCTGATCATGCCGGTCAAGGATTTATTTGGTGCGATCTTCTTTGTCTCTGTCGGCATGATGATCGATCCCCATATTCTGGCCGACTATTTCATCCCTGTCATTATACTCTGCATCGTCACGATCGTGGGAAAGATCCTCAGCTCAGCCCTGGGGGCGCTTTTATCGGGCCAAAATCTGCAGACTTCAGTTCAAACCGGTTTCAGTCTGGCTCAAATCGGGGAATTCTCTTTTATTATCGCCACCCTGGGTCTGACCCTAAATGTTACCAGCTCATTTTTGTACCCTGTTGCTGTAGCGGTTTCAGCCGTGACAACGCTCACCACACCCTATCTCATCAAAGCTTCTAATCCTTTTTATCATTGGCTCAGTCGAAAACTCCCCCCCGCCCTGCTCCGCAAACTGAACACGTTCAGCGCGGAATCCAGGACCGTCAACCTGAGCAGTGACTGGCAGCGGTATATCCGTAACACACTGGTTCATATCCTGCTGTTTACCGGATTGGTCATCACGATTGCCATTTTTTCGTCGACGTACTTTTTTCCGTTGGTGCAACGACAGGACAACGCTGGTATATTAAGGTGGATCGTGAGTCTGGGGACGGTCCTGCTCTTATTGCCCTTGTTGTGGGCCGTGGCGATTCGAAACTCACCTGTACTATATGGTAAAGTCGTCACCCAACCCCGATACAAAGGAGCGATACAACTGCTTCGTCTTTTCAGACTGATATTGGCCGCACTGCTGATCGGATTCCTGCTGCATCGTTTTCTCTCCTTTACTGCAGGTGTTGTCGCCATATTCATCATTCTGGTATTGTTACGGGCCGGCTCCCATTACATCCAGTCCTTTTACAATCGGTTAGAACGACGCTTTGTGGAAAATCTCAACCAGCGGGAGATTGCACAAGCATTGCTCAACCGGGCTGAACTTGCCCCATGGGACGCGCGGATTATTCCCATCAAGGCGGATGTATACTCATATTGTGTAGGCCGAACATTAGGTCAGCTTCAATGGAGAGAGCTCGCCGGTATCAACGTCGTAATGATCAAGCGTGGAGATATTCATATCACTATTCCAGGGAAAGACGACATGGTTTTTCCCGGAGACGAATTGCTGATCCTCGGTACGGATATTCAGATTAAAAAGTTGCAGGCCTTGCTCCGGCATCACAAGGAAGGACTGATTTCCACAGAAGATCCGGTAGAAGTAGGACTTCATCAATTCCCTATTGACGAGACTTCGCCTGCAGCCGGAAAATCTATCCGGGAAACACATATCCGGGAGAACCATCATGGACTGATCGTCGGTATCGAACGCCAGGGGGAACGGATCATAAATCCGGAATCTCACTTTATGTTTCAGCCAAATGATGACGTGTATATTGTTGGCCGCAAAGAAGATATTACACCATATTTCGTCAGGAAGTAAGATTCTCCTGAATACGGGAATCCGGTAGCTCCAAAGCAACTTTTACTGTGTTTTCCTGTTGTAAGGGTGGAATTGTCTCTCCTTCTCTCCTGGTTCGGGTTCACCTGCCGGCCTTCCCTTTATGGTATGTGTTTATAAACCAATTAAATCATTTGACCATGAAGCTTAAATCAATTTTTACGTTGCTGATGATATTATCGATCGGCTTGATGCCTGCCTGTAATTCAAGCAGGAAAACCAAAGGTGTACTCATCGGAGCCGGTGCCGGTGCCGCTACAGGAGCAGTGCTTTCCAAAAACAACAGGGCGGCCGGGATTATTATCGGTGCAGCTGTCGGTGGTATTGCCGGTGGACTCATTGGTAGTTATATGGACAAGCAGGCTGAGAAAATACGCCAGGATTTGGAAGGTGCCCGTGTAGAGCGTGTAGGCGAAGGAATACTTGTCACCTTTGATTCAGGAATTTTGTTTGATGTGGATTCCTATGCCTTAAAAACCGCTACGCGAAACAATCTGGACAAATTGGCCACAACGCTTAATAAATATCCTGATACCGAGGTCATGGTATTAGGCCATACGGATCATACCGGTCCTGAAAAATATAATCAGGATTTGTCTGAACGGCGAGCTGCCTCGGTAAAACATTATCTGGCGGCTAAATCTGTGGCCAACGAAAGGCTTATGATCAAAGGATATGGAGAAACCGATCCTATTGCCACCAATGACACCGTCGAAGGCCGGGATCTCAACCGACGGGTGGAGATCGTGATCACAGCTAGCAAAAAACTGGTGCGCGACGCTAAAAAAGGAGGACTGGAAACGAGCTGACAGCAACTCATTTTACATCCATATTGTAAAGGCAAGCAGCCACGCGACGACGAGTCACGTGGCTGTTTGCCTTTCGTGTATTTAGACTGACCTGGGTCGGGTGATCAAACAGGTAGTTCAGTCGTATGACGGGTACTGGACTATGACCTCATATTATTGAGAACTGCCAACATTTCATTTAACTTTATTTCTCGCGCCTCACGCTCAGCTTTCCTAATGCAGGTATTTAAAAGTCCCCAGGCAGGCTTTTAGACACTTTGAAAAATAGCGTACAGCATAAAAAAGCATGCCACCAGTTTCAGGAAAGAGCCCAAAAGAAAACCCACAAAAGAACCCCAGGCGGCTTTCCAAGCGTTTCTGGCGTGTCGATTGGCCAGATACTCTCCGATGAAAGCGCCGGCAAAAGGGCCAAGGATGATGCCCCAGGGTCCCAGCCAAAATGCCACCAGAAAACCCAAAGTGCAGCCCCACACACCATATTTGGTGCCTCCAAACTTCTTGGTTCCCCATACCGGAATAAAATAATCCAGTACTAACGTCAGGATGACCAGTACGGCCCAAATCAGAAGAAACTGACCCGAATATGGATCTGGCTCGCGGAATTGTTGCACCAGAAGTCCGAGATACGCTATCGGTGGTCCGGGTATAAGGGGCAACAAACTCCCGAGTATGCCACCAACGCAGAGCAGAATCCCCAAAATGATCCAGAACCATTCCATGGTATAATGATAAGACAAAAAGAATCGCATCGTACTCCGATGTTCAGATTCCTTTTCGCCCTGATGTCGATTATCGCACTCTACTTTGGGCCAAATGCTATTATCCAGGGTTTAATTTTTGATTACATTCACTTTTTAATCCATCAACATCATGACCACTTCGCTTTCTCGTCGTGCCTGGTTGCAACGTAGTGCCATGGCTGCAGCTATTCTCCCTGTAAGCCGCTGGTATCTACCGGATATCGGTAACTCCGTACCCGGACCATCAGACACTTCAGGTGTCATTCGGCTGGCGTCCAACGAGAATGCCTATGGCCCCAGTGAGGCCGCAAAAAAAGCGATCATTGAAAGTTTGTCTGAAGCGAACCGGTATCCCCGAAAATTTACGGCCCAATTGCGGGAAGAAATCGCAAGACGGGAAGGCCTGACATCGGACCACGTATTGCTAACGGCGGGCTCGACCGAACTATTAGGACTGGCGGGATTAGCTTTTGGTCTGCATGGCGGTGAGCTGGTTGCTTGTCATCCCACGTTTGACTTTCTGATGCTATTTGCCGAGCGACTTGGGTGCCGATGGGCCCGGACACCATTGGACCAAGATTATCAATATGATCTTCCAGGCCTGGAGAAAGCCACCGGATCGCAGACACGGCTTATTTTTGTATGTAATCCCAACAACCCGACCGGCATAGAAATACCGCATGATCAGCTCAAAACATTTTGTGAAGCACAGGCCAAAACATATCCGGTCTATGTGGATGAAGCTTATGTCGAACTCAGTCCCCATGGAAGGAACAGCAGTATGGTTGGACTCGTCGATCAGTACCCTAATATTATTATTGGCAGGACCTTTTCAAAGGTGCATGGGCTCGCGGGACTACGTATCGGATATGCTCTGGCCAATCCCGTCACCATCCGGTTGCTGGAAAATTTTCATACGGGCAGGGGTATGACACTGTCCTCAACCGCCGCTGCCGCAGCGTTGGCCTGCCTGCATGATCCCGTGTTTGAAACCTTTAGCCGAGACAAGATCATCGAAGGGCGTGATATGGTTTCCAAAGCTTTCGACAGCTGGGGTGTAAGGTATATGCCCTCCGCAACGAATTTCATCTATTTCCAAAACGAAAAATTCTCTGTAGATCCCGTGGAAGCGATGGCCCGTGAAAATATCCTGATCCGGAGCTACGACTATATGCCAGGTTGGACCCGTGTCAGCATCGGGACGACGGAAGAAATGCAAAGTTTTATTGCCGCGATCCAAAAATATCTTGTGTAATAGGAGTGCCTCTTTATTTGTGTGCAGACTGAATGATGATCTTATCCAGGTATACCTGTTGATTCATTTTGGTTCGGACCATGTACGCACCTGACGGCATATATCTCAAATCGATCGTTCCATTTTGAATAACCGGTAAAAATACTTGCCCGTCAAGGGCGATGAATTCCACCTCATCTGGTTGTATGCCTGCTGGAAAATATAATTGATCTCCTGTCGGATTAGGCCAATATCCCAGCGATAGCGCAGTGACCTCACGGGCATTCAACAAAAGATCATTTCGGGAAACCAGTATTTTATCCCGTGTCACCGGGACCGTGATGATATCGCCCAGTCCATCTCCGTTGACATCGGCCACTATAAGAACATCAATCACTTCGTCATACGTCATCATGAGTTCAGGTTGAAGGGATCCACTGCGTGAAGGAGCATTGGACAGAAGCCAGAGGTTCTTCCCATCTGCTACGACCAGATCGGGAAATGCATCCTGATCTATAAATCCCATCGCCATGGTGACCGGGTCAGAAAAATCGGTATCGATAGTCGTTCTCAAAAACGATCCTCCCTGGCGCACATACTTATATATCTGTTGAGTGCCGGTATCCAAAACAAACATCATCTGTGTACCCCCGGGATCGGTATAGGAAAGAGACGCCACAGGATGTTGCAAATCCGCATCTATAAGTTCCAATTGATCATTGTATTCCGCAAGTGGAAAGCCAAGTTGTGTTGACCCCATAAGCAATTGACCGGCGGCCACATCAGGAAGGATATAATCAATCCGGTCACCTGACGAAAAGGTACTGATCAGGCCCGTTACCGTATTGGGATCAAACGTATACCCGGACAGGATCTGAATGATATTGAAAGATCCGGCGACGATCTGTACAAAATGAAGATGATGATCCTGGTCGGATGCCACCACCAGGTTGGAAAAGTTAAACTGGTTGAGATGCGCCTGACTCAACCCCAAAACCTGGTCAAACAAAACAGGGCCGGCATCCTTCTCATTGTTCCAGGTGTCTTTTCCTAACAATGTAAACATCCCCGGCTCTCCTTCGAGCGTATAATACAAATCATCTCCCCCATTCAAGGAGAGCACACCCAGGGAAACGGGCTCGGAAGAAAGGGCATGATAGAGGTCAGCCGTGAAGTCTATACCATTACCCTGATTCGTCAGCCGGGTGATTTGGGAAAGTCCCTCTGCAATCAGATAGATATCTACAAGTCCATTATCGTCAGCATCACCTATAGCAATCTGCCTGACAGGTGTTGCCGTAAAATCGAAGGCTGAAACTGTGAGTGGATATTGGGCTGTCATGCAGGACCATAAAAGCACCAGCAAAAATGTCAATCGAAACGAAGTCATAATAAGGAATTTTACTGAAGGCTGCAAAGCTAACTGAATTAATGAAGGAGCCCTTTCAATGCGCCTCCAGCCAATTTTCTCCGACGCCCATTCCAACTTCAATGGGAACTGGTAAATCCGGCAGAGCGTGTTTCATCTTGTCTTCCACTAATGCACGTAGGGCAGCTTCCTCCGGTTTATAGAGATCAAACACCAATTCGTCATGCACCTGCAGTAGCATTCTGGACCTAAGCCCCTGATAGATCATATCCTGGTGGATGTGGATCATCGCGAGTTTGATCATATCGGCTGCTGAGCCTTGTATAGGACTATTGATTGCATTGCGCTCGGCCTGGGCCCGGACGGTGGGATTTTTAGAATTGATATCCCGAAGATACCGGCGACGTTTAAGGATCGTCTCGATATATCCATGTTGTCGGGCAAACTCCACGGTCTCTGTCATATATTTTTTGATGCCGGGAAATTTTGAAAAATAATTATCGATGATTTCTTTCGACTCGCTGCGTGTGATCCCTAGCGTTTGGGCCAGGCCAAAAGCAGATTGCCCGTATGCCAGTCCGAAATTAACGGCCTTGGCACGACGACGCATCTCCTTGGACACCTCTTCCAGCGGCACCCCAAAGACCTTGGCAGCCGTAGACGCGTGAATGTCCTCCCCGCGATGAAAGGCCTCCATCATGCCCTCATCCTGTGTGATAGCCGCAATGATCCGTAATTCGATCTGGGAATAGTCCGCCGAGAAAATCAGGAAATCATCATCCCGGGGTATAAAGGCCTTTCGGATCTCTCTGCCCCGCTCTGTCCGGATCGGAATATTCTGTAGATTGGGATTATTAGATGCCAGTCTGCCGGTGGCGGCAATGGTCTGCCCAAATGTCGTATGCACCCGACCCGTCCTTGGATTGATCAGCGACGGCAAAGCATCTACATACGTCGACTTGAGCTTGGCCAATTCGCGGTAGTTGAGTATATGATCAATGATCTCATATTCGTCCTTGAGAAGTGCCAGTATATCTTCGCTGGTACCATATTGACCGGTCTTTGTTTTCGAACCACTATAGGGGATCTTCAGATGCTCAAAGAGAATATCTCCCAATTGCTTCGGCGAATCGAGATTGAACTCCACCCCACTGATTTTGTAGATCCGGTCCCGCATCTCATACAGCTCAGTGCCGAGCGTCTCTGAGTATGCATTCAGGAACGGCACGTCGAGACCGATCCCTTCAAACTCCATATCGGTCAGCACATGGATCAACGGAAACTCAAGCTTTCGGACCAATGTCTCACCCTGTACCTCGCTGAGCAGTTGATCTGTAATAGACTTAAGCTGGAGCGTGATATCAGCATCTTCAGCGGCATACTCCGTGATCCGAGCGAGATCAATATCCTGCATGGAAAGTTGGTTTTTCCCTTTCTTACCTATCAGCTCCTCAATCGACACGGGCGTGTATCCGAGATAAGCTTCCGCCATCACATCCATCTTGTGCCGGATATGTGTATCTGCTATAAAATGTGCCACCATAGTATCATAGATTGGATCGGCCACCACCACATCGTAAAGTCGGAGGACCTTCATATCAAATTTGATATTGTGCCCGATCTTCAATGCTTTTGGATTGGAAAAAACAGGAAGAAACTCGGATACGATTGCCTTGGCTCCTTCAAAATCCAGTGGGCAAGGAACGTAATAGGCTTCACCCGGTTTAATCGCAAACGACATCCCGACAATTTCCATTTGGGATTCAAGACCTGTCGTCTCGGTGTCGAAAGCAAAGGCATCTGTGGTCAGGAGTTTGCGGATCAGGGCTTCCCGATCCTGTGCCGTCACGACGCTGTGATAGGTGTGAGGTGTATTATGGATATTCCTGCCGGCTGAGGATAAAGGGATTTCGCTTGCTTCTTCACCAGGTTGCTCAAACAGGTTGCTTTGTACAGCTCCCGTTGAAGGTTTTGTAGCCACGGGTGCATTTACCGCAAATTGGTCACCAAGAATTCTCTTCCCTAATGTCCGAAATTCCAGCTCACTGAAAATGGAAGACAATTTTTCAGCATCTGGTGGATCGATCATGAGCTTATCCGGATCGAATGGAACAGGTGCATCCAACAGAATCGTTGCGAGTTTTTTTGAATCAAACGCTAACTGCCGGCTGGCTTCAAGTTTTTCACGTGTTGAACCTTTAAATTGATCGATATTTTGGTATATATTCTCTACTGTGTCCCATTCATGGACAAGCTTTGAGGCGCCTTTCTCCCCGATTCCTTTGACACCAGGGATATTATCTACTGTATCGCCCATCAATGCCAGGATATCAATGACCTGTTCAGGCCGCCTGATGCCATAGTTTTCACACACTTCTTTCGGGCCCCATATTTCAGGACCGTTACCCTGCTTGGCGGGTTTATACATGAAAATATGATCGGATACGAGTTGACCAAAATCTTTATCCGGAGTGACCATAAAGGTATCGTAGCCATTTTTCTCAGCCATCTTGGCGAGCGTCCCGATCACGTCATCGGCTTCATATCCTGGAGCTTCCAGTATAGGAATCCCATAAGCTTCTATGATACTTCGGATATAGGGTTCGGCAATACGAATATCCTCCGGTGTTTCCTGACGATTGGCTTTGTAATACGGGAATTCCTGCACCCGGACATTGGGGGATTTGTGATCAAAACATACTGCGATATGCGATGGCTTTCGGTTGTTGAGCACCTCCTCAAGGGCATTGACAAAACCAAACATGGCACTGGTATTGAGGCCTTTGCTGTTGATGCGCGGATTGCGCAAAAACGCGTAATAGGCTCTAAAGATCAGGGCATAGGCATCAAGCAGGTATAGGGTAGGTCTGGACATGTGGTGGTAAATATGAGGGCTAAAGGTACTATCCGGCCACATTATGGACATTGTTCAAAGGAGATGTCCGGGATTGATCTACAGGGGCCATCCTCCAGGCATGTATTTGAACTCGTTCAGGATCTCCCTTGCTATTCCAATAAATGTAGTAGTTTAGGTTCTGCATTTCACCCGGGAAGGAATTGTTGATTTTTTGACGTAGGAAGTACTTCTTATTCACCTTTTAACCCACCTTTCCATGCCAGTCCGCATCCTGTCTATTGATGGTGGTGGTACGCGCGGTCTTTTTCCGGCTACTATCATCCAGCGTATTGAAAACGAGTATGGCCGGCCAGTAACGGAGTTGTTTGATGTGATTATCGGGAGTGCTACTGGCGGTATTATTGCTACGGCTCTGGCTGCCGGCCTGAGCGGCCATCACATTCAGCAGATCTATCTCCGTGAAGCCCGCAATCTCCTGCCTAAAAATTTCTTCCGCCAATTCATCCTGCTCAATCCGCTGAACCTCTTTCGCTCTAAATATTCCAACAAAGGCCTTTGCGAAGCGCTCAAAAAACATATAGGAGAAGAAAAAACACTGGCAGATGTATTTTCCCGGTATGGTGAAAAACCTGTCTTTCTCATTCCTTCGTTGGAACTCAATCCTTATCTCTCTGCCTCCGATATACCGGGATTCAAGCCCGTGATTTTTTCTTCCGTGTACCAGCGTGACCAAAACGAAAAACTGATTGACATCGCCATGCGTACTTCTGCGGCGGCGGTCAATCTGCCCATTTACCAACATTATGGCGAAGGTGGGAATTACGCCAATGATCCCTGCGCATTCGGTGTGGCATTCGCTCTCAACGCACAGGATGACACGGCAGGGGATTCGATGTTGACCAACCGAAAAATGGGACTTTCCCGACCTGCTACAGACATCCGATTGTTGTCGTTGGGTTGTGGAAGTACCGGTGCTTCTTATGTACCGCACAAGCATTTAAAAAACCCGGATTGGGGACTCCTCAAATGGCAGCGGTATCTCATCTCCCTGGTGATCGACAGCAACATGGTGGCCAATCAATATCTCACTGCGGAAATTTTGCCCCGCGAAAATTATTTACGCATCAATGCCTACTACAAGGATGTCTCAGCACCTGCTGTATTGCGCGATAAAAAACTTAAAATTGATGTGACTGATCCGGCCCAACTGGAAGCTATCCAAACGTATGCCGGCAACATTTATGACCAGCATCGTACTACAATTCACTCGTTTCTTCAAGCCCTCTGATATGATACCCGAGATGCAAAATGCTTTCCTGATTCTCTGTCTGGTCACCGCCTCGATCGGCTTTATCATCTGGTATGCTTTTTCTTCTTCCCTGCGACTGCCTGTACGGTATCAGATCATGTACGATGCCAACCCGCCTTATGTGCACCGCATATTGAGGCGCCGGACGCTTGCCGCGCTCATTTATGCTGGCATTCCAATCTTTATTATCTTCTGTACCTGCTGGATTGGCAATCCCGTGTGGTCGGATTTGAACATTTCCTTTCAATGGACAGGGGAAGTCGCACGATGGACTTCTATTGGTTTGGCAACAGTGCTGGTCATGAGTTTTTTCGCCACAAAATCCACCTCAAGTCTGGAAATCTATCCTGAACTCCGTGTCCGTTTCTGGCGTCCCTCCATCCTCATCCTGAGCATGCTATCCTGGATGTTGTATATCGTCGCCTATGAATTTTTTTATCGGGGACTTCTTTTTCAGGCCCTCCTGTATAAACTGGATACCGTGCCGGCGATCGTGGCCTGCACGGCGCTCTACAGTCTGACGCATTATTTCAAGCTCAACCGGCTTACAATACTGAGTATCCTTTGGGGTAGTCTTGCCTGCTGGCTCGTCTTGCACACCAACAGCCTCTGGCCGGCAATCCTGATCCATTTGGGACTGTGTCTGAGCACCGAATGGATGTCGATCCGTCATCATCGTGAAATGTATGTCAGACGTGCCTGACCTTCCGCTTATATCTCCCAATCTGAAAAATCGCACAAGATGAATCCCCGATTAATTGAAATTTCTAAAACCAGATATACCTGGCACAATGCCACCAATAACGTCACTGCCACCCCCTTACGTTTTTTCTATCCGGAAAATGCAGAAGATATCCGGGCCATCATCTCAGAAGCTGAGGCTCAAAAATTGCGGGTGCGCGCTGTAGGTTCAGGGCACTCCTTTTCAGAAGCCGCCAAAGGAGATGACTTTTTGATGGATATGAAAGCCCTGCGCAATGTGAGTCTCTACGCCTCACCACTCGTCCGCCCGGAATACGCAGATCATCACCTGGTGCTGGCAGATGCAGGCACGACCATAAGGCGCACCAACAGGCTACTCGACGATATGGGTCTTGCGCTGATCAATATGGGTGCTGTAGATTTCCAAACCCTGTCGGGTGCCCTCATGACCGGCACACATGGTACGGGAATTGACAAACCGGCATTTCCGGACATGGTGAGAGCGTTGCGACTGGTGGGCCAGGGCAGTGAACTGATCCAGATTGAACCAGCAGATGGGATCACCGATCCCATACATCATGCTCAGCAGCATCCCAAGATAAGGCTGATTCAGAATGATGATACCTTCTATAGCGCTGTTCTGAGTTTTGGTGCGATGGGGATTGTCTATCAGTTGGTCCTGGAAGTTATTCCCTCCTTTTGGATTAACGAACGCCGGTATCTGGAGAACTGGTCAGAATTGAAAAGCCAGATGCTGGATAGAACCTTTATGGAGCAGGTGTCTCAGAATCATTTTATGGCCTTTAGGGTCAATCCCTATAAAATTAAAGGAGACCACCTGTGCTCCATTGTGGTTCAAAATATCGTACCGCCCCCACCGGGAGGCGTCCGGCAGGGACGACGAAACTCTCTGGCCAAGTGGTTCGGCAACAGAGAGGCCATTATTGAAAATATGGTGAAGACGCTCAATCGCAAGCCCCGTAGTCCGGCTAAACGAATTCAAACGAGTCTCCGGATTTCCAAAGTGAAATCGTATACAGACAAAAGCTATAAGGTATTGTACCAGAGTGGGGCTGCCGTGCTCAAATATGGCATCAGTGCCGAATTTGCTTTCCCGGCTGAGGAGCATCGGATCATCGAAGCACTAGAATCCATCTTTCGGCATACCGAATATGCCGCAACGTACGCCGACCGGTTTCATCCTTCCCACATCCCGGTCCGATTTGTCATGCCATCCAAAGTCTATCTGGCGTCCTCCTATCGGGAGTCCACTACCCATCCGCTGCCGACTGCCTATATCGATGTGCCGACCCTGCACAATACAGTGGGTGATTTTGAGATGCTGGATGAGTATCAAACCCGTATGATGCAACTGGGCGGTGTGCCTCATTGGGGGAAAATCAATAACCAATTGTATTTGAATCCTGACTTTATCCGAAAACACTATCCCAGATGGGAGACGTGGGTGAACGTGCGCCGAAAAATGGATCCTGATAATACTTTTATCAACGACTTTATCATCAAGATGGGACTGAAGTAGTTTCGTTTCGCACCTGAAGGTCACGCAAAACTGAAAGCATATACAAATCCATGAAATATACACGCTATACTTTTTTTCTACTGATCTTTTGCCAGTCCTGCAAGATCGGACAGGTCGTGGATGATTTTGGCGCGATCAAGAAAGACGCCATGCAGATATCGTCTGACATCAAGTCGGTCCGAAGTGCACTCGTCCCGGTCGACAGTATGATGATGGAGGTGGCATCAGGTTTACTTACAGGCATGTCTGAAAAAGAATCAGAAGCCAAACTCGACAGTATAGCGGCCAGGATCAGCCGCTCATTGACGCGCTATCTGAATGAAAGTTTCACCCAACTGGATCCGGGTCCTATGGCCCGTAATCTTACCACCGGCGCGATAGAACCCATACTTGACTTGGAGACGGAGGCACGTCTCAAAGCTATGATTGGAGCGGTGAGTCGTCAGGCCGGTGATGACCTTTCGATGGAAATCCGGAAGCTGATGTACGAGTTGACATCACCTGCACACAAAGCCCGGCTCCAGTCGATGTTCCTTTCCGTTTTTTCCGTAACCGCCTCTGACTCCATGTCAGCTTTTATCAATCGCTCACTTCATGGCATCGATGTCCAGGACATAGGCAGCAAATTAGCCAACGAACTCATCGCGGCAAAAATCAGACCTCAGGTCGATACCATCGTCCGGACGGCCGTGCGGGCCATTTTTGAAGAAATCCAAAACGACCCCAACAAAAACAAACTTTTTGGAGACATCCAGGATATCCTCGTGATGGGACTGGGCGTCATGGGAATCATTATTGGAATTCTCTTTTGGTGGAATCGACGCAAAAGCGTCCAGCTCAACAATATGCTGGTCAATGCCATTGAGGATCTTGATGACCGGATCGGGAAAGATGTCAAAAAAGTGGTGGAACGCAAAGCCCGTCAAGAGGGCCTGCTAAAAAACCTGGATTCGGTGCTGGAAAGGGTACATCTCCTGGATCGGAAGGGAGATGGAAGATAATTGTATCTTTACCTATATCTGCTTTACTAAATATAGGTGACTATGATCTTCTGCCCACTACTTGCTTTAGCGCTGTATGTTGCGCCCGTTACTACATCATCGTTGGATTCATCTGCCGGACTTGAAGACCCGGCTCCGTGTTTTAAACAGTATGAAAGCAAACTCAACGACTTGTTGAAACGAGAGGAAGCGAACGCAGCTTTCCCGGCCATGCCAGCCACGGCTGAACACGAATATGCCACAGCAGTACCGAAGTTCTACCAGGCCAGTTTTTACAAATGGGAAAGTACCCGTACCCGAACTGTAAAAGTCGCTGACCGCGAAATGACCGTGCCGAGGCCTGACAGAATCGGCGTTGGCAGCCTGACATTCTATCATGAGCGGATCAAAGATCCTGTTGCCCATTTTACAAGCACCTATCGTGATCTGACACCGGACGAAGAATCAAAGATGAGAGAGATCATGGCCAGAGAAATGGAAGATAAAAACCTGACCGGATCCCAGCAGAAAGCAGGCGATGCCCTGATGACCGCTGTACCCCGCGAAGTGAAATATGAAAATGTGGAGGGCATAGGTGATGCTGCTTCCTGGGATATTAAGTCCAGTGAGTTGATCGTCCTCCGTGGTCGTGTACATTTTAAAATTATAGCCGATCTCAGCGATGACCCTTCCACCAATATCGCTGTCGCCCGTATGCTGGCGATGATAGTGCTCAGCAAATGCGAATAAGGCTTTTCCGCGTATTCCCTTTTTTACGAAATTTGATTCTTCAGACCTGACCGCGTGTGGCTAAAGAATTAAAGAAAACACCTAAGACGACACTTCCTTCTTCCTGGCTTGGCATTCCGACCTCTTACTTGGGACGCCTTTTTGCACTCCTTGGATTCCTGCTGTATGTGCAGACATCCGGGTTTGACTATACCCAGGACGATGCGATCGTGATCAACGAAAATATGTTTACCACCGAAGGTATCAAAGGGATACCCGGGCTATTTTCCTATGACACGTTCTATGGCTACTTCAAAGATCCGGCCAAAACGCGCCTGGTCAGTGGTGGGCGGTACAGGCCGCTGACGCCGGCTATGTTTGCCTTCGAATATGACCTCGCAGGACCCAAGCCCTGGCTCAGCCACCTGATGAATGCCGTGTGGTATGGTGTCCTGTGCTGGGTTCTCTTTGGCTTTTTACGGGAGTGGATGACACCCCGGCTTGGTGGGGCTGCTGCCCTACAGGCTGCTGCCTGGGGCGCCCTGATTTTTGCCGTGCATCCGATTCATACCGAAGCCGTCGCCAATATCAAGGGCCGGGATGAAATCATAGCAGCCCTCGGCGCCATCGCCGGCTTGTGGCTGCTCATCCGGGCCGAACGTGACCCTCAACCGCTAGCCACCCGTATCGGAGCTGCAGTCCTCTTTCTGGCAGGTATGCTCTCCAAAGAAAATGTCATCACCATGCTGGCCATCGCTCCACTGACACTATGGTGGTACCACAAATCCCCGGGTGTCAAATGGGTCTCCGCCATCTGGCCTATTGTCGTTGCTTCCCTACTTTTCATCGTGATCCGGGGGGCAGTCACCGGATGGAGTCCGGGTGAGGCACCCAAGGAACTGATGAATAACCCATTTCTCAAGATTGAAAATGGGAACTATGTGCCTTTTTCAGCCGGTGAAAAATCCGCTACGATCGTCTATACCATGGGCAAATACCTCAAACTTCTGGTCTTTCCCTATCCGCTGACGCACGATTACTATCCCCGGCATATTGACATTCAGCACTGGGGTAAACCATTTGTCCTCCTCTCCCTACTGGTGTGGCTTGGACTTCTCTATGCGGTGATCCGGGGTTGGAAGGAAAGATCGTGGTGGGCGATGGGGATTCTCTTTTACGTCTGCACGATGTCCGTGACGTCCAACATTCTCTTCCCCATTGGTACCAATATGTCCGAACGTTTTGCCTTCCTGCCCTCTATCGGTTTTGCGATCCTCGCAGGATACGCCTTCGCTCGTGCTTCCCAGTCGGGTTATAAAAAAGCCGCCACCGCCACCGGCCTGATCCTACTACTCACATTTAGTGGCTGGACGCTCGTACGAAGCCGGGTCTGGCAGAACAACAGTACACTTTTTACGACCGATATCAGGACCTCCACCCGTAGCGCCAAGCTGCTCAATGCCGTGGGTGGCGATCTGATCACCCGTTCTGAACTGGAAAAAGATCCGGTATTGCGCAAAGAAATGCTCACGGAAGCCCAGACCTACCTCAAGCGTGCTCTGGAGATCCACCCCAACTATAAACTCGGTTACTTGTTACTGGGTAACAGTTATTTTCATCTCGGTGATCTGGATCAGGCCGTGACTTATTTCCGTCATGTATTGAAAATGGATCCGGAATACAAGGAAGGAAAGCGCAATCTGGGGGTGGCATTGCGGGACCTGGGCAAACTGCAGGGAGAGACGCACCAAAATCTTACCGGCGCAATTACGTTATTACAGGAGGCGGTTCAGTATTTGCCGGACGATTATGAGACGTATCACTTGCTGGGCGTAGCCCATGGCCAGAAAGGAGAAGTCCAAAAAGCAATCGGTTATTTTAAAAAAGAGATTGAACTCGTCCCCAAGAATGCAACAGCGCATTTCAATCTGGGAATCGCATACCGCCAGTCTGGTGACGAAGTAGCTGCCCGGGCCAGCTTTGAAACGGCCCGAAATCTGGATCCTAATTTACCGCAACTGAAAAACCTGCAATAGACGGCAAGAAATGTTGAACTTATTTTTTCATACCCTATTTCTGCTCCTGATCCTTGTCAGGCCTGCACCCATTGTGGCACAGGACTCACTGGCTGCTGTTTGGGCAGATAGCAGGTTGAAGGGAATGTCGATTGAAGAAAAGATAGGACAACTCTTTATCATCCGGGCGCACTCGGATCTGGGGGACGACCATATGCAGTCTGTCTCCAGCCAGATCCGGAAGTATCATGTAGGTGGCTTGTGTTTTTTTCAGGGCACACCAGAAAAGCAGGCTGCTTTGACTACAAGGTACCAGACCCAGAGTAAAGTCCCGCTGATGATCACCATGGATGCAGAGTGGGGATTGGGCATGCGCTTCAAAGACAAAGGGCTCTCCTTTCCCCGACAGTTGATGCTCGGAGCGATTCAGGATGAACGTGAATTGGAGGCCATGGGATTTGCGATTGGTCAACAATTGAAAGCCCTGGGCGTACATGTCAGTTTTGCACCTGTCGCAGATATCAACAACAATCCCCTCAACCCTGTTATAGGTGATCGTTCCTTTGGAGAAGACCGGGAGAAGGTAGCTCAATGTGCTATCGCCTACATGCGAGGCCTTGAAGCTGCAGGGGTAATGGCATGCGGTAAACATTTTCCGGGGCATGGTGATACCGACACTGATTCGCATCTGGATCTGCCCCTGATATCCCATTCTATGGAACGCTTGACCGACGTTGAGCTCTATCCGTTTAAAAAACTCATTGAGGCGGGCATGACCGGCATGATGGTAGCCCATCTTCATGTACCGGCGCTGGATGACCGCAACCATATCTCCACCACCCTCAGCGTCAAAGCTGTACAGGATCTGCTGAAAAATGAAATGGGATTTAAAGGTCTCATCTTCACGGATGCGCTCGAAATGAAAGGCGTGACGAAACATTTCAACGCAGATGAAGTCGCCATCATGGCGTTTGAAGCTGGCAATGATATGCTGGTCCTGCCGGAAAATATGGACCTGGCATTTAAAGGCCTCAAAGAGGCTTTTACTAAAAACCTGCTTGATGCCCGCCAATTGGACGATCGTGTACGACGAATCCTGATCGCCAAATATAAATTGGGGTTACATCAAATGACATTGCCGGATGCGGCACATGCCGCTAAAATGGCTTTCAATCCCAATGCCATCGGGGTCAAACATAAATTGATCGAGCTGGCGGTGACCGTCGCACAAAACAAGCGAGCCCTGATCCCCATTGTCAATGTCACCACATCCCGCACGGCCACACTGGCACTGGGCAGTAATAGTAAAACCCATTTTCAATCCCGGCTGGATTCCTATATGAAAGCAGATCATTACCATATTCCACATACCCTTAAAGGCGTGGACGTGGTTTCCCTGTTACGAAAGCTCAAGGCGTATGACCGGGTGCTGGTCTCCATACATCATCTGAGCAACAAACCATCCGCCAATTTTGGGCTGACCAAGGACATCCTGAGTTTGGTTCAAAACATCAATCGTCAGCAGGAGATCATACTGACAGTATTTGGAAATCCATACGCGCTTAAATATTTTGAAAACATCGACCATGTCATTATGGCGTATGAGGATAGTCCCGAAGCCGAAGATATTACGGCCCAGGGATTGATGGGTGTATTTGGTTGTAAAGGCAAACTGCCGGTCAGTGCCAGCAATATATTTCCAGTCGGACACGGTTATATGACCCCTTCGTTGGAACGACTGGGCTATAGTGTACCGGAGCGTGTGGGCATGAATTCTGACAGTCTTCACCTGATCCGGCGTATTGCAGAGCAGATGATCCGGATGAAAGCTGCCCCTGGTTGTGAAGTACTGATCGCCAGGGAGGGCAGGATCATCTACCGGGAAGCATTTGGACAACATACTTACGAGGAGAGTCATCCGGTCTATCTGACCGATCTCTATGATGTAGCCTCTTTGACAAAAGTTGCCGCTACTACTCTTTCTATAATGCGATTGGATGAGGAAGGCATTGTTTCACTTGATGCGTCACTGGGAGACTACCTGTCCTGGCTGGAAGGGAGCAATAAAAAAAGTATGACGCTGCGCAAAGTCATGTCGCATCATGCGGGGTTACAGTCCTATATTCCATTTTTTGAAAAAACCATCCCCGGGAAAAATGGGAGACCCGCCTACATACCTGAGATCTACTGTGATCTGCCTGGTGCCCAATATTGCATCTCCGTTGCACCGGGGATGTACATGGATACGAGCTATCTCGATGATATCCGGAAACAAATACGGAACAGCCCGCTCAACCAAGAAGGGCAGTATGTATACAGTGACCTGGGGTTTATTATGCTGGCTGAAATCATTCGTCTTCGCACCGGGGTGACGCTGGACCACTATGTGGACAGTGTGTTTTACAAGCCCATGGGATTGGACCGCATTGGCTTTTTACCGCTCAAAAGGTTTGCAACCGATGAAATTGTGCCCACGGAAGTGGACAGCTATTTTCGACAGCAGATGCTAAAGGGGTATGTGCATGATATGTCGAGCGCGATGCTCGGTGGCGTCAGTGGTCATGCGGGTTTGTTTTCTAATGCGGAAGATCTGGCCGCCCTTTTTCAGATGTTGATGAATGGAGGCGAATACGGAGGCCAGCGCTATGTGGAATCATCCTTGCTCGATGCCTATACGACACGCTATAAAAGATCTACACGACGTGGCACCGGTTTTGACATGAAAGAACTGAATCCGGAAAAAAATTTGCTGACGGCAAGAGAAGCATCCGAACGGACCTATGGTCATACGGGATTTACCGGCGTATGCGCCTGGAACGATCCGGAAACCCGCCTGGTCTATATTTTTCTTTCCAATCGCACTTTTCCCACCATGCGAAATGACAAACTCAAGGAACTGCGTATCCGTGAGAAAATACACAGCCGTGCGTATAAAGCCATCCAGGGTTACAAAGGCTATACGCCTTCTCAACAGATGCACGGATGAGATTCTCCTACACCTGGCTCATCGCAAGACGGTATCTGCTGGGCCGGAAATCCTTTCAGGCCATCAATATCATCACGGGGATATCGATGGTCGGCATTTCGATTGGAGCGGCCGCCCTGTTGTTGATCCTGTCGGTATTCAATGGCTTTGAAGATCTATTGAAAAGTCTGTACAATTCGATCTATACCGACCTGAAGGTCTATCCCAGGGAAGGTAAATTTTTCAGTCCTGACTCCACTTCATTGGCAGAGATTCGGTCCTGGCCAGATGTGGCGGAACTGAGCCTTACCCTGGAGGAAACAGCTTTGTTGGACTATGACGGAAGCCAGGATATCTGCACGCTTAAAGGGGTGGACACCATGTTTCGTCATGTCACCTCTATCGACAGTGTCATGCTGGATGGAAAATTTATCCTGCAGCAGGGCGAGGCATCACTGGCCATCATGGGGGCAGGACTGTCCACCCGACTCAATGTCAACCCTCTCAACCCATACGAATCCCTGTCGGTTTACTTGCCCAACCGAAAGCAACGTGGGCCGCTGGACAAACCATTTCGTGTCCAGTACGCTTATCCCGTCGGACGCTTTTCGATCAAACAGGATTATGACTACCAGTATGTTTTTGTCTCACTTGATTTTATCCGGTCGCTGATCGACGATCCGGATGCGGTTTCCGCTATCGAAATGCGTCTGCATCCGGAAGCGAATACCAAAAAACTCAAAGAAAAACTGGAAGCCCTTTTTGATCATCAGGTGCTGGTAAAGAATAAGGATGAGCAGAATGCCGCCTTTTTCAAATTGATGAATATTGAAAAATGGATTTCCTTTGCGGTGGTGTCCCTGACCCTGATCATAGTTTCTTTTAATCTGGTGAGTGCGCTATGGATGATCGTACTGGACAAGAAAAAGGACATCTCGATTCTGCAATCGATGGGCGCAGCGCCGTCGGATGTTCGTAAGATCTTTATGCGCTCCGGGTGGATGATCTGTCTGCTGGGCCTTAGTATTGGAATTCTTCTGGCAGTAGGATTTTACCTGCTGCAGAAGCATTTTGGCATTGTCCCGATCCCCGATGGGTTTGTGGTCGACTCCTACCCGATTGAAATGCGATATATCGATATTCTGATTGTAGCCCTTACGGTCTTTATGATCGGTACACTTGCGTCATGGCTTCCGGCACGCAAAGCTTCGAAAATCGCGGCATATATCCGGAAGGAATAAAGGGCTTGCGCGTACTGCGCGCAAGTGGGGTAAAGGGTGAAGGGTAAAAGGTAAAGGGACGTTCTTGCGCGTACTGCGCGCAAGTGGGGTAAAGGTTGAAGGGTAAAAGGTAAAGGGACGTTCTTGCGCGTACTGCGCGCAAGTGGGGTAAAGGGTGAAGGGTAAAAGGTAAAGGGACGTTCTTGCGCGTACTGCGCGCAAGTGGGGTAAAGGGTGAAGGGTAAAAGGTAAAGACATGGCCGAGGGGATCATACGTCCGGCCGGGTCGTGGTGAATGTGTACGGGCAGGTCGTGGTGAATGTGTAGGGGCAGATCATGGCGAGTGATTAGGGGCAGATCGCGGTGAATGTGTTGGGGCGGGTCGCGACCCGCCCCTACACATTCACCCCACATAAGCCCGAAGGGCTTACCCATCTATAACCCCGGGTCGCAACCCGGGGTCCGAGGCACAACCCCCACCTTCGACCCTGAAGGGGTCGCCCAAGATCTCGTTCCCGGAACACCGGCCGTATCCAATAGCCGAATCTAATGTCAACCTATTTCAGGCGTGGTCAACCTCTCACCACTCACCACGGTTGCTGAGCTGTAGCACGAGGATGTGTCAAGCAGGTCGAAGCACACCACTCATCACGGTTGCTGAGCTGTAGCACGAGGATGTGTCAAGCGGGTCGAAGCACCCCACTCACCACTCACCTGACCAAAGTGACATCCCCATACCTCACAAATCCCCCTCCACCTGACAACCTAACCTCCACCCTGTACGTAAACACCCCGGGATTAAGCGTCTGTCCTCTGCTCGTGCCATCCCAGGCCACAGATACATCATTCGGTGCAAACTCATTGGCAGCGTACACCATCGTGCCCCACCGATCGAAAATCACCAGCGATTGAATCATCTCTACATCCCGCCCAGCCCCGATCATCAACCTGTCATTGATACCATCTCCATTCGGAGAAAAAATATTCGGAACATAGATGTCATCATCACGATCCACATAGACCGTCATATCATCCCGGTCCGAACAACCATCTACAGAAATCACTACAACGGAATAGGAGGTGGTGATCACGGGTACTACGGTCTGTGTAATACAGTTGGTGCAAGGCGCAGTCCCTGCTCCAGTCCACGTCACCAGACTGATCGAATCCAACGGCACATTGACCATTGCCTCCAGTCGCACTGTATCGCCTGATGCTATATGCTGATCACCACCAAGATCCACTTGCACTTGTACTGGTGCCTTAATCCAGATCAACTCTCCAGCCTCGCATTCATTGGCATCCAGAGCGGTCAGGTGATAGAGTCCACCATCCAGCCCGTCAAATGTCGGGTCTGTGGTGTAGGCACTTCCATTCATGGCATACCGATATGGAGGTACA
>JBGTGP010000017.1:0-131032 GCA_041746735.1 Saprospiraceae bacterium
AATCTATGCTGTGCTTCGATCTGGTATCTGTGCCATCCGGCAGCATTCAATCTGGCATCTGGTATCTTCTGCTCTGGCATCTAAATAAGGCATCTGGCTTTCCGCCTCACGGTCGGAATCTTCGCTGTGCTTCGACTGGCAACTCCATCCAGTAAAGCTTCCTATATTTACCCCCATGCGTTACCTCTTCTTGTTCATCCTGATGCTGCCGCTGACAGGCAGTGCTCAGGTCTCTCAGGATTCAGCTGCTTTTCAGATTCGGGACTTTTATCGACAATCGTACACCGAACTCAAAGCGTATGATTGGCTCACCACACTCTGCAAGGACATAGGCCATCGACTGAGTGGTTCTGAAGGGGCAAATCGTGCTGTAGCCTGGACGAAATCTGTACTCGAATCATTTCATCCGGACTCCGTCTGGCTGCAACCAGTCATGGTGCCGCATTGGGAACGTGGTGCCAGAGAACAGGTGATTATGATCAACCGGGAAATTGGGGCTGTGCAACTCAAAGCGCTGGCTTTGGGCAATTCACCAGGTACAGGTCCGGGTGGCGTATCGGCTGAAGTCATTGAAGTGCAATCGCTGGATGAGCTCAGAGATATGGCGGATGCAGCAGTGGCGGGCAAAATCGTATTCTTTAACCGGCCAATGGACATGGGCCTGATCAGTACGTTTTCAGCGTATGGCGGTGCTGCGGATCAGCGTGCCAATGGCCCCGTAGTAGCTGCAGAGAAAGGGGCTCGTGCAGCTATTGTTCGTTCCCTATCCAGTCGTCTGGATGACTATCCGCATACGGGCATGACCAACCTTTCCGATAAGGTGCAGAATATACCGTCCGTAGCCGTCAGCACCATTGATGCCAACCGGCTCAGTGATGCTATCAAGAAAGGACCTGTGGAGGTTCTCATCTCTACGCAGTGCGAGATGAAAGGCGAAGTGCTGTCACATAATGTAATCGCGGAAATTCGCGGCTCAGAGTTTCCGGATGAGATCATTCTGGTCGGTGGCCATCTGGATAGTTGGGATATAGGTGAAGGAGCCCATGATGATGGAGCCGGTTGTGTACATGCAATGGAAGTCATCTACCAGTTGCAGAAGATCGGATACAAACCCAGACGGACTATCCGGTGTGTCTTGTTTATGAATGAAGAAAACGGATTGCAGGGCGGAAAGACTTATGCAGCGGAAGCGATTCAAAAACAAGAGTATCATCTGGCTGCGATTGAGTCTGATGGAGGTGGGTCTACACCTCAGGCATTTGGGTGTTCTGCCGGCGAACACATACGGCTCGACAGTGCCCTGGCTTTTATGTCAACCTACATCGGCCTTCTGGGTCCCTATGATATTGAATTGCTGCCAGGTGGTGGCGGAGCGGACATCGGACCCCTCAAACCCACCGCCGGCCTGCTCATCGGTTTGCGTCCTGATAATGCACGGTATTTTGATTTTCACCATTCCGCATTGGATGTTTTAGAAAATGTACATCCCCGCGAACTGGCATCCGGAGCTGCAGCACTCACATCGCTGGTATATCTGATCGATCAGTATGGGATCCGGCCATGAGGAATGTCCGGTTGCATGATCTTATGTTTGAACCCTTTATTTCTGCAGAGGAGATCAGAAATAAGGTCAATGACCTTGCTGCGATGATTGACCAGGATTATGCAGGATTGAATCCCGTATTGCTGATCGTACTCAACGGTGCTTTTATTTTTGCGGCAGATCTGGTGCGTCAAATCTCGGTGCCGATCCGGCTCGATTTTGTCAAGCTCAGTTCGTATGCCGGCACTTCATCTTCGGGTACGATCCGGGAGCATTTTCTCTGGCAGACAGCGCTGGAAGGTCAGCATGTGATCATTGTGGAGGATATCGTAGATAAAGGCCATACCCTTCATTTTCTGAAAGAAAAATTAATTCAGCATCATCCGGCCAGTCTCGAAGTGGCCTGCCTTCTCAAAAAACCGGCAGCTTACGAATACCCGGATCCGATTCGGTATGAAGGAATCTCGATCCCCAATGACTTTGTGGTCGGGTACGGGCTGGACTATGATGGCCTGGGCCGGGACCTGGATTGTATCTACCGGAAGAAGGAAGGGTAATCTTCCTTTATTTCACTTTTACGAATCATTCACATATTTCACCCTGCCGAACTTGTTTTTACCGTATCTTTGTTATCCTGTTTAAATGATTTGACAATGAGCAACTTATTGTTTTTGAGCCTCCCGGGCGGTATGGAGTGGGTGATCATCCTCTTCGTGGTACTCTTGCTTTTTGGAGGTAAAAAAATTCCCGAACTCATGCGGGGCCTTGGAAAAGGTATCCGGGAATTTAATAGTGCCCGCAACAGCATCGAATCCGAAATCAAGGAAGGAATGCGCGAAGCTGAGCGCAAATCCATTGAAGAAAGTAAGAAAGAGGCGTAACTTACGTGTAAGCACATATTTAAACCGCTAAACAAGTAGCGGATATGTATGCGTTAATTCTTGTATGTTATTCACCTAAAAAAAAGAGTCCCGGAGTATTGCAAAATATCTCTGCCGGACGTTTTCCTGAAATCATTCATTACCGACGTATCATCCTGCCATGAAAATTCAATTCAACATTGTAGGGGTCCTGTTCATGACCTTTATGTTTACTTCTCTGTCCGCTCAAAAATTTGGGCATCTCAATACAGCCGTGGTCATCGAAATGCACCCTGCTGTCGCTTCCGCGAATACCGAACTTGAAACCTACCGAAAAGGAATTATGGAGTCTTTCGAGACCAAAGTCCGGTCGTTTGAGTCCAGGTATATGTTTTTTATGGAAGAAGTCAATGCCGGCACATTGTCCCGGGTGTCAGCCCAAACCCGTCAACAGGAGCTCCAGAAAGAACAGGAAGCCCTGGGTACGGAGGAGCAGCAATTACAGTTTGCAGTCATGCAAAAGCGTGAAGAACTTCTTCAACCCATTCTGACCGAAGTGGATAGTGTCATCCAACTCATCGGGCAGGAAGGAAAATATACCATGATCTTTGATACCAGCGTCAATGGAGCTCTGCTCTGGGCGGAGGAAAGTGACGATCTCACTGAATTGGTCAAAGCGAGGCTGAAAAAAGGCTAATGGCAGGACGGCTCACCTGAGCAGTCCGGTCACTTTTTCCCAAGGAATGATTCCTATATACTGCACCTGATCATAGACCAGGACAACCGGGATTTTGTGCTGCTGCATCAGCGTAAAGAGCTGTGAGGCGGAAAGTTCCGGGGCAACGGCCATTGGGGTCGGAACCATCTTTTCATCCAGATACAGATTTTCACCCGGTACGACATCAGCAGTTAACAACTGTTCCCTTGTGATGAAGCCCGCCGGAATACCCGGCCGCGACCACACTACAAACGCCTGGCCTTTCAACGAAGAAATGATCTGGCGTGCTGTATCCAGCGTCTGGCCCAGAAAAAACTGATGATCGATTGGGTCCATGAGATCCGCTGCACGAATCCGCTGCATGCGAGCTTGTCGCACCAGCACCTGGTACTCCTGTCGGGCCGCAAAAAAGATAAAAACACCAATCAGCGTCAATGTCGGCTGACTTCTGGAAATTCCGATGGCAAACATAATGATGGCAATACTCTGACCTGCAAAGGATGCAATACGCGTAGCAGCGGTCCTGTCCATACGCAATGACAACAAACTACGGAGCATCCGGCCACCATCCATCGGAAAAGCAGGTAACAGGTTGAATAACCCAAGATAGCCATTGGCCAGCATGAGGATTTTGAAGTAAGAGAAGGTCTCGTGATCAAGTCTCCAAAAAGAGAGCGAGAACATGGGAAGGGATGTGCCCTGTATCAGGAGATATCCAAACCAGATCAGGCCGACAATCGTAAAATTGACAACAGGTCCTGCAAGTGCAACCCAGAATTCCTGACCCCGGCCTTCCGGCATTCGTTCCAGGCGGGCGATGCCCCCGATCGGAGTCATCATGATATCGTGCGTCTGTACGCCATACCGCCTCGCCGCCAGTGCATGTCCAAATTCATGCAGGATCACGCAGAAAAAAACACTCAACACAATGCCGATCGAAATCAAGAGTAGCCAAGGCTGAAAACCACCTTTGCTAGTTTCATAAGCGACCCAGAGCAAAAGGAGTCCAAAAGACCAGTGGATCTTGACCGGAATGCCCGAAACCGTGGCCAGATGAAGTGAGCCTTTCATAGGCTGCAACCGATATGTGCGTAATTAGATTTGATCCGGATTAGACTTTTTGATGCAATCCCGTTGTGGGCTGATAGACTTCGCCTTTCAAGACAGATCTGGAAATCACGAGGCGCTGGATTTCGCTGGTACCTTCATATATCTGGGTGATTTTGGCATCCCGCATCAGGCGTTCTACATGATATTCTCTGACATAGCCATACCCGCCATGGATCTGGACCGCTTCCACCGTGGTCTTCATGGCGACTTCGGAAGCAAAGAGTTTGGCCATGGCCGCCGCCGTGGTGTAGTCCTGTCCAAGGTCTTTTATCCTTGCGGCCCGGTATACCAGAAGTCTTGCAGCTTCAATCTCTGTTGCCATATCCGCCAGCTTAAAAGCAATCGCCTGGTGGGACATGATGGGCTTGCCAAATGTGGTGCGTTCCTGCGCATACTTTAAAGCCAGATCATAGGCACCGGCTGCAATCCCAAGAGCCTGCGCGGCAATCCCGATGCGTCCGCCATCCAGTGTAGACATGGCAAACTTGAAACCAAAGCCATCCTCACCTAATTGGTTTTCTTTGGGTACCCGGACATCACTGTACATAATTGAGTGGGTATCCGAAGCACGTATCCCGAGTTTATCTTCCTTGGCGCCGATGCTAACACCTGGCCATTCTTTTTCCACGATGAGGGTATTGATGCCGCGGTGAAGGAGTTCGCGATGACTTTGAGCCATGACGAGATGGATGAGCGCTTTGCCGCCGTTGGTAATCCAGTTTTTGGTCCCGTTGAGCAGAAAGTGATCACCCTTGTCTTCGGCAGTGGTGCGCTGACTGGTGGCATCACTACCGGCTTCTGGTTCAGACAGGCAGAAGGCACCAAGGCATTCGCCAGAAGCTAATCGAGTCAGATATTTTTGTTTTTGTTCTTCGGTGCCAAATTTTTCCAATCCCCAGCAGACAAGCGAGTTGTTGACCGACATGATCACCGAGCAACTGGCATCGATTTTGGAGATTTCTTCCATGGCCAGGACATAGCTTAGTGTATCCATGCCGCCTCCGCCATAATCAGGACTGACCATCATACCCAAAAAACCCATCTCACCCATCATCCGCACCTGATCTGCAGGGTAGATCATGTCCCGGTCCCGATCGATGACGCCGGAGAGTAATTCATTTTGGGCAAAATCTCGTGCGGCCTCCTTGACGGCCTGCTGATCTTCGGTGAGCAAAAAGTCCATTGGGCAAAAGTAAGAAAAAGGCGCTCCGGAAATGAGGAGTTAAAGTGGATTACAGTACAGTGTAGCAGAAAGAACCGTTTCCTATCTGTGAACAATACCTCATCTGGGCCATCATGGTCATTGATTAACCTTCATCTACGACCCTCAGCAGCGTCCTGAAGGCGACAAACTGGCCTTCAAACAAGGCTTGATGTTTTTTCTGGAGTGAAGGGGCATGATCGCGCAGGTAGATGTCCAGAAGGTCGGTACCGGGGCATGTGTACTGGATGGCATACGTGATTCCTTCATCATCATCATATCCTTCCAGATGCAGGAAACGATAGGCGCTAAAACAAGCAGTAGCCATGACTTCCGGTATGTGGATATCCCGCATCCAGGTCACCCAGGTATCGTGGACCGTAGCGTCAATCTTGATCGTCACATTGTAGATGATGGCGGTCATGTGCTAAACGTAAAGGTATAACGGAATCCCAGTTCTTCACCCGTATCAAGGCTGGCCTGTGCGCGTCCACAAGGCATGACGTGCTCCATACGTCCTGGCGATCTGGTCAGGCGTGAATGCAGTACTGGTATCACCGTAGGCAATCACACGCTGATTGATCAGGATGACCTGCTGGAAATAATCGGGCACAGAACTCAGATCGTGATGCACGACCAGGAGTGTTTTTCCGGCTCCGGAAAGTCGCCGGAGTACCCTGATGATATGTTCTTCGGTGGTGATATCGACACCAGTGAAAGGCTCATCCAGCAAGAGGATGTCCGCCTCCTGACACAACGCGCGAGCCAGGAAAACCCGTTGCTGCTGACCACCGGAAAGGGCGCCGATTTGCCGGTCAGCCAGATCGGTGATGGCCAGTTCCTCCATAGCATCAGTCGCTTTTTGGCGGTCCTCGGCTTTCATGCGTTGCCATATTTTTCTTGCCGGATAGCGACCCATCATCACAATATCGCGAACCGTCGCCGGAAAGGTCCAATCGACTTCGTCCCGTTGCGGGACATAGGCGATGCGATGCCGGTTTTTACGAATGTCATCCCCATAGATTTGGACCTGTCCCGAATCCGTTTCAATAAGCCCGAGGATTGCTTTGAGCAGGGTTGATTTTCCGGCACCGTTTGGGCCAAGAACCCCGATGAGGTGTCCTTCTTCAATTCGAAGGTATATATGGGTCAGCACCCTCTTTCTATCATACGAAACGGACAGGCCCTCTACGACAATCGGATGATTCATGCCGGCCTAAGTTTACGTCTATAAAATATCAGCCCCAATGCCGTTGCAAGAAGTACAATAATAATAAGGATCCAGAAGCGCCCCTTTCCTTTAGGGTCGTTCGCAGCTGTATGTCCTGCTTCCTTTGTCAATCCGGCAACAATGATATCCGTATTGTATCGGAGCATCCCGATATAGGTTGAAGCCGGACTATCCTTTTCTCCGAGTGAATCGCTATAGAGTTTACCTCCTACGGAGATTTTATTGTCAGAGGCAACTTGCTCGAGGAGTTTAGGATTGATGGTGCTTTCGATAAAGACAACAGGTACCTTATACTGGCGGATCACCTGAGTGAGCCGTATCAGATCGGAGGTCCGGACATCGGCATCAGTAGAGGTCCCCATGACGGATTCGAGTTGCAGTCCATAGCGGATACCGTAATACTGGAAGGCATCATGACTGGTGATGAGTATGCGCTTTGCGGAATCTATGCGACTGATCTGCTGTCGAATGTACAAATCGAGTTCATCCAACTGGCGGATATAGCGGTCATATTGTTCCTGGATCTGTGTTGAGTTGGCGGGCAACATGGACATAAGGGCATTGCGCGTATTGAGCGCATAGATTTTACCATTGTGGGGATCCATCCAGGCATGGGGGTCGGTAGCATTTTGATGCTCCTCGCTGGTGATGGGTGTGATGCCGTCCGTCAGGGTAATGACGGGTGCTTTTGAACCACTGTTGCGGATCAGATCACTGATCCAGCCTTCAAAGGTCAGGCCGTTTTGGAGGATCAGGTCAGCTTGTAAGATGAGCCGGACATCACCGGGTGTGGGTTCGTAGATGTGGGGATCACCACCGACGGGGACGATCGTGCTGACGAGGATTAGTGTGTCACCAATCGCAGTTGCTATATCAGCAAAAATGGAGGCGGAAGCCACGACAAGGGGTTTGGTATCCTGGGCATGAAGGACTGTGCTTTGATAGATGAAGGCTAACAACACGAAGAGCAGGGGTACAAACCGGATCGGCATGATGGGTTGTGAATATAAGTTGTGCAGCGTCCTATGGGTGGAGGATTGCTGTGATGGGTCAGACGAAGTGTGGAGGCTGTTCGTATAGAAGATGGTATTCATTTCAGACGGGTTTGATCATGATGTTGCGGGCTACTGTCCCGGAAAGGTTGGATTCCTGATGGTCTACGGAGACACGAAGGGTTTGGTCATAAGGGTCATGGGTGATGACGGTGATGGTTTTGCCCAGGGTGATTCCTTTTTCACTGAGATGCCGGAGAAAGGCGGTGTCATCATCCCGGACACCAATGATGAGGCCCTGGTTGCCGGCTTCGACATCGGACAAGGGGATACGGGCTCTGAGGGTGTATTTGCCCTGAGCATTTGGAATCGGATCACCGTGCGGATCAAATTTAGGATGGCCGAGAAAGGCATCGAGCCGTTCGATCAGGAGTTCAGACTGGATGTGTTCGAGTTCCTCGGCGATATCATGGACTTCGTCCCAGGTCATACCAAGGGTCTGGACCAGAAAGACTTCCCAGAGCCGGTGGCGACGCACGAGGGAGGTAGCCAGACGCTGGCCTTCGTCTGTCAGGGTTGCGCCTTTATAGCGCTGGTAGTCGATGAGGCCCTTTTCCGACAGACGTTTGAGCATGTCGGTGACCGAGGCTGCCGAGGTATCCTGAAGTTCTGCAATGGCATTGGTGTTGACAGTTGAGCCGGGTGATCCGGAGAGTTTCAGGATGCTTTTAAGGTAATTTTCTTCCGTGTAGGATAGTCCCATAAGGACAAAGATAATATATATTAGATTATACTAAACCTATATTTAAGGTAATCTAAAATAAATTTACCCTTTACCCTTTACCCTTTACCCTTTACCCTTTACCCTTTACCCTTTACCCTTTACCCTTTACCCTTTACCCTTTACCCAACTTGCGCGCATTACGCGCAAGCCTTTTAATCCTCCACCCTCCTGCACAACAGTCCCGCCAGAATCATCGAAACGCCGCCGACCATTAAGGCATAGATGGCCGAGCCATCGAACAAAGCTTTTACCATAAATCCCAGAATAGCGGCTGCCACAATCTGTGGGATTACGATAAAGAAATTGAAGACACCCATATAAAAACCCATCTTTTGTGCGGGCAGCGATCCCACCAGCATGGCATACGGCACGGAAAGGATGGAGGCCCAGGCGATACCGACACCAATCATGGAGACTACGAGCCATTCCGGTCCGGGCAGGAAATACACCGAGATCAGACCCAGCCCACCAAGGATCAGTGCGATCATGTGCGTGTCCCGCCGACTGGTATATCTGGCCAATACTGGCAAGCCGAAAGCCACAAGTGCTGCCACTCCATTGTACAAACCCATACAGAGCGACACCCAGTCCGCCCCGTCATTGTACAGTTTGGACGTCGTATCGGAGGTGTGATAGAGATGGCTCGTCACAGCCGCAGTAGCGTAAATCCACATCGAGAAAAGAGCAAACCAACTGAAAAACTGAACGACAGCCAGTTGACGCATCGCCGTGGGCATTCGGTGAAGGTCCTCCACCATATTGACCAGACCGGACGATTTGCCCGTCATCTTCTTCATCAATCCGGCTGTGACAAACAATATCCCGGCCACTAATGCGCCGGACGAAAACAAAAATAATTCCTTGGGAAAAGTGCTCAGCCCAAACCAGATCGTCAGGATCAGGCCCAGCACGATAAAGATGACTCCGCTCCGGAATGTATCCACTGCAGTATGGCCATCACGGGTATGGGTGCCGCCGGATTCCTGTTTTTCGATGCCTTCCGAAAAAGCAGCCAGCTCGACAGGCGAATATTCCTTCGAGCGGACAATCGTCCAGATCACAGAAGCAAAGAACACCACCCCCCCGACGTAAAACGACCATTTGACCGAATCGGGGATCACCCCGTCCGCAGCCTGGTTGCTGATACCTAACCAATTGGTAAAAATATACGGCAGTGAAGACGCAATGACAGCACCTGTGCCAATGAAAAAACTTTGCATCGCAAAACCCGTTGTCCGTTGCCGCGCCGGCAGATTATCACCGACAAAAGCACGGAAAGGTTCCATGGCGATATTGATCGAAGCATCCAGGATCCACAACATCCCCGCGGCAAACCAAAGACTGGGAGAGTTGGGCATCACAATCAGGGAAAGCGAAGCCAGTATTGCCCCTGCCAGAAAGTACGGCCTACGGCGCCCGAGAAAATTCCACGTACGATCACTGAAATATCCGATCACCGGCTGGACGATCAGCCCCGTCAGCGGTGCCGCTACCCAGAGTATGGGTATGTCATCAATCTCAGCCCCCAGTGTCTCAAATATCCGGCTGACATTAGAGTTTTGAAGCGCAAATCCAAACTGGATTCCTATAAAGCCAAAACTCATGTTCCAGATCTGCCAGAACGAGAGCGCAGGTTTTTCTTTTGTCATGTTTCGGTTTTCTCTGCCGAATGTAAGAAAAGGTCTTTATCTCCGAAGATTTGTGAGATGCCAGATGCCAGAAAACAGAGAATGCCAGATGTATGATGAAACCGTGACGCCTTCATGTGAGATGCCAGAGCGCCAGACTTGTCGTGAGAGGGGCCGAAACGAGCGGAGTTGTGACCCATACCAAGATTAAAAACAGACGGAGATCCCGAACGCGAGACTGGAGGGCCTGATAGAAGGAAGTTTGGTCTTAACTTCTCCCCGGCACAGATCCTCCCCCCGGCGCAGGTAAGGTTTCTTTAAGCCAACGGTAAAACTCCCGTTGCCAGACCAGTGCATTTTGTGCACTGAGAACCCAATGGTTTTCTTCAGGCAGATACAGCAAGCGGGCATTCAAACCTCTGAGCTTGGCCGCCTGAAAAGCCTGAAGGCCCTGCTCGACCGGGACCCGGTAATCCTTACCGCCCTGTACGATCAGGATCGGCGTATCCCATTTGTGGACATAGTGAATGGGATTAAATTTTTTGTAGTTCTTCTGCGCAGCCTTATTCTTTTTATCCCAATAGTTTCCACCCCAATCCCAGTCCACAAAGAAGAGCTCTTCGGTGGTGCCATACATACTCCGCATATCATAGATGCCATCATGGGAGATGAAGGTTTTGAAACGCCCATTATGGATGCCGGCCAGCATAAAAACGGAATACCCGCCATAGCTGGCCCCGATTGCGCCCAACCGGCTTTTATCTACATAAGGCTCTTTACTCACGGCATCAATCGCAGCGAGATAATCCTTCATAACCTGACCGCCATGGTCTTTACTGATCTGCTCGTTCCATGCCGTACCATGTCCCGGCATACCCCGTCTGTTAGGCGCCACGACGATATAGCCCTGCGAAGCCATCAACTGAAAATTCCAGCGGAAGGAATAAAACTGAGTCAACGGTGATTGCGGTCCTCCCTGACAGTAGAGCAATGTGGGATACTTTTTTGATGGGTCAAAATCCGGCGGATAGATAACCCAAACCAGCATATTTTTATTATCGGTGGTTTTCACCCAACGACGTTCCGTTTTAACCAGTTTGATGGACTTGTAAGATGCATCATTGACATGCGTGAGTTGCTTCATACTGCCATCCGCCAAATGGACGGTATACAATTCGCTGGCGTGATTCATGTCGGCACGGGAGACGACGAGAGAGCCGCGGTATTCACCAACAATATGATTGACATCAAAATCTCCTAAGGTGATCTGCCGGATCGCCGGAGTCGTTCCGGATGCTGCCTGAGCTTCCACGCTGAACAACTGCAGTGTGCCGTTGACAGGGGCGTGAAAGTATATTTGGCGCGCATCGGAAGACCATACGAGCTCCTGCGCATGAATATCATCGCGGTGACCGGTCAGATTGATAAACTGGTTGTTTTTGTAAAGGATGATATCCTGTTTGTCAGATTCATACCCGTCACGACGCATACTGAGGAACGCCAGAACACCGGTGCTGCTGTACACCGGATTGACATCATATCCCATGCGGCCCGCAGTCAGGTTGGTGGTTGTTTTGGTGTCGAGATTATATTCAAAAAGATCTGTGTTTGTACTGACCGCATAGGCGGTGCCGACTTTCTTTTTTGTGACATAAATGACAGTTTTACTATCCGGTCCCCAGATGTAATCTTCATCACCGCCGAAAGGTTTTTGCGGACAGTTGTGAGGCTCGCCCGGCATGAGATCGATTTCGTCATTTGTGGCCCCATCCCATCTTGGGGTGATAAACACGTGATCGTATAGACCATCTTCCCAGGTATCCCAGTGGCGGATCATGAGGTCATCATAGATCTGGGCATTGGATTTGGTAAGTTCAGGATAGTGATCAGTACCGGATATTTTGGACACCTTGACCTCCCGGTGAGACAGCAAGTATTTGCCGTCGGGGGAGATATTTTTATCGGGCAACGGGTTTTCCGTGATTTCCCTTGCAGACCCGCCTGACACCGGAATAGCGTACATTTTGCGACTGCTTTTGTTCATCTCCCAGTTGGGCGTGCTGACGGAATAGATGACGTCTCCATCAGCGGTGACGCCGAGGCCTGACACCCGGCCCAGTTGCCAGAGTAATTCAGGGGTCATGACAGACTGAGCCTGGATTGTAAACGTGATCAAAAAGCAACTGATAACGCTGATGAAGTTGAACATCTGATAGTTATTTTAGAAGGAACGAAATTACGGAATCCTGCACGAAGACCCGCTATCGATAAGACCTCTATTAGACAAAACCCTTATTTTACCGGATATTTGGGCGCATCACCACTATTGTATTCATGTCACCTTATGTGTATATCATGTATAGATTATTCCTGTTCTTTCTTTTTGTATCTATAGCGGTGAGCTGTAATGATCATTCGTTGGGTGATCCGGTTCATCGCGTATATATCGACTATCCGGCAGCCTATGTGGTCAATGGCGGCAGTAGCAATTTGTCGGTCATTCGGCTTTCAGATCTCGCCTATACCGAAGCTATCGATTTGGATCAGGCACCCTTCCCGCATCATATTTCGTTATCCCCGGACAGGACGTTACTGGCAGTGGCGATTACAGGAACGGATTTAAGTGGAGGTCATGGAGGTCATGGTGGACATGGTGTTATGGTTGAGGGCCAGCGTATCCAGATCATCGATCCCGTCCAGGGTCAGATTCATCATGAGATCCCGGTGAATGGCCTCCCGCACAATGCCATCTTTCATCCATCAGGTACTGAACTCTGGGTACCGGTGGGGGATACGCTACAGGGATATATTCAGGTGTATTCGACACAAGGTTGGAACCTCATCCATACCATTCCAGTTGGTAAGGCTCCTTCGGAAGTGACGTTTTCTCACGACGGACTCAGGGTATTTGTAGCAAACACCAGAGATGGTACTGTATCCGTAATCGATCCTGAAGGGAAGAATGTCCTGCTGACCGTAGCCACGGGGAAGGATCCGGTAGGTGCCTGGCCTGCGTCCAATGGAAGGATGTATGTGGACAACGAAGGAGACCGTACGGTCACAGAACTCGATGCAAATTCTGGTGCCGTGCTGTCCACCATTCATTTGGGATTTATTCCCGGTTATGTAGCCTATCACAGTGGACAGGAGGAGTTATGGATCACGGATGTAACCAATGGCGGGGTTGCATGGTTTCGGCAGATACTTGGGGTGTGGGTGCAGCGTGGTAGCCTTTCAACCGGTGATGATGCACATGCCATTGCCTTTACCCCGGATGGAAGTCGTGCATTGGTAACCAATCAGGGAGCGAATACGGTATCGGTGATAGAAGTGGCTTTGCATGAAGTGGTGCGTACCATTTTGGTAGGGGATAAGCCAAACGGTATTGTCATCCGGGAATAATCGTATCTTATTGTGTTCTTCCGGATCTCAATAATGGAGGGGATGACGATGGACCCGAATATTCTTATAGCCTACGGCGCTGCGGTGCAGAAGTATAAAAAACACGCGATCATCTTCCGCCAGGATGAAATGGCTCGTTTTTATTTCCAGGTCCTGGAGGGCGAAGTCAAGACGTATAATGTCAATCATAACACGAAAGAATTTGTTCAAGGAATTTTTGGAGCCGGAGAGAGTTTCGGCGAACCGGCCTTATTTGTCCGGGATGTCCATCCGGTCAATGCCATTGCCATACGACAATCCGTGATCCTCAAACTATCCGGGGATGTTTTCTTTACACTTCTGGCGGAATATCCGGACATACAGCGCATTATGCTGGATCACTTTGCCAGGCAAATGTACGATCATGCCGTTTCGGTCCGTATGCTCAATAATGATGCACCTGAATTCCGAATCCTTGATTTTCTGACCACGTATAAAAAGAAGGCGGAAGGTGGGGAGGACCGAATTCTGGTTCATTTTACTCGCCAGGAAATTGCCAATCAGACCGGGCTCCGCGTGGAGACGGTCATACGTGCGCTGGCCAAACTGCGGGACCAGCAAAAAGTGGAGATCATCAATCGAAAACTTTATTTTTAATACATGAAGATCCCATCAGGCGTATGGACCCGGTTTGCACTTTTTAATCTGAGTGTTGTCGCGCTTGTGGGTGTTGTCATGCGGTATAAAATTCTTTACGAACTCCCGATGGTGTCGCAAAAGTATCTGCAGGAGGCACATTCTCACTTTGCTTTTACCGGCTGGATTACCCACTGCCTTTTTTTTCTTCTCGTAATACTCTTCCGGTCCAACCTCAGCCAAATTCATGAGCGTCGTTATGCCTTACTCATTTCGCTGAATCTGCTGACGGCCTATGGGATGCTGGTGTCGTTTTCCCTCCAGGGCTATGGGCCTGTCTCGCTGACGTTTTCGACGGCATCGCTGATCAATGCGTTTTTCTTTTCATGGTTTGCCTATAAAGATACAGGCCGTTTATCTCCGGACCATCCGGGAAGGAACTGGATCAGGGCGGCAATCCTTTTTGGGGTATTGTCAGCGCTAGGAACAGTTGTACTGTCCCACATGATGGCCACCCGCCAATACGATCAGACCACCTATTTGGGATCCATTTATTTTTATCTGCACTTCCAGTACAATGGCTGGTTTTTATTTGCCTGTTTCGGCCTGCTGCTGGACCGCCTCCGACATCTTGGACTGGATAAAAAATCCATGAGGACTTCTTTCTGGCTCATAGCGCTGTCAGCAGTTCCCGCCTATTTTCTTTCGACCCTCTGGGCTAAGTTGCCAGTCTGGTTGTATGTCCTGGTCGTGGTAGCCGCCTTTCTCCAGGTGTGGGGATGGGCAATATTAGTTCGGTTGTTTTGGAAACATCGTCATCCGATACAACAACTATTTGGCCGGTTGGCATCCGGTTTAATGGTCGTGGTCGCGCTGGCCTTTTCGTTCAAACTCATGTTGCAATTGGGCTCTACACATCCGGAAGTAAGCCACATCACCTTTGGGTTCAGGCCCATCGTTATTGCCTATCTCCATCTGGTTTTACTCCTCATTATTTCGTTGTTTCTTTTGGCATGGTTATATAGTAGCGTTGACCTGCAACGGCATTGGTGGGCAGGGTTAGCCCTGGTACTCTTTACCATTGGCATTTTACTCAATGAAACCGTTTTGGGGGTACAGGGAATTGCAGCATTTAGTTATACCGTGATCCCGTATGTGCAGGAAGCCCTGTTCGGTATATCGCTCCTTTTATGGGGAAGTGCCTTGTGGCTGTTTCTAACCCAGATCCGAACTCAAAGCCGTTGATGAGGATCATATCCTAAGATGACAGCAGTCATCTTTTCCTGTCGCGTTGTGATGTTATTTTGAGCATAAATCTTTTCATTATGCAAAAACTGATGTATTTTCTGATATGGGGCTTTGGCTTGATAGCCTTAGGTTGTAATCCTCAGGCTCAGGATCAGTCCTCCGCCACAGGCTCAGCTGATATGACCCATCATGTAGGGCAATCCGGCGTCAAGGATGATGTATCCATGCCCAATATTGTGCAGGTCGCCGTATCCAGTAAAGATCATTCGACTTTGGTCACGGCAGTGAAAGCGGCCGCATTGGTGGACGCGCTGAGTAATGCCGGCCCGTTTACCGTATTTGCTCCGACAAATGCAGCCTTTGATAAATTACCGGGTGGAACGGTAGAAGGGTTGTTAAAGCCCAATCAGAAAGATGCATTATCGGATATTCTGGAATATCATGTTTTTGTCGGGGTCATCAAGACAGAGGCCATGCGGGATGGACAGGTATTAGGACAGGTCAATGGTGATAATGTTTCCATCAGTGTAAAAGATGGAGTATACAGAGTCAATGATAAGGCCAATATTGTAGCCTCTGTGCCGGCATCAAATGGTATTATTCATGTGATTGATGAAGTGCTCTTACCGCCGCAGTAAGGAGAAGTCAAGCCCTCCCTGAAACAATATAGTTTGAGTGAAACTGAACGGGTAAGTGGAGGAGCCAAATTTTCGAGTTTTGTCAAGGTGATTTTATAAAAGCCGGACACAGCGTCTGGCTTTTTTTAATTCAGCACCTTGACTTGCATGACCTTCGCAATATTAGCTGCCCGGTTTTTTAGGAGCTCGGCATTGTCTCCTGCAAATTGCTCATCCACGGTCTGGTTGAGCAAAGCAAGCCAACGGTCAAAAAGGGCCGTAGTGAAATGCTGAAAGGCATGAAGCTCCCGGTGACGTTCCAAAGGGTTGCCAACATATCCACCGGAATAGAAAAGAATATTTTCCCAGAAGCGACACATGACCTGCAGAAAGGCATCCCAATCGGTATGCGCATATTGATTGAAGTACGGACCCAACACGGGATCCGTTTTCAGCCGGGCAAAAAAAGCGATCATCAATTTTTGCACGTGCTGTGGTTTTTTAATATCCTTTTTTTTTGCTTGCACGCTCATGAAAAACCAGGTTTGTATTGAATTGTTTTGCCGACCTGTCATCGCCCGGCCATATTAAAGGTCTTTTTTTACAAATTGACGTAGTGAGATCATGTAGGGTATCAGCACCCAGAGACTCAGAAGGAAAAAGCCGATCAGGGCGCCGCCTCCAGTCCCAAAAAAAGCCTTGAAGATCGCACCGGTGTATCCCAGCATGGCCGAAACATCCAATTGAAGGATGATAAAGATCCGGGCCAGATCAATTGGATTGAGGGCGGTAAATCCTATCATCGCTTTCTCAATCGGATAATCCGAGAGCTGGATCAGCAGGAATAATACGATACCATCAAAAAGCAGGCTAAAGAAAAGCCAGAGCAGTATAGCGATACCGATACCCCTTGCTTTGTCCCGCGTGAGGATGGTGCAGAGGCATCCCAGCGCCACAAATACCGCCGTGATCAGACAACCCATCACGATCAAGATGGCCGCGATAGGACCTCCGACGAAAAGAAAAATCGGGATACCGGCTCCGATCAGAAAGGCCAGCCCCAGTGACAGAAATAATCCCCAGAATAAACCATTCCAGATCTTGCTTCGGCGGATCGGCTGGCTGAGCAACAATTCTATAAACTCGCTGCTATTGTACAGATAGATTGTGGTAAATATAATGCTGACCAGCGGCGTCGTGAGTAAAACGATATTAAGCAGTGTGAGAACCCCTTTATGACTATCATCCTCCAGACTAAAGACGCTCCAGCTCAGTACAGCCAGCAGAAGCGTATAGAGCAGGACGATCCGGTTTTTCAGAATATCCGCCACAATGAATTTCTGGATCTTATTGAACATCATCGTGCTTTAATACGTGTGTAATCGCTCTCGCAAGGTTGGTCGTGCGTGTTTTTTCCTTGAGACTTGAGGTCGGCAGATGAAAGCGAATTTGTCCATCCTGCATGAGCACTACATGGGTCACCAATTCATCCAATTCACTGAGAAGGTGGGACGTAATAAGGATAAGTTTGCCCTGTTGATTTTCACGGATGATCTTGTCTTTCAGTATTTCTGCTGCCAGGGGATCCAGTCCGGCCGTCGGTTCGTCCAGGATCAGGACGTCCGGCTGAAATAAAAAGGCGAGTGAAGCACTGACTTTCTGTGTCGTGCCGCCGGATAAGGTACTCATCTTCTTATCGAGTATTTCATTCAGGCCAAAAGCTTCGATCAGGCTTTCATCCAGTCCTGTTTTTGAACCCCGGATATCCTTGATCATCTCGATCACCTGACCGATAGACATGTTGTCAGGATACCTGCCCTTTTGGGGCATATATCCGATTTCGTGCCGGTACTGGTAGTCCCGTGCAATATTTTTATCCTTGAAGAGGATCTGACCCGAATTGGGAATGACCATGCCCAATATGCATTTGATCAGGGTGGTTTTCCCACAGCCATTGGGTCCAATGAGCGCGATGCATTGCCCGGATGCACAGGTGAGGCTGACATCCCGTAACACCTGCAGTTTGCCAAAGCTTTTAGATAGATGTTGGATGTTGATCATAGCTGAACGGGATGCATGGCGGGAGTTTCATCGATAAAATTATCCGGGGTCAGGGTCGGAATGATTTTTTCAGACCGGTCCAGCAAACTCACAATGAAACTCCGGTAGAGCAACATCGCGGGTGGATTTCTTTCGACAATGACAGAAAAGAGACTGAGCGGCCTGTAGGGTACATCACCGGTTCCGTCCTTGTTGAGATCATACCCCTCATATTTGTCCCAATAGTTGCCGGAAAATGTATTGAGGACTAACGAACCATTGGTACTGACATCAAAGGTATTTCGAATAAAATTATTGAGCCGGATGATGTTGTCCATACAACTCGCCTGGATTTTCATACCCCATCCATTGTCTCTGAATATATTTTTTTCTACCAGGATCCGGTTGGTGCCTTCCATCAGGATTCCGGCGGTGTTACCCCTAAATCGGTTGTTGAAGATATAACTGTCGGAGATTTCCTTGAGCAGCAAGCCATACGCAGCATCTCCCCAATTGTCCTCAAATGTATTGTTAAACATTTTTACATTTTTCGTAAACATGACGGCCACGCCTGCCCCATTGTTGCGGAAGACATTGGTGATATACGCATCATCATTGGAAAACATAAAATGGAGTCCGTAGCGGATATTCTTTTCCGAAATGTTTCGCCAGATCACAGAGCCCGTTACAAATTCGAAATAAATACCATCCCGATGACCGGATATCGTATTCGCTATGATCTGCAAGCTGTCGCTTTTCCAGCAATGGATACCGTTACCGATCCGTTGCTCTTCCTTGCCGAACGCCTGAATGGTATTGTGACTGATGATACAGTGCTGACTATACTGCAAATAGATGGCAAAGAAATTGTCGTGTAACATATTGCCGGTGATCGTGACATACCGGCTATCATACACCTTGATACCACAGGGATCATCCAGGGACGCATAGCCTGAGTTTTGAATTTTAAATCCCGTCATCAGGACATGATCTGCCGTGATAGAGACCACCTCATATTTTTTTTCACCATCCAGGACCGGCCAGTCCTTCCCAATAAGGGTGATGGATTTGTCTACCACAATATTGCCTTCGAGGAAGTGCCCCCCATGTACGATGACACTATCCCCATCTGACACAAGACGCAAGGTAGCGGAGAGCGATTTGTGTTCATACGCCGTTCCGATATGCCAACTGCGCGCCTGTACCACTGTAGAACATTTCAGGAGCAGAAGGAGTAGCATAGGTTGAAGCATTCGTCCTATCACCGGATCAATTCTTCCCATGAAAGACGGGCAGCACTATATCTTTTCATATAGGTCTGCATACTGTCCTCAACAGCAAATCCGGCGATGTTACCTGCCATAGGGCTGCGAAGACTGTCACTGTGGAGCAAATAGGCTTCCTCCAGACGAACAAACGTGTTGGCCTGACAGTAATCTGCAACATAGTAATGATCCTGATCTGTAGTCTGATGTTCCCGTTTGTAGCCGGTGAGACACAGGATGTCATCAAAAATGTAATGCCGGCCTTTTTGCGTGACCAGCTGTGCAGCAAATTGCGGATCCGTGATCGACATTCTGCAGTAGGCACACATATCCGAATGAAGTTTTACAGGACGTGCATCCGGGATGCCACAGGCGGACAACACGGCCATGATCATCACCACGAGCATGGCGGCCGGTGCCGAAGTGCCGCGTTTCAACCACTTGGCAAACACCCCACGCTCCATCAGAACCACGACCAGAATCAATAGGCCAGAAAGGATAAACAGGATACCACCCGTATCCGGAATGGAATAGGCACCGAAGTTGAGCAGTTGCTTGTAGCCGATCAAAGGAGGCTGATACGCCATGCCTGGAACAATAATAGCCGCATTGGGGTCCAAATTGTGGCCGTAATTGTAGTTCCAGCGATAAAAATCAATCATAGCGGTTATACTGAATATGACAAAGGCTACAAACACCACATAGACTCCCCGTTTTCTACCGGCGACAGCTACGAGAAAAATCATCGCGGCAAAAAATCCGAACAGGTATCGCAGGATTGAAAATTCAATGAAGTTTTCTGAATGGAGTTCAGCCATACCGATATAATGGTTGAGACCATTGATGATTTCAACATTACCACCCAGACCATCCGCAAAGATCTTTAATACAAGGCCCTCCGGGTATTGTGGTGCATAGAGCTCAATTTTCCAGATGGGCAGAAAAATATTGGCTGCGAGGCAGAGGGCGGCTACAACCAGCAATGCTCTGGAAAGCCCGGATATATGTTGTTGCGTATTCATGTTGGGATAACGAATATAAAAGGGGTACAAATGCATAAGCGGCTATTTGTACCCCTCATATCTGTTGAGGTCGGTTACAGGGTTACTTCAGTATCGCCGAGACTATATTTCAAGGGTACTTTACTATTGGCCGGCGAAACCCGGATATAGCCTTGCATTTCCTGGTGCAGCGCACTGCAAAAGTCAGTGCAGTACATCGGGAATATACCTACCCGGTCCGGGATCCATTTCAGGGTCGTTGTTTCCCCCGGCATGATCAGGAGCTCAGCATTGTTGGCCCCTTTGATTGCAAATCCATGCGGTACGTCCCAATCCTGTTCCAGGTTGGTGACATGGAAATAGACTTCATCGCCCATCCGAATTCCTTCAATGTTGTCGGGAGCAAAGTGCGAACGGATGGACGTCATCAGTACATGTACTTTATTCCCTTCACGATATACCTTGGCTTCCTTTTCACCTTTAGCTACATACGGATGTTGGTTTTCCTCGATCTTGAAGATCTTGACCTGATTTGGCATGATCAGCGAAGCGGGAGCTGCCTGCGCATAATGGGGCTCCCCAATGGTTGGAAAGTCCAGTATCAACTGCATTTTATCACCGCTAATATCAAAGAGTTGAGCACTATGCGCCAATTCAGGCCCCGTCGGCAGGTATCGGTCTTTGGTAATCTTGTTGTAGGCGATCATGTATTTGCCAAAAGGTTTCTTGCTGTCGCCACCCGGAATACAAAGGTGCCCTACGGAGTAGTAGGTCGGCACACGGTCCAGGACTTTCAAATCTTTGATATTCCATTTGACCACTTCGGAGGACACAAAGAAAGAGGTGTATGCATTGCCGTTGCCGTCAAATTCCGTATGCAATGGACCCAGACCCGGTTTGGCCACTTCACCATACAGCGCGGATTCATATTTGATCACATTAATACCTTCATACATGCCGTCAAATTCCTTGTTGGCAATGGCATTTTGCATTTTGGTAAAACTGAACACCGGAATCAACGCAGCCAGTTTGCCGCTGCCAACGATATACTCTCCAGTTGGGTCAACATCGCATCCGTGAGGCGATTTCGGACAGGGTATCATGTAGCACAGATCGTCAAACTCTTTGGAATCCAGCACCAATACCTCCGTTTTGATGGTGGAGGTGCCGGTATGGGTTTTTTCATCCCACACATTGTGTGCATACCGCACAGGTACTTTCTTCCCTTTTCCAGCTTTAATATACTCTTCGGCTTTTTTCCAGTTGACGGCCATGATAAAGTCCTTGTCTTTCTGGGAGGCGTTGACTTCCAGCAGTGTATTGGCTTGCTCGGTATTATAGCAGGAAAAGAAAAACCACCCATGTGACGGACCCTTGCCCGCATGACTCAGGTCAAAATTGACACCGGGACATTCTATCTGAAAGCTGATGTCCATATGACCCGTGACCTTATCTACAGCAATGAAGCTGATATGGCCTTTGAAGTTTTCCTTGTACGTATTGATAGGCACATCGCCATTGACATTGTCCGGAGGTACACTAAACCGGGTACCGGCCACAACATACTCAGTGTTTTCAGTAATAAAGGGTGAGGAGTGATTACCGGCACTATTAGGCAATTCGATGATCTCCGCGGTACGGAATGTCGTCAGGTCGATCCGGGCTACGCGGGGCGTGTTATTTGCATTGCCAAACACCCATCGGCCATCTATTTCGCCGTTGGTCTGGGACATTTCAGGGTGGTGAAGGTCATCCCAGGGCACAAAGCCATGAGAGGTGTTGAGCATAGGTTTGGTTTCTTCACTGTAGCCCCATCCCTTCTCAGGATCCACCGAGAATACAGGTATCACACGTAATAATCTGCCGCTGGGCAGACCGTAAGCCGACAACTGACCACTAAATCCACCACTGACGAAGTTGTAGAATTCATCATACTGACCGGGTGCGACATAGGCTTTGGACGCTGCATCACCACTAACGGCACTGGTTAAACTTTTTGGCTTGCAAGCGTACATGCCAAAGGCAATAGCCAGCGAAGCTACGATCATATACATTATTGTCTTTTTCATAGATATGGAGATATAGTTGATTATTGAACACCATCATTTTTACGCATAAATTCCAGCAAATCCCGAGCTTCACTATCGCTCAGGTTTTGATTGGGCATCCGGACCAGACATAACTCAAGTTGAGCCTGCACCACCGGGTCTTTGTCAATCATCGGATCCGGATTGGTGATGAAGTTCATCAGCCATTCGGGTTTCCGACGCTGGGTTACGCCTTTCCATCCCGGTCCAACCAATCGCTCATCACTCAATTTGTGGCAGGAAGAGCATTTTACCGCCTGAATTTTATCTCCGGACTCAGCCATCGCAATGTCAAGTGTAGCACTGACATTCACATTCTCAGCCGTCCACTTACCTTCCCCCCGGTGGGGATCATATTTCCCGGTACCAGTACCGGCTCCCTCAGACGTCGAGTAAGGATTTGTACCCTTTTCGGAATCAGTGGACTTATTTCCACCACAAGCCGTAAGCATCAGGATCAAAAAAAGAAAAGGCAGTTTTTTCATGTTGCAATAGATTTTCAGCAAAATTATCGTCATAATATGCCCTTTATTATGATCCAGATCATATTTCAAGGTGATTTTGATCCATTTGGAGCTTTGACAAAAGCAAAGCCGCCTTTTCGCAAAAGGAAAAGGCGGCTTTTTATCAAAAATGAAGTATTGGAATCGATCAGAGCTTGGAAAGCCCATACGCCAATCCTATACTGGGCTGGACTGTCCGCAGTGCTATTTGATCCCCAACTTTGTTGTCACGGATGTCCGTGAGGCCCATTTGGGCACGTAAGTCCACATTCAACCATATTTTACTTCCAACCCGGTAGTTGAAACCAAGTCCACCGCCCAGACCGAAGTAGAATCCGTTGTATATATCCTTATTCACCGTGTTTCCATCCAATTTTGCGCCAAGCAAAAATCCAGGGACAACCCCCAAATAGACCTTTGGCCGAAAGGGTTTTCCAAGTGTGCCAAAGAATAAGTCGAACAGAATCGGTACCTGTAGGTAATCGAGACGTTGATCCACCTCCGCTACCGGTGTCTTGTACCCCTCCTGAGCATACAACAAATCAATAGTAAGACCAGATGATTCATTGAAACTGTAGGTGGACGTTAAGCCCAGCACCAAACCCGTAAGGGATTTCGATCCATCGAGATTACTCACATTTGAAAAATTCACCCCTGCACGAGGCCCAATGGAAAACCGTTCTCTGAATTGAGCCTGCATCAAGGTGATGCTGATAAGGAAAAGGCCCAACGTGAGCATTACATTTTTCGTTTTCATGATACTCGTTTTTTAGATTAATTGAATTGACAGCATAAAACAGTCGATATGGAAACGTTTGCATTCAGACATAGTTGCCATTTTCACAGATGATCTTTGTTCGTGGAGGAGGTGACTTCGTTAAATTGGGTTTTTCCCCTGAGGATACATTTCAGGGAATTCATGGATGTTACCACTTCATTGGCGGGGCACGGCGCCTTTCCCAACCTCGGGGATTTTGTATCTTTCGTATATGGATCCTCTCTCTTTAACAGCCATCCGTTATTACCTGATATCGGGCGGTATGATTTTTTTGCTGGTCGGCTGTAAGCCTGAACCCACGCTTGTAGAAAAACAGGAAGAACCTTCTTCCAGACAGACCTCTATCCGCCTCCAGTCCCTTCCGGCCGAAACAACCGGAATCCATTTTACCAATCAAATTCAGGATGACGGACGGGTCAACATCTTTACCTGGCACTTTATTTACAATGGCGGTGGTGTAGCCGTCGGCGATATCAATAACGACGGTTTACCCGATTTGTACTTCACCGGAAATATGGTGCCTGATAAATTATATCTCAACAAAGGAAATTTTCAATTTGAAGACATTACCTCCAACGCCGGGATCAGCCCGCAGATCTGGTCCAGTGGTGTGACCATGGCCGATGTCAATGGAGATGGTCTCCTGGATATTTATGTCTGTAAAAATTCACCGACGGGAATTCCGGACAACAACCGCAACAAACTCTATATCAATCAGGGTAAAGGAATCTTTCTGGAACAAGCTGCACAATATGGTTTGGATGATATAGGCTTTGGAGTGCAAGCCACTTTTTTTGATGCGGATCATGATGGTGACCTGGATGTCTATCTCGTCAATCAGCCTTTTGATGAGTTTGCAAGACTTGTCAATCGACCAGATGTTGTAGCCGCGTATCCACAGACCGACCGGTTTTTCCTTTTTGAAAATGGAAAGTTCATAGATCGGACAACTTCGCTCGGCCTGACCAATGCCCGCTATGGTCTGGCCGTTTCCATTGCAGATTTTGATATGAACGGCTGGCCGGATCTCTATATCTGCAATGACTACCACCATGCCGATCATCTATACATGAATACACATGGTCGTTTTCAGGAAGGCCTTCATGTGCGCATGGGTCATCTCTCCTTCTATTCGATGGGTGTAGATGTCGGGGATATCAATGCTGATGGTTGGCCGGATCTCTTTTCGGTCGACATGGCCTATGAGGATCATGTAAAATCAAAAACCAACATGGGCTCCATGGATCCTGCCCGATTTTGGGGACTGGTAGAGGAAGGACATCATTTCCAGTTTATGCAAAATGCCCTGCAGCTGAATATGGGCCACGGCTTTTTTTCAGATATGGCGCAGCTCGCCGGCGTATCCAAAACGGACTGGAGTTTCGCCGCCCTGTTTGCTGATCTCGATCTGGATGCAAAGCAAGATCTGCTGATCACCAATGGGGTCTACCGGGACATGCAGAACAATGACTTCAATGTCATGGTCAAGGAAAGGTATGAGGGCAAGGTGGGTCCTGACAATTACAGGGAAGTCCTCTCGAGTCTTCCCTCCACTCCTGTCCACAATCTCATTTACAGGAATGAAGGCGACCTGCGCTTTGAAAAAGTTCCGGCGGCAAATGCATTCGATACACCCGGTTTTTCTCATGGCATGGTCTATGCCGATCTCGACGGAGATGGCCGGCTCGATGTTGTGATCAATAACATGAACGCACCGGCCTCGGTATACCGTAATGTGAGCGAAACCGAAGGACGCTATCTCGAGATCCGTCTAAAGGGTCCAGGTACCAATACGCACGGGCTCGGCCTTACGGTGATCGTATATACCGGAGATCAGCGACACGTGCGGACCATGCAGACCACGCGCGGCTATTTTTCGTCTGTAGAGCCAGCCTTGCATTTTGGCACAGGCCATCTGGATCAGGTGGATTCGATCAAAGTTTTCTGGGATCACAAGACCATGTCGGTGTTGAAGAATGTGCGGACCAACAAATCCATCACCATTGATTTTGCACGGGAAAAGAAAGTACCCATCCGGATGGATCAGACTCATGGGGTGCAGGCCAGTCTGGCGACCTGGTGTGAATTTGAACATCAGGAGACACCCTTTGATGATTATGCTGATCAGGTGTTGCTGCCGTACAAACTTTCACAGCAGGGTCCTTTCATGGCTGTCGGTGATGTCAATGGTGATGAATTGGAGGATTTTTTCATTGGGGGGGCTGCAGGATTTTCAGGGGTGGTTTATGTGCAGGAGCAGGGAGGTTCGTTCAAAGCCTCAGCGCAGGCTGCTTTGATGCAGGACAAAGCTGCAGAAGATCTGGGTGCAGTCTTTTTTGATGTCGATGGAGATGGGGATCTGGATTTATATTTAGTCAGTGGCAGCAATGAGTTTACAGCAGGTCATCCGGCCTTGCATGACCGATTGTATCTCAATGCGGGTCAGGGACAATTTACACGGGCGGACCGGACTGTATTTCCTTCTGTGGCAGACAATGGTCAGTGTGTGATCGTGTTTGATGCGGATGGGGATGGGGATATGGATGTTTTTACCGGGGGGCGTTTGGTTGGTGGTCAATATGTAAGGCCGGCGGATTCCCGGTTGTGGATCAATGAAGGTGGCCGGTTGACGGATCAGACCTCGTCACGCGCACCGTTTTTAACAGCGCTGGGCATGGTGACCGATGTCGTGGCAGATGATATAGATATGGACGGCGATATCGATCTCCTGGTCGTCGGGGAATGGATGACGCCTGTGTGGCTGATCAACGATGGTACGGGACGATTTACTATGAAAGAAATTGAGGCGGCAGGCACCGGTCTGTGGTGGACGATCGAGAAGGGAGATTTTGACGGAGATGGCGACTCGGACTTTATCCTGGGCAATCTGGGATGGAATAATAAATTTGGAGGGTCCCGGGGCACAAAACTGGAGGTGTACTCCAGCGATCTGGATGGCAACGGCGATTATGATGTTGTACTGGCCACCACAAAAGGGGGGCTTTTACTGCCGGTGCGGGGGCGCGAATGTTCGTCGCAGGAGATGCCCTTTATTCTGGACAAGTTTCCGACGTACAAGAGTTTTGCTACAGCGTCGTTTTCGGATATCTACTCACCCGATATGCTGGAGGGCAGTATACATAAGAAGTTGTCAACAATGTCGAGTATCTTTTTGCGAAATGACGGTAATGGTGTGTTTACGGCTACGGATTTGCCGCTGTATGTTCAGGCCGGACCGCTGAAGGCCATCGTGACTGACGATTTTAATGGCGATGGCTTTGTGGATTTTATGTACGGAGGCAATCATTTTCCTACAGAAGTAGAGACTGCACGATATGATGGATTGTTTCCTGGGATTTGCTTTGGCGATGGTCGGGGAGGTTTTGATTGTAAGCCGTTAGTGATGGAAGGCAAAATGATTTTCCCGGATTTGCGATCTATGGCCCGTATTGTTGTGGCCGGACAGGTGTATTACCTGATGGGGATCAATGATGGTCCGCTGAGGGCGGTGCGACTGAAGTAGAAGATTGATCCACGTTGCAGGAGCAAACTCCTGCAACAGCCGCTCTTGCTGAATCGCTCACCATGGGTTGGATTGCTGTTGTTGGAGTTTGCTCCAACAACCGGGCACAACTCCGGCATAGAGGCATGAACAACATCCTCATCAACAGAGGATAATACATATAACGGCATTCTTTCCACCAGGGCAAAAGACATTACTTCTTCGTACACTCGCATCATTTTGTCCGTTTTGTCATAAATACCCCTATCTTTGTGGTCTTGTATGTTAATCTCTCTCAGAGTTTAAGGGATCATTCTGGTCCAAACGCCGATGAAGGCTTAACGTAAGGCAGGTAATGTATCGCGACGCAGCAGATAGCCTTACCACATTTTCTAATCTAATTTTTTACTTGTGTCTTTTAACAACCTAAAGCTCGTTGAGCCATTGCTCAGAGCATTGAAACACGAAGGGTACACCACCCCTACACCTATTCAACAACAAGCCATCCCCATCATCCTCGAAGGAAGAGATATCAAAGGATGTGCTCAAACCGGAACCGGAAAAACGGCCGCATTTGCAATCCCGTTACTCCAGATGATCAGCGAACAGAAAACTGCTTCCAACGGAACCCATTCAAGCCCCATTCAAGCCCTGATTCTGACCCCTACACGTGAACTCGCTATCCAGATCGATGAGAGCTTCAAAGCCTACGGACGACATGTGGGACTCAAATCCCTCGTTGTATTTGGCGGTGTCAGCCAGGTCAGCCAGGTCAGCAACCTCAGAAGAGGCGTGGACATTCTGATCGCGACCCCCGGCCGATTACTCGACCTGATGAATCAGGGACATGTATCCCTACGGGATATCCGCTATTTCGTCCTCGATGAGGCAGATCGCATGCTGGACATGGGATTTGTACATGATGTCAAACGCATCATTGCCAAAATACCGGTCAAACGGCAGACCTTGTTTTTCTCGGCGACGATGCCACCAGAAATCACCATGCTGGCCAAATCCATCCTGACCAATCCGGTAACGATCGAAGTGACCCCGGTTTCTTCGACAGCGGATACGATCGAGCAGGTCGTCTACATGACTGAAAAGCAGTTCAAGCCCTCCTTGTTGAAACACCTCCTGGAAAGCGATGTGATCAACACAGCACTGGTCTTTACCCGGACAAAACATGGCGCCGATAAGGTGGCCAAGTTTCTGACCAAATCCGGCATCAAGACAGAAGCTATCCATGGCAATAAATCACAGGGTGCGCGTCAGAGTGCGCTGGCCAATTTCAAAAAGCAGCACACACGTGTCCTGGTCGCCACGGATATTGCAGCCAGAGGTATCGACATAGATGCCTTGTCGCATGTGATCAATTTCGATCTGCCGGACGTTCCCGAAACGTATGTACACCGGATCGGACGTACCGGTCGGGCCGGTGCTGCCGGAAGCGCTATTTCCTTCTGTGATATTGAAGAGAAAATCAATCTCAAGGATATCCAGAAACTCATCGGCAAGACACTGCCGGTCGAGGAGGATCATCCGTTTCCGATGGCGTCGTATCACAAGTATGACATACAGACCCAACCGAAACCAGCCGGTGGTGCAGGAGGAGGCAGACCTCCCTTGCGCAATACCAACCGCGGTGGAAGGGGATTCCGTCCCGCACCGGCCAGATCCCGGTAAGAGGAATGATATTGCAAAGTGAAAATCAGGGAGGCCGTTTGAGCCTCCTTTTTTTTACTCTTTGATCATCCCTCAAGGGTGTCATTTATAACATATCCATGCTTACAGCTCAGTAGCCTGGCTCGTGAGCTTCCGCTGGAAGGAGTAGGATCTGACTTTGTCAGAGGATTTTTGTTCTTTTTTTCCGCAAAAAAGAACCAAAAAGCTCGTGACGCCAAAAACTCACTTTGGTGTCTGTGCGAATGTTTGGCTTTCTGGTTTGCTGTCACGCTTGTATGTGTTTCAATTTTCTGTTTCTATCATTTGATTTCTACCTGAAGAGTCTTGTTGTGCCATGAAACATTTCACCGGGGTGCTCGAACAATTTGGCGTCACAGGGTCTTCCACTCATCGAAGGATTTTTTTAATTGCGCGTTGGTGCGGGTCAGGATGTGTATAGGACGCCCCGGCGTTCACGTGTATAGCCAGGCGAAGAGGTTGACGCAGGGGTTGGGGGCTGATGTCTCTTGAAAGGGATCTTGTGCAACCCTTTCAGGGTTGGAGAGTGGGGGTGTGCCGTATACCCCGGGTGCGACCCGGGGTTATAGGCGTGTAAGCCCTTCAGGCTTATGTGAGATCATGCTAACTTCGCAAAAGAAGAATTTTCCTATTCCGCGGGCCAGCTCAATCTTGGAATCACAGAAAAATCCAAGCTCGTTGAGTTGAGCCGAAACAAACGGAGTCGAGGTATACTTTCAATAAACACTACACTCTAAACACTAAACTCTTGAGCTTATCAACCCCTCAACCCCTCAACCTCTCAACTTCTCAACGCCTAAACGCCCCGGCGTTCACGTGTATAGCCAGGCGAAGAGGTTGACGCAGGGGTAGGGGGCAGAAGAAGAAAGAAACAGGACTTTCTCGGTGTTCGGGCAATTGAGAGCGACAGGATCTTATCTTAATCGATTGGGTTCCCCTTTCAAATAAACACTCACCACTCACTACTCACCACTCACTACTCACTACTCACCACGGTTGCTGAGCTGTAGTACGAGGATGTGTCAAGCGGGTCGAAGCACACCACTCACTACTCACGACTCACCACGGTTGCTGAGCTGTAGCACGAGGATATGTCAAGCAGGTCGAAGCACCCCATTCACCATTCACCACTCACCACAAACCTCCAGATATAAGATTTATATTGGATGCCGTAAGGACCATCATCTGAAACACACCTATCATGAAACACCGCACCTGCATTGTACTGCTCCTGATCACCCTTGGATCGGGCATGACCTTTGGACAATCCTTACAGCCGGGATTCGACAAAGCCGAGTATCTTGAAATGTTGCGCATCCTCGCGCGTGTTACGGCTGACTCTTCGTACTACAATAAATTTGAGTCACCGGTCCGGTATACCCTTCAGTATGAATCACCGATTTTGGGATTAGATCATCTGTGGCAGCTCTGGACCAATGATCATACAGCGGTGATTGCCGTGCGGGGGACGACAAAAAACAGTGTGAGCTGGCTGGCCAATTTTTATGCGGCCATGGTACCGGCCAAAGGCGTGGTCCAGTTGGATGCGGAGAGGGCTTTTTCTTATGACCTCACTGACCATCCTCAAGCTGCGGTGCATGTGGGATGGCTTACGGCTACGGGGTTTATGTACGAGGATATCAGACCCTGGGTGGATACATTGGTGACCCAAGGGATCCAAAATATTATCGTGCTTGGACATAGCCAGGGAGGTGGGATTGCTTATCTGCTGACAGCTCATCTGTATTCGTTGCAGCGACAGGGCAGGCTTTCCGGTGATATCCGGCTCAAGACTTATTGCAGTGCGGCACCCAAGCCCGGCAATCTATATTTTGCGTATGCGTATGAAGCCATGACGCAAGGCGGGTGGGCGTACAATGTCGTCAATACTGCAGACTGGGTACCGGAGACACCCTTGTCAATCCAGACGCTGGAGGATTTTAATACCACCAATCCCTTCCTGCACGCCCGAACGATCATCCGGCAGCAAAAATTTCCTAAGGATATCGCCATGAGGTATGTGTATGGGCGGCTGCATAAGCCGCTGATCAAAGCCAGAAAACGATACCAACATTATCTCGGTACCGTAGCCTCCAAGTCGGTCGGCCGCGCGCTGCCGGGATATGCGCATCCCGGGTATTTCGACAGCAATCATTATGTGCGGACTGGCAATACGATAGTGCTGGTGCCGGATCAGGCGTATTTTGAATTGTATCCGGAAGATCCGAATGACATATTCAGGCATCATCTGATCGCGCCGTATATGTTTATGGCGGAAAAGCTGTAAGAGATGGCTATCGACTTTTGATCGCCTTGCCGGTGATGGTCCTGCCATCGCTGAGCCGGGCCTGATAAAAATACATACCGGGGGCCCATGAAGTAGTTGTGATGGAAGCCTGGTCGTGCAGATCGTATGCAGACCAAATGGGTGTGCCGGTCATCGTATACCAATCGAGCTGCAGTATATGGGCAGGACCGGTCAGTGCGATATAGAGGACATCATCAAAAGGGGAGGGAAAGACCCTGAGCGGGATTGCGTGTTCCTGGCCGGCAACGGAGGTGGTTGTATTCCGGATCACGATCATGCGGCACATCGAGTCCTGGCCGTGTGCATTGGCGACGACGAGGCAGATCTTGTACTTGCCGGGTGTCTCATAGCGGTGGCTGCCCGGATGCTGCAGGGTCGAGGATTGATGATCACCAAAATCCCAGGAATGGGTATCGGGGTCAAAGTAGGATAGATTGCGAAAACGGATGGTATACGCATCCAGGCTATCGGTCTCATACCGGAAGTCTGCAACCGGGCCATTGCGGATACTGAGTGTATCGCAGGGGCTGTCGTATACTGGGCCGAGACGGTAATGTGGCATATTGATCGCACCTATATCCAAGTAAACCGGAAATTCTATGGCATGTTGTACAAATCCGCACGCGGTTCCTTGACGATCCGGGTGATGGATGACATGGAGAGAACGTACCCCATTATTGGAGAACATATAGATCCTGCCATCCGGGGCAAGCGCCATCTGGTAGAAGGTCGTATGAAAGGGATTGAGGTAGCCATCGTACTCGCCGACCAGTGTTCGGGAGGCGAGGATGTCAGGCGCGTGCAGGTCGTACTGAAACAGGGAGATGATATTGGAGACATAGAGAAAGCGCGTATCGTGGGAGAAGGCCACCCCTCCACCTGTATGGAGCGGATCAGTGAGAGGTCCGGATACCAGAGGTGGTGACAGGGTACCGGTGCACCTGTCGAACTCAAAGAGATGGAGACCGGTGAAGTAATTGAATCGGGCATACCACTTGCCGTCCGGAGAAAAGGCGGCCTGGCTGTCCCAGTCCCATTGGATCATGGGCAGATCCGTCGCCTGCGTGTCGGTGACTGTAAGGCCTGACGGGCTCAGCAGGAGGGAATAAAAGTGCTGTGTGGAGGACTCTGCCAGCAGAATCCACCAGTCCCGGCCGTTGGCATGCCGGGTAGCGGTCAGCGGTGGTCCAGATACCATATGTAGCAGCGCCTTGTTTTTTTCCAATACAATCCCGTGCGGATTTTCAGGTGTAAACCCGATCACAGTATAAAGTACAGAATATATTCGGTAATCTTCACTGCGCATAATATGAAACAGAATAGCTTTCGATGTATCTTCTGGCCAGGGAAGGAGTAATTGATTTTGAGTGCCCAAATATCCGTACTCACAATATTGGTCCCAGATATAACCATAGTTGATACTGTCCCCATTGGCTATGGTTTGGTGGTCCGAGCCGATCACAGTACACCCATTCGAATATATCAGAAGATGTCCAGACGACATAGACAGGACAGTTGGCTCCGTGGCGGGAAAAATGATATCGAAGCGTTCCGGTTCCACTGTATTGTCGTTAAAATCCATATGAACTCCTCCAAAATTTAAACTGATGCCTCCGGAAGGATAACCCAGTATCCAGTTGTAGTCGTATTTCTGTGCACCCTGTGCGCAAAGCAGGGAGCCCATGACATAGAAAACGATGTAGAGGAAGGTGGTTTTCATTGGATAATCGGGATTAGGCCGGAAGCTATTATTTCTCCTTTAGCGCGATTTAATTGTATCTAAAGGTAAAGGATTTCCCATCTCCCGATCCCGGTTCTATTTGTCAATTATTTTACATTTATGCATCTAAAGAAATACGATGAAGAAATCGGTACTGTGGTCATTACTGGTCCTGAGCCTTTCCACATGGCTCCCGGCGCAACTCACCATCCGGATCACCTCCATTCCTTCCGGCACACCTCCGGGTGCTGACATCTATGTCGCGGGCAATTTCAATAGCTGGAATCCCGGTCATGCGGCCTATCAGATGCAGGATCAGCAGGACGGGACCTATAGTATCACTTTTCAACCCAATCCGGGTCAACTCCAATACAAATTTACCCGCGGCAGTTGGGACACTGTAGAAGGAAATGCCGCCGGAGGATTTATCCCCAATCGCACCTATACGTATACGGGAGGAGAAGCCACCATCGAGGTCACCATCGCCGGATGGGAAGGAGGATCGGGAGGTCATACCGCCGCAGATAATGTATACATCCTGGATGAAACCTTTTACATCCCTCAGCTCAATCGCTATCGCAGAGTCTGGATCTATCTGCCCCCGGACTACGATACGACAGCCAAGCGCTATCCAGTCGTGTACATGCAGGATGGTCAGAACCTGTTTGATGCCTATTACAGTTTCGCCGGCGAATGGAAGGTCGACGAGTCTATGAACGACCTGTTTGACCATGGAGATTACGGGGCTATCATAGTGGGTATCGACAATGGCGGCGCGCAGCGTATCCACGAGTACTCACCCTGGGTCAATTCCCAGTACGGCGGTGGAGATGGTGAGGCGTATGCCGCGTTTGTCGCCGAAACCCTCAAGCCGTATGTCGATCAGCATTACAGGACCCTGCCAGAACGTGAATACACCGCGATCGCCGGCAGCTCACTGGGTGCTAATATCGCCTTGTACATCAGCCTGGAGTATCAACACCTGTTTAGCAAAGCCGGGCTTTTTTCGCCTGCATTTTGGTTTTCTGACTCAGCCTATCTCCATGTGCAGACTCAAGGGATCTCGGAGAATCTCCGGTTTTATTTTGTGGCCGGGCAGCATGAAAGCAGCACCATGATCCCGAATATGATGCTGATGTATGAGACCCTGTCTACAGCCGGACAGGAAGAAAGTGAAATGTATTTTATCAGCCACACAGACGGCGCTCACAGCGAGTGGTATTGGGCACGGGAGTACCCGTCCGTTTACGAATGGCTCTTCGATGAAATTGTGCTGTCTTATCCCACACCTCCGAATACAACCACAACCCTGAGCCCCTATCCCAATCCTGTGACCACCTGGCTGACTGTGCCCGATGACCTGGTAGGATTCCACTATACGATATACACCCTGGAGGGGAGTAGTATCCAAAGCGGCCAACTCCGGGAAGCTAAAGTTGATACCTCAGGTCTACAGAGCGGTATCTATATTTTGTCCATCATCGATCTGTCTGGTCAGTCCAGGTATGCCGCCCGGTTTGTCAGGCATTAAGGGAGGCATACACTGCTAAATGCCAATCCTTGAAAGTTCGGATAACATTCCTGATCTTGCGCGCTGACCATTTCAACCGACAAAGCATTTTACATGGGTGATTTTGAATGGCATTCCCTGCTGCAGCCACAGTGGTATATCATGCATGGTGGTGTATGGATTATATTGCTGATCGTATTTGCCGAGACGGGTTTGTTTATGGGGTTTTTTCTTCCCGGTGATTCCCTTCTTTTTGTGGCCGGGATCATGTGGAAGCATCTGGAGCAGGGGTTTTTCAATATCCCGTTTTTCCTGATTATGGTGTTCATTTCCATCTCTGCGATCCTGGGCAATCAGGTCGGGTATTGGTTTGGACGTAAGATCGGTCCGGCGATGTATACCTGGAAGGATCGGTGGTATTTCAAACAAAAGTATCTGCAGCAGGCACGACTCTTTTATGAGGATCATGGGGCCAGCGCTATTTTTCTTGCCCGTTTCCTTCCCTTTATCCGGACGTTTGCCCCTATCGTCGCAGGTATCGTGCGCATGGATAAAAAGCGGTTTACCTTCATCTCCGTGGTCAGTGCTTTTGTCTGGGTATTTAGCATGATGCTGGCCGGACGCTATCTCCATGAGTTTTTGCTCCGCAAGTTTGACTATGATCTGACTGACGATCTGGAGTGGATCGTGTTGGGGATTATTTTCGTGTCAGTACTTCCGATTCTGTACAAGGTGATCCAAAGTAAGATCCGGGAACGCAGGGCGGCTTCATAATTCCATATAATCTGTAGTCATGCGTGCCAGGCTCATCGACTTTCTCATCCGGGCATTTCTGCAACCATATCGCAGGGGATGGAGAGACCTGAAGAACCTTTCCAGGATCGACCGGGCCAGGGGTGTTATTGAAATGCGTCACATCATCCGGCGTCTGCTGATAGATCATCTTTACGGTACTGACCCGACTGGAGGTCAGCCCACTCAAGGCGGAAGTCCACCGGATCGATCAGCAGGCTTTTATCGTGATGAGCAGCATCAAGGATACGATCGGGGGTATGACGAAAAAACGAAGATTCAAACACTGATCACCCGAAGTTGAATTACTACATTTAGTCTTTCAAAACGAGACTCACTTCCAAGCCAGCTTTTATGCAGTCATCTTCCGCCTCCACCTTGATCCGCTCTCTGGGATTGGGGTATGTGATTGTTTTTATTGTGGCCAATATCCTGGGCTCCGGCGTCTACAAAAAGGTGGCCCCGATGGCCGATCAACTCAACTCCTCCGGATGGGTACTTGCTGCCTGGGTACTTGGTGGTATCGTCACACTCTTTGGGGCATTGAGCAATGCCGAGATTGCCGGTATGCTGGCTGACACAGGCGGAGAGTATGCGTATTTCAAAAAGATTTACAACCGGTTTTTATCCTTCATGTTTGGATGGGCCAATTTTGCCGTTATCCAGACTGCGGCAATTGCCGGCTTGTCCTATGTGTTTGCCCAATCACTCCAGTCTGTGATTGATATACCTCCGATGCTGGCCGGTTTGCAGGAGGTGTCCATAGGCGGAGTCTTTTATCCTTTCATGGATTTCTCCACCAAGATCACGGCAGTAGGACTGATTCTGGTGCTGTCTTTGTTTAATACCAGCAGCATCCGTCACGGGGCCGGACTGAGCAATATGATCCTCTGGCTGGTCTATATCGGGTTGGCCGTGATCGTCATCTTTGGACTCTCGAGTGGAAAGGCGGATATCGCACAGAGCTTTGATTTTTCGACACCACCGGATCAGCCGGTGACGATCAGTGCCATGTTTACGGCCATGCTCGCCGCTTTCTGGGCGTATCAGGGATGGTCCTCTGTGGGGTTTATCGGTGGGGAGATCAAGGATGCCAATAAGAATATTCCAAAAGGTATTTTTTTAGGGGTGTTGTTGGTCATTACGATCTATTTCATCGTCAATATGACCTATATGTCTATTCTCCCTATTGACGCCCTCAAGCAGGTACATGCTGCCGGCAATCAGGTAGCCGCCATCGAGGTGATCAAGGGTTTTTGGGGAAGCGGAGGTGTGTTGTTTATTTCTATACTCATCCTGGTGACGACGCTGGGATGCACGCATGCTACGATTTATGGTAGCGCAAGACCATATTATGCGATGGCAAGGGAGGGATTATTTTTTAAATGCATGTCTCGACTCAACCGGTCCCATGTGCCTGCGAATGTGATCTGGGTGCAGTGCCTTTGGGCTTGTCTGCTGGTCTTTTCAGGATCATTTGATCAGTTGACAGATATGGTGATTTTTGCGGTCTTTATTTTTTATGGAGCCACAGCGGTCGGGGTATTTATCCTCCGTAAGCGGATGCCGGATGCACACCGTCCGTATAAGGTATGGGGCTATCCGTTCATTCCGGCGCTTTTTATTTTGTTTTGTATCGGCCTTCTCTTCAATACGGTAGTGACACAGCCGCGGGAAGCGATTATGGGACTAGCCCTGATACTCTCGGGTGTGCCCTTATATTTCTGGTTTCGAAGAGGAAAATCCTCATCCACATAGTGTGAGAGGTAGGGGACTGACAGTCATCAAGACCGCGTTGTTTGGAACATTTTTTCAGCCGCCATTTTTCGCAAATGATCGTAAATTAAATGTGCCAAAAATGGTGTGGCTATAAAATGCGCCAAACATGGCGCATCTACACCTTTACCTTTTACCTTTTACCCTTTACCTTTTACCCTTTACTTTTACCCCTGATACGCCAAATATGGCGTACCTACACCTTTACCCTTTACCCTTTACCCTTTACCTTTTCCTATCAATTTCTCTTCCCGATCTGAAACGATAAATATCCATTGATAAAAATCGGGGTGTTGTTTTCTATTACCATGATGGGTACGCGTCGGACGAAGGCGTCGACCATGATCCCGATTTCGAAAGCTTTGACATATTGGTCAAATGCGCCAAGGCTGAAGTGGGCACCGATGCGGGCATGGGCACCGGGGATAGCGGACAATTGGCCGAAGCCTTTAAAAAAGGAAGCAGGACCGATGATCTTGGTATCATCGAGAAATAATTCTTTGTTCTCTTCCGAAAACCGTTCTGTAGAAATATAATCTCTGAAGCCATCTGGTTCCAGGCGGGAGAGATTGAGATAATAAGGCTTGAGTAATCCTATAGATGCGCCAAATTCGTAGTTGACCCCAACCGCGACGCCTTTGCGTTTGGCCTTTTCAGAGAAGTAGCGTTTTTCGCCCACGCCGCCACGCAGAACGAGCAGATGGTTCTGCTTACCGTAGGTGAAACTGTTGGATGTGCGGGCAAAAGGATTGCCGGAATTGAAGGTGATGGATTGTCTGAACTCTTTGGGGTGGCGAAGGAGACCGAGATCAAACTGATAGTACCGGGTTTTATAATAGGTTACGATCTTACCGAAATGCATCCCGATGGCACCTCCATTGCTATGAGGACGCAACTCGCCGGAGCGTTCCTCACTATAGAGGATACCGGCTGTACTATAGTCGAGTTGTTTCGGCTGGACGATGGTCTGGGCTATGGTGGGAACAATGCCCACGAACAGCATAAGGGAAAGTAAAACCGGTGTGCTTCTGTGTTTCACCATCGGAAGGTAGGGAATTTTTGAAAGCGCCAGTCACCCGGAAGTCGTGTATTGCCTAAAATTTTACATTTTCGTGGCGGCAAACGACCTTGTTTTATGGACGTTGTAGTATCTTGAGCATTCAGTAATATTCGATCCGTGATCCACAATTTTTCCCGAACAGACTCCATGGTGATGGAGTATCTCCTCCAGTTGCGTGATGAGGTCATCCAGCTCAATCCGGTACTCTTTCGCCGGAATCTTAAACGGATCGGTCAGATCATGGGGTATGAGATCAGCAAGAAACTGAGGTATGAAGATTTTCGGACTGTGACACCGTTGGGCGTGGCTGATTGCAAGCGCCTGACGGACAAGATCGTGCTGGGCACTATCCTGCGGGCCGGGATGCCGATGCATGAGGGCATGCTCGAGATTTATGATCAGGCGGAAAATACCTTCATTTCTGCCTACCGGAAGCATCATAAGGATGGCACATTTGAGATCAGCCTCGAATATATCAGTAGTCCTGATCTCACTGATAAAGTCCTGATCCTCTGTGATCCCATGCTCGCCACTGGCTCCAGTATAGTCAAAACGCTCAATGCGTTGCTCCATGAGTATGGTATGCCCCGTGAAATTCATGTGGCGGCGGTAGTAGCATCGAGCGCGGGTCTGGAATACGTGAATATTGCCTATCCGGATGCCACCATTTGGATTGGCGCGGAGGACGAGGAACTCACAGCCCGGTCATTTATCGTGCCGGGATTGGGAGACGCCGGAGACCTGGCGTATGGTGAAAAGACGAGTGATATTTTATGACCGTTTATCCGCTCAATTTTCCATAATGAGATTCACCTTTCTTCAGGTATGCTTCCGTAGATCCCCATTCCAAATAAAGCAAAGTCATACTTCACCGGATCATCCGGATCCAATTGCCTGAGTCGTGCGGTCAGTTCCGTCGCTGCCTGCCAGTCATTGACTGGCCGGGAGAGGAGTTGTAATCGGCGTGCGACATTCCCAACATGGACATCCAGGGGGATGACAAGTTGGGCGGGGGAGATTGTTTTCCAAAGCCCAAAATCGACCCCCCGGTCATCTTTTCTGACCATCCAACGGAGATACATATTGAGTCGCTTGCAGCTTGATTTGCGGGCAGGTGTGGCGACATGTTTTCGGGTTCGGTCCAGGACTTCAGGCTGATGGAAGACCATTTCATAGAAATCCATAAGGGCATAGGTGGTATCCGGATTCTGTGGAGTCATATTCCGGGTAAAAGCTTCTTCCAGGGATTCATGAGTCTGATAGAATCGTTGAAGTATCTCCACCAGATACAGGACATCCTCCGGTTGCAGTGTACGGTGTCGGAAGGATAGGAATCTTTTGCGGTCCTGTTCGCGGTGGTGGAGGATAAAAGCGTAGGGGGCATCATCCATAAGGTGCATGAGCTCCTGTGCTTTCCGGATGATGGTTTTTCGCTGACCCCAGGCCATGATGGCCGCAAAGAATCCTGCGATCTCGATGTCCTGGAGCAGGCTGAACCGATGAGGAACGGAAATAGGATCTTCCGGAATAAATGAAGGCTGATTGTATCGGTCCACAACCTCGTCCAGCCATGATCGGAGACCAGATGGCGGGATGGGAGAATTCATATCAGGATCAGGAATCGAGTTTTTGTCTGATTTCATTGATCTCGTAGACCTCAATAATGTCGCCTACTTTGATATCATTGAAGTTCTTGATGGTCAGACCACATTCCAGGCCGGCTTTGACTTCCTTGACATCATCTTTGAAACGTTTGAGCGTCGACAATTCGCCGTGGGCATTTTCCTTGGTCGGATAGATGACGATACCATCCCGGATGATCCGGATATGGTTGTTACGTGCCACTTTTCCTTCCAGTACCTGACAGCCGGCCACGGTGCCCACCTTGCTGATCTTGAAGACTTCCCGTACTTCCACCTGGCCCAGGATCTTTTCTTCCTTGGTGGGTTCGAGCATACCTTCGACAGCGGCTTTGATCTCATTGATCGCTTCGTAGATAATAGAGTACAGTTTGATCTCTACACCTTCTTTTTCGGCGAGTTTCCGTGCGGCAAGCGAAGGTCGAACCTGGAAGCCTACGATGATGGCGTCTGAAGCAGATGCCAGGAGTACATCTGACTCCACGATCTGCCCGACAGCCTGATGGATGATATTGACCTGAATGGTTTCGACAGACAGTTTCTGCAAGGAGTCTGCCATAGCTTCGATTGAACCATCCACGTCACCTTTGATGATGAGGTTGAGTTCTTTGAAATTACCCAATGCAAGACGACGTCCGATCTCTTCGAGGGAGATCCGTTTGCTCGCCCGGTTGGTTTGTTCGCGGTTGATCTGACCACGATAGGCGGCTACGGAGCGGGCATCCTGCTCGTTGTCAAATTCACGGAATTTTTCTCCGGCCTGTGGTGCTCCATTCAGACCGAGAACCAATACAGGTGCGGAAGGTCCTACATCTATGACTTTCTTGCCCCGCTCATTAAACATGGCTTTGACCTTGCCACTAAACTCACCACAGACAATAATATCGCCGACAGAAAGGGTTCCGTTTTGGACCAGCAGTTTGGTGACATACCCGCGTCCCTTGTCGAGTGAGGCTTCGATGACAGTTCCTGTGGACATCCGCTCTGGATTAGCTTTGAGGTCCAACATGTCGGCTTCCAGGATGATTTTTTCCAGCAGATTGTCTATGTTGAGACCACTTTTAGCTGAGATATCCGACGACTGGATTTTTCCACCCCAGTCTTCGACCAGCAGGTTCATCCGGGAAAGTTCTTCTTTAATTTTTTCGGGATCAGCACCGGCTTTATCCACCTTGTTGATGGCGAAAACAATAGGCACCCCGGCTGCCTGAGCGTGACTGATCGCTTCACGGGTCTGAGGCATGACGGAGTCGTCTGCCGCTACGATGATGATTGCGATATCAGTCACTTTAGCCCCTCTGGCCCGCATGGCTGTAAACGCTTCGTGACCGGGTGTATCGAGAAAAGTAATCGACTTGCCGGGCTTGACCTCTACTTCATACGCCCCAATGTGTTGGGTAATACCGCCGGCCTCACCACTCACTACATTGGCGCTGCGGATGTAGTCGAGCAAAGAGGTTTTTCCATGATCGACGTGTCCCATCACCGTGACGATAGGAGGACGGGGTTTGAGATTGGCGGGATCGTCTTCCTCTTCTTCATCAAACAACACCTGCTCCTCTGCTGATATAAATTCAACTTCAAATCCAAATTCGCCGGCCACCAATTCAATGATCTCGGCATCGAGCCGCTGATTGATGGAGACGATCACACCGAGGTTCATACAGGTCATGATCACATCGGTGACGGCAACATTCATGATGCTGGCCAACTCCGATACGGAAATAAACTCCGTGAGTTGAAGTGAGGTTTCATTGACTTCGGCAGACAATAGTTCCTGGCGATCGACCTTGTCCTTACGAGATTCTCTTCTGATCTTCTGCCGTTTGCTCTTGCCCCCGGATAAGCGGGCCATGGTAGCGCGGATCTGATCATCGATCTCTTTTTTAGAAACCTCCTTGAGTTCATCTCGTCCAAAACGGCCGGGGGCTTTTCGTGCTCCCGCCCCACCTGTCCCTGTGCCACCTGTGCCACCTGTACCTCCTGCACCTCCTGCACCTCCTGTTCCTGCTGGTCGTGTACCTCCACCTTCATAGGCATCTGAGGAAAGCTTTTTCCTTTTCCTTTTCCGCTTTTGAGCCGTACTGGTGTCGGACGAAGCCAGCGGTTTGGTTTCTTTATCTTTTTTAGCCTTGGCTGCAGCCTTGTCTTTCTCGGTTTTTTTGGCCTTGGCGGCATCCAGCTTTCCGGTATCGATCTTGCCCATGATCCTCAGTCCCTGGAGTTGAGGGGCTTCAGCTTTTACAACCTCATCTTCTTCTTTTACTGGAGGGGTGACTTCCTGTGCGGGTTCAGGTACAATTGTCGGTTCTTCGGGAAGAGGAGGCGTTTCTTCAGCGGGTTTGGGTTCAGCGGGTTTGGGTTTGAGGTCAATTTTCCCCAGTACTTTCAGTTTGGGTTTATCCTTTGCTTCCAGTTCTGCTTTTTTGACCTTCTCTGGTGGTTTTGGTGCAGCGGGGGCTTCTTTCTTTGGGGGTTCCGGTGCAGCAGGGGTAAGGACTTCAGCACCTTTTAGGGGGCGTGTACCAATGACCATGTTGTCGGCTTGCTCCTTGATAGCCATATTACTGCTGAACTCCTGCAGAAGGAGGTCATGCATCTCATCTGTGATGATGCTGGTCGGCTTGGCGTCAATGGCAAAGCCCTTCCTGGCCAGATAGTCGACGATACTATCTGTCCCCACATTCAATTCCTTAGCTACTTTAACAAGTCGTTGCGACATATTGGGTCGTTAGGTTCACACTCATCTCCTCTGGTGCAATTCCCTCATCGGATTTGCACCAGAGAGATTCACCTCAGCTTTCATCAAATTCTGCTGTAAATATCCGTAAAATTTCATCGACGGTCTCTTCTTCCAGATCCGTACGGCGCACCAGTTCTTCTTTATTCAGCGCCAATACACTTCTGGCGGTATCACAACCGATACCTTTCAGTTCATCAATGATCCATGCTTCGATCTCATCTGCAAATTCGTCCAGGTCCACATCTTCGAGCTCAGCATCAGCGCTGTCACGGAATACATCGATCTCATATTCGGTCAGCCAACTGGCCAATTTGATATTGGAACCCCCTTTGCCGATCGCCAGTGATACCTGGTCCGGTTTCAGATAGACGCTGGCACGTTTGTTTTCAGCGTTGATCTCTATACTGGAGACCTTTGCCGGCGTGAGCGCCCGCTGGATAAACAGCGAAAGATTATTGGTATAGTTGACGATATCAATGTTCTCATTGCGCAGCTCCCGCACGATGCCATGGATGCGGGATCCCTTCATACCCACACAGGCACCTACCGGATCGATCCGGTCATCATAGGATTCTACAGCGACTTTGGCGCGTTCACCCGGTAGCCGTACGATTTTTTTGATCGTGATCAATCCGTCTTCGATTTCAGGCACTTCCTGTTCCATCAATTTGGCAAGAAATAAATTGTCCGTCCGGGAGATAATGATGACCGGATTGTTGTTTTTCATTTCCACTTTTTTGATGATCGACCGTACCATATCTCCTTTTTTAAAATAGTCACCCCGGATCATCTCGGTACGGGGCAGCAGGAGTTCATTGCCGGTAGCATCATCCAGAATCAGGATCTCCCGCTTCAGGATCTGCTGCACTTCACCCAGGATGATTTCACCTTCCCGGTCTTTGTAGCGCTGGAAGACTTCATCTTTTTCCAACTCCATGATACGGGAGACGAGTGTCTGGCGGGCAGCCATGATCGCACGCCGACCAAAGTCTTCCAACGTAAGCTCTTCGTAACATTCTTCATCCAGTTCGTAGCTGTCATCAATGCTCTTGGCTTCGGACAGGGAGACCTGACTTTGTTCATCCATCACTTCACCATCGGGTACAATTTTACGTACCCGCCAGAGTTGAAGGTCACCATTGGTGTTGACGATGATATCAAAATGCTCATCAGAGCCATATTTCTTTTTGATCAGGGTACGGAATACGTCTTCCATGACCCGCACCATTGTAGGCCGGTCAATATTTTTCCCGGCTTTAAACTCAGAAAATGATTCGATTAGATTCATGATCGGTTATAGTTTAAATACATTGTGTTTGTTTGTTGTCAGTGAATTTGTTTATTTCAGTTGATCCGCTTCCAGCAAGCTGGTCCTGGTATTGATCGTTATTTTTTTTCGCCAAAGGTGATGATGACATAGGCCTCTTTGATGTCCCCGAAGGGTATTTCCCGCAGGATGGACGGGTTCTTTTTGCTTTTCGGCTTTATCTCCAACGTGATCATCTCCGGTGTGACAAGGTGTAAAACACCCTCTATCGTTTCGCCGGTATCGAAACTGACCTGCAATGTGCGTCCGGCATGTTTGGCATATTGTCTGGCAAAACGCAACGGACGGTTTACGCCCGGTGAGGACACCTCCAATGTATAGACACCTCCCAGGGTCGGCTCTTCATCCAGGAAGGCCTCCAGGATACGGCTCACCCGGGTACAAACATCCAGACTGACACCCTCATCTCCATCCATATAGACTGCAATCCGGTGTGAGGGAGACACCTCCAGATCCACCAGATAGTAGTCTCCGCACCGTCCTTCGTCAAATGCCGAACGGATCAGGGACTCGAGATGTGTTGTGGTCGTGCTTTGTACCATACAATAAAAAGAGGGAACTTTTGTTCCCTCTGTCTGATTTCGCGGTGCAAATATACGGTATTATCCGGAAATTAAGCAATATGCTTGATGGGGCTGAAAATCAGCAGGAAAGAATGCCGATCTGACCGTTTTGCATCCATACCGTTTTATATTTGTTCCTGAGTCTATGACAGTACAGGCACTATTACAGCAGGCGCTTCGGCAGGAATATCTATCGGTAGAAGAAGGGATGACCCTGTTTACCGAAGCTCCAACCTCAGCCCTGATGTACGTGGGAAACCACCTCCGGCAGCACATGGTGCCCGGTCAGAAAGTCACCTGGATCATTGACAGAAACTCCAATACTACCAATGTCTGTGTGGCCAACTGCAAGTTCTGCAATTTTTACCGCCGACCCGGACATGCCGAGTCCTACATCACCACGATGGAGGAATACAGAGAAAAGATCGAAGAGATGTTTCAACTGGGAGGAGAGCAGCTCCTCTTGCAGGGCGGACATCATCCGGATCTGGGGCTTTCGTATTACACCGGCCTCTTTCGGCAGCTCAAGAAGGAATATCCGCAACTTAAGTTGCATGCGTTAGGTCCTCCTGAGGTCGCCCACATCTGTCAGCTCGAGAAAATGAGCCATGATGCCGTGCTCCAGGAACTTAAGGCCGCGGGGCTGGACTCGTTGCCCGGAGCCGGTGCCGAAATCCTCAATGACAGGGTCCGGAGGCTGATTTCCAAGGGCAAGTGCGGAGCTCAGGAGTGGTTGGATATCATGCGGGCGGCTCACCGGACGGGGCTGACTACATCGGCTACGATGATGTTTGGGCATATCGAGACCCTGCAGGAGCGGATGGAGCATTTGGTGGATATCCGCACAGTTCAGGCAGAGCGGCCAGAAGGGGCAGTGGGTTTTCTGGCCTTTATCCCCTGGCCGTTTATGGATGACGGGACATTGCTAAAAAAACTGAAGCGGGCGCGGAATCAATGCACCGCGGATGAATATATCCGGATGGTGGCGATCAGCCGGATCATGCTCCCCAATATCCGGCATATCCAGGCATCGTGGCTGACCGTGGGCAAGCAGACGGCCCAGATATGTCTCCATGCGGGAGCTGATGATATGGGAAGCATCATGATCGAGGAGAACGTAGTCTCCGCAGCCGGGGCACCTTTTCGTTTTACGGCTGACGGTATTCAGCAGGCGATACGGGATGCCGGGTACATTCCACAACTGCGGGATCAGCAGTATGCTGAGCGAACTTTGCCGGACCATATCCGGCAGCAAAAGCTCGATCCTGCCACGATGATCATCGATTGATGGAAAAGGACGGGATTGAATTTCAGAACGTCAGGGAGGCCGCTGCGTTTATACAAAGCAGGATGCCTTTTATACCCAGGGTGGGGATCATTCTCGGCACCGGTTGGGGGCTTTGGATGGAGACGCTGGATATCATGTCAAGTCTGGACACAGCCGAAGTGCCGCATATGATGACTCCGGGCGTGGCTTCGCATTCGGGACGCCTGACCTTTGCCATGATTCGCGAAGTACCTGTTGCCATTTTTGCCGGTCGTGTACATTATTATGAGGGATATGCCATGGATGAAGTGGTCAGGGCGGTTAGGATTTTGCATGCCGTTGGTTGTACGCACCTGGTATTGACCAATGCAGCAGGCGGACTTAATGCTGATTACGAAGCGGGTGATATCGTGCTGATCCGGGATCATATCAATCTCATGAATGCGCATCCATTGAGAGGGCCGAATGAGTCACGGTGGGGCCCCCGGTTTCCGGATATGATGCAGGCATACGACAGGGACTGGATTCAGTATCTTCTGGATAGCGAAAAAGGCAGAGAGAAAAGGTTGCGCACAGGTGTTTACGCCGGTGTATCAGGTCCCAGTCTGGAAACGCCTGCCGAATACGAATATCTGCACCGCATCGGTGCTGATCTGGTCGGCATGTCGGCTGTGCCGGAGGTGATTGCCGCCCGGCATCTGGGGATAACGGTACTGGCTGTTTCTGTGGTGTCCAATGTCTGTTATCCACTGGAGCGCATTCGGGAAACCACCGTGGAAGATGTGATATCAACGGTAAGCGTCAGTGTGCCACAAGCGGGCGCTATCGTAGAGGAAGGACTAAAATATCTCAGCGTGTAAGCTTTACGTCTGCGAATGCAGCGTCAGTGGAGCGAAACTGAACGGTATAGGTGCCCGGCGTCCAATTAGCCAACGAAATCTCTTTCTCCAATCCTCATATCCGGACATCATGATGCTGATCATACCGGATGATACCCTCCATCGAAGTGATGAGGAGACGACCTTGCTAATCGATATAAATAATCTTCCTCCAGAAACGGAAACCAGCCCGGACTTCAAGGACAAGATTGGTCAACCGGGTTTCAGGTAATATGATCGGGCGACCATCACTGTATGTATATCCCGTGTTCTGTGGAGGGATAAACATCTGCTCTCCCAGATCCGGTGAAAAGCCCACTTCAAATGTCGCACTGACGAGCTCACTCAAGGGGAGCTCAATTCCCACATCTATATTGACCCCATAGGTCAATTTATTTTGTGCCCCTTCCAGACCGGCAAACAAAGCACCAAACTTTCCTTTGATGTTGTAATCACCACGCAATCCAAATGAATAATGGAAAAACATGTCACCTAACTCACGTCGCTGCTTGACGCCGATACTGGCCGATACATTGTGAAATTCCATCGCATACGACCGGCCTTCCTGCGCATTGCCATCAAAATCAATAAACTGGCGGATATTGACCGCACTCCCTTTGACGTGATAGCCCAGCCGGGCATACATGGCATTGGGGCTGATCTCACTGACGGATTCGATATACATCAGACCATGATAACGGAGAAAGGGCTCGCGTTGAAATCCCTGCACTTTTTGATTGCTCAGTGTCGGGCCGGCCATGATGCCAAAGATATACCCCTGCCCTGCCACAGTGTTCTGAAACACCAGAAGCACACTGATCACTACACTCCACTTCGTAATACAACGGATCATTTGACGGATAACTTTTGACCAATACGGATCGTATCTGCCGATAAGTTATTCCTTTTTTTGAGTTCATCCACCGTAAGGCCGTATTCACGCGCTATCCTGTACAGCGTTTCTCCTTTGGTGACAATGTGGGCAGCATCACCAGCGGGCATACGGACCACCTCCACCGTGGCGACATTTGGACCCCCATTTTGATTGGGCTCAGTCTTAGGTGTGTGCGTAACGTAAACGACATCAGAGGGCGCAGCCGGGTTGGTATTTTCCCGGGCCGGAAGGGTAGTCGGGACCTCATAAGGGTTGATCGTTTTGGGGGTAGATTTGTTTTTACCTTTCAACGCGATTTTCTGCCGGGGCATGGGGACATCATGACGCTGCAGACCATTGCGCTTTAACAACGCCTCCAGCTTGATCCCATATTGTTGTGAAATGCTCACCATATCATCACCTACCTTGACAAGGTGATGTTGCTGAGTACCCTGGTATTTTCCACGTTTAGGTTGCAGGTATACTTTGGTGCCGGCGATGAGGTTCTGATCCTTGGATGATATATCATCATTGTAGCGTACCAACTGAGCTGGCTGCACATCATGTCGGGAGGCCAGGATCATGACGTTATCACCCACAATAGCCGTGGCATATCGGACATCATTCTGGTATCGGACGATGGTCACTCCGGAGGATGATGGAGGGGATTTGGATACCGTCACACTTTCGTATTCATTGTCAAACCGGTAGAGTTCGTGTTTTTCAATAATATCGATCAATCGGTTGGCATATTGCGGGTCTGTCGCATAGCCTGCTCGTGACAGGCCACGCGCCCAGCTTTTGTAGTCTGTAGGTTGCAACTGAAACAGCGAACCATACCGACCTGATTTTGCTGGATCGGTAAGAAAATCAGAGTGGGCGATATAGGATTCCATGACGGAGTTGAAATGCCGGAAACAGGATTTGATCAACTTGCCATTTTGATAATCGTCATCTTCTTTATGAAAACTTTTTCCACGCCAGTCACCTCCACACTTGATCCCAAAATGATTGTTGGCCCGGGCTGCTAATTCACTTTTACCACAGTTGGACTCATGAATAGCCTGAGCGAGTTTGATGCTGGCCGGTATGCCCGTACGTAGCATCTCGGCGATAGCCAAATCCTGAAACTGACGAATATAGTTCGTCTGATCCTGAGCAGATACGCTGATAGAAATGAATAGAATGAGTAGGATGACCAATCCGTTATACTTCATATATCACAATGTTGATACCTGAAAACATATAGCAAAATACTTTAATATCAAAAACCGGGCCAAAACAGCTTATGTTAAACGAATGCCTTAATCAGGGCTACTGTTTGTTTGTCTGTAGAATAAACATGGCAGAGTCCCAAAGAAAAACGTCCAAATATGTTCCAAACGTGCGTTTTGTTCTCATAGCTTCTGAAAGTTTTACCATCAGAATGCCCTATCTTTCACTTCTTATAACCCCACTTCAAACCAACCCTTCTCAAAAACCCTTTCAAATGCCAGTCTTATGACGAATGTATTTGAACTTATTCAGGGTCAGCTTGACGACAACCTGATCCAGCAACTGACAAGCCATATCGGTGCTGCGTCACCGGAGCAAACACAGACTGCCGCATCCGGTGTGATCTCGACACTTGTGGCCGGACTCAACAGGAATGCCAGTCAACCGGAGGGTGCCAACTCACTCCTGGCGGCGCTGGACCGGGATCATGATGGCAGTATACTGAACGATGTGGCCGGATTTCTGATGGGCAATCGCCAGGCCCAAAACCCTAATATGCTTAACGGTGCCGGGATACTCAATCATATCCTGGGAACCAAACAGTCTGGAGCTGCGGATATGCTGGGCAAGGCTACGGGCATGGACAGTGGGAAGATCGCTAAGCTTATGATTGCTCTCGCCCCGATGGTATTGGCGGCACTAGGAAAAGCCCGCAAACAGGAAGGTCTGGGTGCAGAGGGCATTGGCCAGCTCCTCTCCGGCAGTGTCAAATCTCAAACCCATCAACGTCAGGATATGAGCCTCCTCCATCGGTTTCTGGATGCCGATGGTGATGGCAGTGTCCTCGATGATATTGCAGGTATGGGGATGAAAGTTTTTACGTAAACGAAAATAATGCATCTTTCACGCTCAATTTATAGTCATGCGTGAAGAAATGAATCAAAGTATGAAGTGGAGTCACCTGAAGATGAACATCCTGCTGGCCGGGATGATGGCAGCGCTATTGTTGGTTCAATGCAAGCCCCGTAACACAGCCGGTGAAGGTTTTGAGATCACCGGGGATCCTGCGATAGACGCCTTGACTGAAGCGATTCACGCTACACCGAATGATCCTGAATTGTATCTGCAGCGAAGTCAGATCTATGCAGATCGCGAAGCCTATGATCAGGCCGTGCGGGATCTGGTGCAGGTCATGAAGCTGGACTCCACTCATCTCCGTGCCCATCACCTGCTGGCAGATGTGTATATGGATTCATATAGATCAGCCTTGGCCTTGCAGACCTTGCAAAGAGCCGTGGTTCTTTATCCGGATAGTATCCGGACACAGCTCAAACTTTCCGAGTTTGAGCTAATTCTCAAACAATATGATGCTGCTCTCAAGACCCTGGCCGGTATTATGAATATCCGGCCTGGAGATCCGGAAGCCCTCTTCATGCTCGGCATGGTCTACCGGGATCAAGGCAAGACCAATCTGGCCATTGGAGCATTTCAATCTGCCGTAGAACGCAATCCCGATATGAGCGAAGCCTGGGTCATCCTGGGGGATCTTATGGATCGTACCAATAACCCGCTGGCAAGTCAGTATTTTGACAATGCAGTCCGCGTAGCCCCGGATAATGTAGCCGCCTGGCACGCCAAAGCCTATTATTTGCAAAATAAGGATCAGATCAGTGAAGCACTGGAGATTTACAAACTAATCCACACGATCGACGCCCGATATCCGGAAGCCTATCTCAATGCAGCCATCCTCTATCTCTACCAGGACAGTCTCTCTGCCGCTATGAAGGAGTTGGAGATTCTGCGTCAGATCGATCCCACCAATCCCGCTGCCTGGTTTTATAAAGGAAAAGCACATCATTTGATGGGCGAACCAGCCGAAGCCAAAGCAGCCTATGAGCAAGCACTGCGACTCAATCCGGGATATGATCAGGCGAAAGACGGCCTGCAGGAACTTCGGGTTAACTGACAATTCAGTTTAAAAGCGTATATTGACAATTCAACAAATACAATTATACCATGGCTGTTATTAAAGTCATTGAAATCATGTCAGATTCCGACAAAAGTTGGGAGGATGCTACTGCGAAGGGCCTTTCGAAAGCATCAAAGACCTTAAAAGGGATTAAATCTGCCTTCGTGCAAAGCCAGAGTGTCACGGTAGGCAATACAGGAAAGATCACGGGCTATCGCGTCACACTGAAGGTGAGTTTCGAAATCAAATAGAACTGTTATCTATTTCAGGTGGATCACACGTTTACAACCTGATTCAATGCATGCCTGCGGTAGTGGTCCGGATGTGGACCATCCAGTGAATGGTATGCACCCATAGCATCTGCAGTCAGGCAACTATGTACCGGCAACCAATAGGACAAATCACCCGGTTGATGGAGTGAGAAGGTTTCAGATGTGCATTGCACAATACCATGCTCCTGCGAAAGTGAGATTAAAAATGGAGCGGCATTCCCCAGTCCTGTATGCCAGGATTGTTCCTGCCAGGTGACCATACGCCCATAGCATTTCTGTCCATCTGCGAGTACAATGGCATCTTTTGAGAAATGGACAGCACCACCGTAAATGACCCATTGCCATCTTTCGGGATGAATGGCGACTACCGGACAAGCCATAGCCACAGCAATAGCATCCGCATCACAAGCTCCGATCTGCTCCTGCATCAGATCATAAAAAACAAAGTTTCCGGGACGCAATTCATCCACCTCACCATACTGATCCGCCATGGAAGCCCCGGGTGTATCACCGAGTGAAATTTGAATCCCCGGAAATTCCGGCTGATATTTCTGCTTTAGTTTTATAAGCTCCTTAAGTGATTGGTTATAGATGTCTTGTACGTCCTGCACGGTTCTACTTTGATACGTATGCCCCGCATGGGCCAGAAAACCGGCGAAATGAAGTTGAGGATAGTGTTGCAGACGCTCGAGTATCACATCTAGTTGATCTGTATGATCAGGGTTCAGACCTGTTCGGTGTGTCCCTACATCCACCTTGATCCAGATTTGAATATCCTCCGTGAGGCGTCTGCCCAGCTCCTCTATAGCGGGCGCATCTACTACCAGCAGGCTCAATCTGACTTTTGCAGCAAGGGTTTTGATCTCGTTGATTTCTCTCACATTGACCGGAAAGGCAATCGTAATATCATCCCACCCATCATCTGCAAAATACCGGGCCATACCGACAGACGAAACGGTGATCCTGTTGATGCCTTCATCCCTGAACCACCGGCCTATGTGATGTGATTGGTGGGTTTTGAAATGGGGCCGCAACAGTACATTTTGCGAACGGGCTTTTTCAGCCATGGTATAGATATTCTGTCTGCACCGTTGTGGGTCCAGCAGAAGCGTCGGCACCTGGATGAGTTCCGGATTCATGGGTACAATGTAGGGAAGTAAATAGAATGAAGGTTCGATTCATTTTAAAATGACACTTCCCGGGCAAGAGGTCCGTATATGTTGTTGGGATAAGACAGAATTCCCTAACTTCATTTTGTACATTCATCTGATGAAACATCAATCGTATGCGCACACTACTCACGATCATTTCTTTATTGTTCTTGCTTTCATCGCTACAGGGCTCCACCTTGCATGTCGGTAGCGGCCAGCCCTATGCCACGCTGAGTCAGGCTGCTGCTGTAGCAGTACCGGGTGATACGATCCTGATCCATGCTGGTGTTTATTCCGGGGGTATCTTTATTTCCCAACTACAGGGAACAGCCAGGGCATGGATTACCATCCTGGCTGTACCGGGAGAGGAGGTGATCTTTCAGGGCGGAACGAACGCCTGGCAGTTCAGTGATGCAGCGTACTTGCTGATCCGCGGTATTACCGTGCAGCAGCAAATAGGCAATGGGATGAATTTTGATGACGGGGGTTCGTATGAGACACCGGCACATCATATTATCTGGGAGCATTGCACCTTTCGGGATATGAATGCGTCAGGAAATAACGATCTGCTGAAAATGTCAGGGGTAGACCATTTTGAGATACGGTATTGTCTTTTCTTAAATGGAGCCGGCGGAGGTAGCGGGATTGATATGGTGGGATGCCATCACGGTGTGATACGCCACAATCATTTTGAAAACATGGGTTCCAATGCCATTCAGGCCAAGGGCGGGACAAGCCATATCCGGATTGAAGGCAATTATTTTAAAAATGCAGGTCAGCGATCATTGAATCTGGGAGGATCCACGGGTCTTGCTTTTTTCAGGCCTATTGACGCACCTTTTGAAGCATCTGATCTGAAAGTATATTCCAATATTTTTATAGGGTCGATGGCGCCCGTTGCGTTTGTCGGTTGTATCAATTCTGAGGTGGTCAATAATACCATCTGGCTTCCGGAACGATGGGCCCTGCGTATCCTGCAGGAAACCGTGGATGAGACCCGCTTTCCACCCTGTGGCTTCAATACCTTTCGCAACAATATTGTCTGCATTGATCAACGCGTAACCGGAGTTTGTAACATAGGTCCCAATACAGCTTCGGAGACATTTACGTTTTCTAATAATCTGTGGTTTCATATCGACAATGCCGGATGGACTGGACCGGTCTTGCCGGTGGAGGATACAGATCAACTGGTCAATATGGATCCGCTACTGACTGATCCGGAAAATGAAGACTTTTCTATTGCAGCACAAAGCCCTGCTATAGGCGCAGGGTATCCGGTGACTTCACCAGAGCGGGATTTTGAAGACCAGTTGTTTTTACTTCCCAGGTCAGTCGGCGCTATTGAAGGAGGTGTGGCTACCGGAGATCATATCCCGGAGATCCCCATGTCGGCAAGAGTCAGGATTTGGCCTAATCCGGCCAATGACCACATCATCATAGATCTGTCCGGTTTGATTGAACTCATTCTACAGGTGCAATTTTATACACTGGATGGAAAACTCCTGAAATCAGTTGAGGTAACCGATGCTGCAACAGACCAGATAGAAGTCAACCTCTCTGGCGCATGGCATGGGCATATCCTGGTATTCTTCTTATTCAAAGACCGCATCATGGTAGAAAAATTTATTTTGAAATGAAAGGTCTACATGGGATATCCTGGTAGAACAGCATAATATCTCGCTGGATGTGGCCGTCGAGATGTATGCTAAGTAGGGTATAAGCCCTCTGTGATGTGGGTATAAGGGCTGTCATGCGGTTAAAAGGAGGGTTGTTTTAAAAAGTTCCTTCTTTTTTTAGAGGGTACTTATCGGCGGGCCTTGCCGATGATATTGTGGATCACCACTTTCGGATCCTTCATTTCCTGTGCCAATTCCAGAATAGACTTGTGACCCAGCATGTCCAGCAACTGGGGTTTAATGTGTTTATACTGTTCATGCATGGGACATGGATTTTTTCCGGAACATTCTTTCAATCCCAGAATACAACCGGTGATAATATCATCCTCTTCAAGGAGGGTCAGCACAAACAGTAATGATTTTTTCTTCGCTTTATCGGTCAGATAAAATCCCCCCGTCGGTCCGGTCGCTGAACTGATCAGGGCATTGTCACGCGTCAGTTTCTGCAGAATCTTGGCCGTAAAGGATTTGGGCGAGTCAATGGCCTCAGCCAGTTCTGTAATCCCGATCTTATGGTCCAATGAGCTCTTTTGGGCCAGATAGATAATGGCCCGCAGGGCATATTCTGCGGATTTTGAAAACATGAGAGGATATTTGAGGTCAAATTAATCGTTTTTCTTCCGGTAATCTCGTTGATGATTACTCCAGATTTGAGATAGAGGGCTGGAATACAACTACGGCCTCTGACGGCAAGCAGGTTTAAAAAAACTTCAGGAAACTTGTTCCAGTTGTTCCGATAACTCCAGCCAAAGACTTTCGAGTTCGTGAAGTCGGGTTATAGATTCTTTTAATTCCTTGTCCCACGCCTGTAGATCGGATAGCGCTGGATCTGGTAAAAGGAAGTTATTCTCCAGTTGTTTTTTCTTGTCTTCCAGTTGTTCGATCGTTTTTTCAGTCCTACGAAGGGCCTTGCGGACTTCCTGCCGGTCAATGGAGCGTAGAGTGGAGTCGGTGGGTGACTTGATAGCGGAGGCGATCATGGCTTCCGCTTCCTGCTGTTCCTTCCAGATACTATACGCTGTATACGCCCCGGGAAAATCCTTGATGATCCCATCGCCTTCAAAAACGAGTATATGATCGGCCAGTTTGTCAAGCATATACCGGTCATGAGATGCCAGTATCAGCACTCCGGGATAATCCAGCAGGAAGTCTTCCAGCACATTGAGCGTGATAATGTCCAGGTCATTAGTAGGCTCATCGAGGATGAGCATGTTGGGATTGGACATCAGGATCGTCAGCAGATATAGCCGTCGGCGTTCACCCCCACTAATCTGTGAATAATACACCTGTTGTTGTGATCTGGGGAAAAGGAAACGTTCCAGGAGTTGCTCTGCGGTGAGTTTGCCACCCCCTTTAAGTGGGATGTAGTCCGCAATATCCCGGACGATATCGATCAGGCGTTTATCTGTGGGGACGTGCATACCCTCCTGGTGCATATGTCCGATCGTCAGTGTATCACCATGAACGATTTTACCCTGTGTGGGTTTGAGTTGGCCCGTGAGCAGTGAAATGAAGGTGCTCTTGCCTGCTCCGTTGGGACCGATGATACCGACCCGATCCTGATTGGGAAATTTATAATCAAAACTCCGAATCAGCCATGTATCGGGTTGGTAATAAAATCCAAGGTTGTGGCATTCCAGGATTTTCGAGCCCAGACGCTCCATATCGATCTGGAGTTTGACCGTATCCTGATACAAGACCCGTGCGGCTGCCGCTTTGACATGTTCAAAGTTGTCGACCCTGGCTTTGTTCTTGGTCGTACGGGCTTTGGGCATACGACGAATCCAGTCCAATTCTTTTTTCATCAGTTGCCGGGCTTTCTCCTGCGAGGACTGCATGTTTTCGTTCAGGAGTTCTTTTTTCTCCAGATAGTCGGAGTAGTTGCCTTGGTAGCTGCGCAGTTTGCCGCGATCCAGTTCGAGGATCTGATTGCATACCCGGTCCAGAAAATACCGGTCGTGCGTGACAGTCAGAAATGTTTTATCCGGTAAGTGTAAAAAGGTTTCCAACCATTCGACCATCGCCATGTCAAGATGGTTGGTTGGCTCGTCCAGAATCAGCACATCGGGTTTCGATAAAATGATCATCGCCATGGCGAGTCGTTTTTTCTGACCACCTGAAAGTTGTTGTATCGGCTTGTCGATATCCACCAGATGCAACTGATGCAAAAGTTGAAGGATCGTGGACTCTGTATCCCAGGCATGCTGATCGTCCATTCGGATAGCCGCCTTTTGCAGCGCATGGACATCTCCGGACCCGGATGCCCGGTGATGATCTGCCCAGGCCATGATCTGTGGCTGATCTATGGTCATGATAGCATCCCGGATGGTATCGCCAGCACGGAATTCGGGTTCCTGATCCAGAAATCCGATACGGATGTCCGGTGCGACCAGGACTCTGGCATGTTCGCCTTCCGGCGCTACCAGACCGGCCATGATCCGCATCAGGGTGGTTTTGCCACTACCGTTTTGAGCAATGAGCGCGATCTTATCTCCCCTGTTGACCCGCAGATCAATCTTGTCCAGCAGTATTTTCTCGCCGTAGGATTTGGAGATGGATTCCAGGGTGATGTAATTCATCCCCCAAAGATGGGGGTTCTTGCGCGTACTGCGCGCAAGTGGGGTAAAGGGTGAAGGGTAAAAGGTAAAGGTGTAGATACGCCATATTTGGCGTATTAAATAGTGAAGGGTAAAAGGTAAAGGGTGAAAGGTAAAAGGGAAAGGTGTGCCCTCTGGGATATCTTACAGATTTTCGGTTAGCTTTTGTGGTTGATGGCCATCAGGTCTTTCATGATCAGGAGTGTTTCTTCCAGATAGATGTCCTTGCCCATGGTTTCCATCCAGGCTTCGTTGCGACCGAGCTTGGAGGAATCCTCACGAATAGAAACGAGGTCGGTCAACAGGTTTTGAGGTTTCAGTCGATCTATCTTGCCGAAGGCTTTCTTATACGTTTTCGATTCTTCCTCACGAGCTATATCCTGAGCACGGTATTCGTCCAACTGAAGGGGCACTACGGTTTGTTCCCGGATTTCTTTGATACGGAGGGCATTTGCCAATACTTTTTCAAAGAGCGGAGAATTCTGGATTCGCTCTTCGCTTTTCTTTTTTATGACATTCAGTTTGGAAAGATTGACGATACGCTGGCCATATTCTACAGGGCTGATCTCAGACCATTCCATCGGATAGGACAATTCCTTTTCACCAGAAGTGATATATTGCTGGTGGTCCGGGAGATTGATATCCGGGATGACACCTTTTAGCTGGGTTGATCCGCCATTGACCCGGTAAAATTTTTGGAGGGTGACTTTTACGTCACCCAGAGGCTTAAAATCATCATGGCCGGACACTGCCCGATCCAGATCCAGAAACCGCTGGACAGTGCCTTTGCCGAAGGTAGACTGGCTCCCCACGACCACTGCCCGGCCATAGTCCTGCATAGCCGCCGCCAGAATCTCGGACGCACTCGCGCTGTGTGTATTGACCATGACAACCAGCGGGCCAGCGTATACGACTTTTTCATCCTTATCTTTCAATACATAAGGTGCTGCATCACGGCCTTTAACCTGTACGATGGGTCCGTTTTCAATAAACAGCCCAGACATCTGTACTACATCATTCAGTGATCCTCCACTATTGTTACGCAGATCCAAAATGATGCCTTTGACCCCGGCCGCCATGAGTTTCTTGACTTCGATCTCCACATCCTGCGCACAACTCCTTCCTTTTGGATTTTCAAAATCTGCGTAAAACTTGGGCAAGCTGATATAGCCTACGTTTCCTACTTCACCCTCGAGCTCAAGGATAGCCGATTTGGCGAAGCCTTCGTCCAGCACCACCTCTTCCCTAATGATCGTGATCTCGCGGACTGAACCGTCAGTCTTACGAACCGTGAGCGTAACTTTTGTGCCTTTAGGCCCCCGAATGAGTTGAACCACTTCATCGACCAGCCATCCGGTCACATCGATTGGTTCGGTTTCTTTCTCCTGCCGGACTTTAAAGATCTTATCATCTACTTCCAGCTCTTTTTGCTTCCAGGCAGGTCCGCCGGGTATGATCATGACTACTTTTGTAAAATCACCATCCATTTGCAGCCGCGCTCCTATACCTTCCAGCCGGCCGGACATATTGATGTTAAAGTCTTCTTTCTCCTTAGGATTGAAGTAGTCCGAGTGCGGATCAAAGACATTGGTAATGCTGTTGATATAGGTTTCAAAACGGTCAGACCGGCGCACTTTATTGAGCCGCACAAACCAGTCATCAAACACCTTGAGTACATCCTTCCGGGCATCGGCCTCCAACTCAGCAATGGATTTCCGGCCGCCTTCAGGTATATCAGCGGCTTCATCCTGTTCTTTGATCTTGTCCGCGAGCCGGGTAAGCGTCTCATATTTCAGGTAAGATTGCCAGAATTCCCTGAGTTCCTCGTCATTTTTGGCATAGGAACGTTTGGTCCCATCTGTTTCAATTGAGTCGGTGATGGTGAAATCAAAGGGTTGGCTCAGAATGTCCGGATACCACTTTTTAGTTTTATCAATACTCTTGTTGATGATTTTATACGACAGGTCAAAGAACCGAAGATCATTGGCCCGGATAAGGTCGTCCAGACTGTCTCTGTAATCATCCAGCAAATCCAGGTCCTCCAGAATCAAAAACCGTTTCATCCCGTCAAGCCGATCCAGATACGTATCGTACACCTTTCTGGAAAATTCATCATCGATAGGCGTCGTCTGGAAATGATACTTTTGGAGCAAGTCCATGACGGCCTGCAAAATCAACTTGTCCTTATCATTGTTGATAGGCCTGTTGTAGGATACTACTCCAATGTAAGCCAATATACCGGTCAGGGCGGCGATAAGCCAAATTCTCATGGTATTCTTTTTCATTTAACTAAAAGTACACAGCCAGATCGTAACCCGAGGCAACGAAGCTACAGGTACATAACTCAGATAGACGCCCTATCTTATACGATCTTCGGCAGATTAACGACATGATAACAAAAATTGTTTTCTTTTTGATCCCGGAGGCGGGAAATCCGGGGTATTGGTTTTATTCCGATATTTAGCCCTCATTACACAACTTCAATTATGGTCCATTCTATCTCAAACCCCACCGGTATCACCCTGGTTGCAATGTACGCGTTTTTACTGTTTGCCTCCTGCAAAAAAGAGGATATAGATATGGTGGATTGTACCGGCCTGACCCCGACGTATACCGCCAGTGTAAAGCTGATTTTGGACACAAGTTGTGCTGTTGTTGGCTGTCATGATGCGATCACCAGTCAAAATGGCATCAACCTGAGTACGTATGCATCTGCTAAAGCCATCAGTTCGGAAAATAGGTTTCTGGGAGCCATACAGCATAAAAGCGGGTTTGAACCTATGCCTTTTGGAGGGGCTAAATTGCCAGAGGCTACCATAGAGATCCTCACCTGCTGGGTGCAGAACGGATCACCGGAGTAGGGGAGTGAATGTCTAAAAGAAGGAATATCAGCCTCACTGCGTTCAAGGCGGGGTAAAGGTGTGTCAATGGTTACCTGATGGAAACCACTCACCCCGAAAAGAATTTTTGCTGACCTCACATGCATCTGAAACTTCACTTATGTGACAACATGTTAAAGAGAAAAGCGCATTAGACATTTCGTCCGAGTACGTGGAGAAAAGTTTGTACTTTAGATAAATAGTAATACCAGACTCATGCTCAATGATACACGAGTATTTTTCGTCCTGACCATCGGATTGATCTCCATTCAGATGGCCCTTGGCCAATATACAACCACCCGGTATATAGATCCCTTGAAGCAAACTGTGGTCATGGATCAGTATAATGATCCGCATGCTTTTACGGTCACCTATGATGAAATGCCGCATCCGGCAGGTAAGGCAGCGAGGCGGGAAGCGCTCCGGCAGCAGAAACTCGCGGCACAGCGGATGACTCCACACCGGCCCAACGTCATTTCTTCCAATCGGGGATCGCTCCCTGCGCCTGAAATTCTGGCCAGTTTTACAGGCAACAATGTGATCACCGGTACACCACTGGACAATCACCTGGCGATCTCGCCGGCGGAGCAGCCCGTATCCGTGATCAACACCCACATGTTGGTTACGAACAATACCGGTTTCTGGCTGGGCTCATACAATCTGGCTAATTTTTTTGGATCGGTGGGGACGGTCACGCATTTTTTTGATCCGCGCATCATCTATGATCCGGAGCAGGATCGCTTTATCCTGGTGTTGATCAATGGCTCCCGATGTCATGACAGCCAGATCGTTCTGGCCTTTAGTCAAACCTCCAACCCCCGGGGTGCATGGAATTTGTACGCACTGGATGGATGCCTGAACGATGACGGGACATTTGCAGATTATCCGATGATCTCCATCACCAAGAATGAATTGTTTCTTACCTACAACGAGGTGCATTCTGACAGCACGTGGCAAGCGGGCTTTTTCGGGACCCAAATCCACCAGATCAATAAGATGAACGGCTACAATGGTGAAACGCTCCAGCGTCGGGTATGGCAGGATATTTCCTACAACGGACGCCTCCTGCGCAACATCTGTCCGGTCCGCAATGCAGATGAGGTTCTTCCTTCTTCTATGTATTTTTTATCGACACGCAATTTTGATCTGTCTAATGACACGCTTTTTGTCCTTCATCTTACCGGCGAACAGGATGATGCGGAAGCTGCTATTAATATGAGCTACAGAGTGATGGATCTTCCATATGGGGTGCCACCTTATGCCGTTCAGCCCAAGGACTCCTTTGATACCAATGATGGCCGGGTGCTGGATGCCTTTGAACTGGCAGGTCGGATACAATGGGTGAGTAACAGTATGGATTTCAATTCCGGACGTTCAGCGGTATATCATGGTATCATCCTGGCGGATGATCCGGGAGGTATTGGTGAAGGTCACATAATAGCCCATGCTACGGACTATCTCGGTTACCCCGGGATCGCCTGGACCGGACATGATCCTTCTCAGCAGGATGCCATTATTGTGGTGAGTCATTGTTCGCCAATTCGTAATCCTGGCGGGTCGGCTATCTACACAGACGGGTATGGACAATACAGTGACTTTGTCTCGATCATAGAAGGGTTTCGGCCCATCGATATGTTGCCGGGTATGATCGAGCGATGGGGTGATTATATTGGCATTCAAAGGTTGTATCACCAGCCTGGTTCCGTGTGGATTTCATGTTCGTACGGTCGTTTTAATTTCAATAATGAAGCCTGGATTGCCAAGCTGGCCCGTCAGGAGGAGAATGTCTCGGTAAACCAACCTCAGCGGGAGCTCCTTCACATAGCAGCCTATCCCAATCCGTCTGAGGATTATGTCCGGATCGATCTGGACAATCCTGAGGCACGTGATTTCAAAGTGATTCTGATGGATGCAAGAGGCGTGGCCTTGCGCACGCTGTATGATGGCCCTGCCGAATATCCTGGTAAGGCGAGCCTAACGTTTTCTGTACATACATTGCCGGCAGGACATTATATAGTACATGTAGTTGCAGGGGGAGCTATCGTGACGTCGAAGTCGATTGTTCGTTTATAATCTTCCATGAGGTGAGACGGATGCATCGGGAGGAGGACGTCCTGATTTTACCTTTTACCCTTCACCTTTTCCACTGATGCACCAAGTTGGGCGTATCTACAGTTTTACCTTTTACCCTTCACCTTTTACCCCACTTGCGCGCAGTCCGCGCAAGAAAATTCAGATAATCCAGCCATCATCCATTTCGATGATCCTGTCCGTAGCATTGGCAAATTCAGGATCATGCGTGACGATCAACAGGGTTTGATTCAAGTCCCGCCCTAATTTTTGAAAAAGATTAAATACGATTTCGCCATTACGTTTGTCCAGATTACCGGTGGGTTCATCGCCCATGAGGATCAACGGATCATTGATCAGCGCACGGGCAATAGCGACCCTTTGTTTTTGCCCGCCGGACAATTGGTTCGGTTTTTTTAAGGCCTGATCTTCGATCTCAAAAATATGGAGTTTTTCCATGGCCTTATGCTCGAGTTCCTTTTCGGAAAGCCGCCCCAATTTAAGTCCGGGGATCATCACGTTTTTCAGGACGCTAAACTCATTGAGCAGGTAATGGAATTGAAAAACAAAGCCGATTTTTTCATTACGAATCCGCGCCAGCTCCGCTTCTGTCCGCAACCGCATGGATTGTCCATCGATCAGGAGTTCACCTTCATAGTCGGTGTCCATCGTCGAAAGTATATAGAGCAAGGTGGATTTGCCGCATCCGGACTTGCCCACTATAGAGGTAAACTCGCCTTTACGGATAGAAAAACTGATATCTTTCAGGGCATGATGTCGTTGTGCCCCCTGAAAGTATTTGTTGATGTTTCTGGCTTCAATTACGGTATCGGGCATACTATTTTCCTCTGATGATGACGACCGGATCGATTTGACTGGCTTTTCGGGCCGGAAAATATCCTGCAAAATAGGTAGTCACAATTCCAAACGTGACCCCAATGAGATAGAATTTAGGACTGTAGTTGATTGGAAAAGTTTTGATCCGGGGCAATGCCGGCGTATCAAAAGGAACCTGATCAATCAACGAAGACAATAGAAATCCTGTTCCCAATCCTACCACTGAACCCACGATACCAATGCTCAAGGCAATGAAGATAAAGATTCGTTTGACATCACTCCCGGAGAAACCCGTAGCCTTTAAAATGGCGATAGAATCCATTTTCTCATATATCATCATATTGAGAATGTTGTAAATCCCAAAGCCGGAAACGATCAACAACGTAATGCCGACGGCGTAGGAGATGATGGAACGTACATTACTTCCCGTTTCAAACTGGGCATTGGCGGTCTGGATGTCTTCTACATCCACCTGAAAAATACGGCTATACTCCCGGCCTGTTTCCGGTGCCAGATTCAGGTCTTTCAGTTTGACCTGAAGATCGGTGATATAGGATTTTGGCTCACCTAAGAGTTTTTGGGCCGTATGAAGCGCTGTATAGTTTTGCACTTTGTCAATATCCAGCAATCCGGATTGAAAATATCCCACGACTTTCAATTGTTGTCTCTCACCTGTGACAGTCGTGACTTGTATAACATCTCCGATTTCAGCCAACATTCGTTCTGCAGCAGCCTTTCCCAGGATAATACTGTTCGGTGTCTGGATCAAAGCCATCGGGTCACCGGTCGTCACATAATCACGGAAATGGAACAACTGACTTTCCGCTTCCACATCTATACCGTTGATCACGCCTGTGATATCAATACTGCCGACGGTATAGAAGGCCTGAACGATAATCTTCGGGGCCAGGCCCAGCACCCGCTCATCCTGTAGCAGGGTTTGCCTGATTTTGTCTACATTATATAGGGATGTTCGCCCTGCTCCGGGCTTGATCCTTCGAATGAAGTGATAGGATTCAGTTGTGTCCGTCGCGACCTGCACGGGTTGTATCGCAGTCGGTTTGACTTCATTGTAAATTTTGATGTGAGGGGTGCGGTTGAGAATCAGGCCATCAAGGAGGTCGTTGAGGCCATGCATAAATCCCAACAGGGTGACAAACATCGTAATACTGAATGTAACACCTGTAGCTGCAATAAGGGTTTGCCGCCACCGGGCCATCAGCAGTGCTATGGCAACATCGCTGATCAGTTTGAAATTCATGGAGACGGGAGCATCAGGACGTCTTGTTCCGTCAGGCCTTCCAGAATTTCTACTTTTTGGTAGTCGCGGAGCCCGATCCGAACCTGTATCGTATCACCATTTTCCAGGAGGACAAAATTCTCCTGAAAAAGAAATTTTCTGGGGATAGTCATTACATTCTCTTTAACCCGGATGATAATATTGGCTTCCAGCGAAAGATTAGGATACAACTGGGGAGGAGGTGTGGTGAAAGTGGCCTCTACTGTAGCCGTCTTGGTACGGGGATTAAGGATCGGGTTGATACGGGTGATGATGGCATCAAAAACCTGGCCCTTGTAACTATCCATACTCACTTTTACCGACTGGCCTTCCTTTACAGCCGTAATATCATATTCGTCCACTTCGAGCTCCAGTATAAACAAAGAAGCGTCACCAATGACCGCCAGTGGGTTTTGAGGGCTTACCATTTCGCCAGGCTCCCGGAGTACAGAATAGACGCGACCATCCATAATACTTCGGACCAGAAAATCACCTTCGGTATTTCGGGAGATCTCTACATTTTTCAAAGCCTGACGGGACAGCAGATCCAGTCGTCTTTTTTCATCCCGATAGCGCAGTTGCAGGGACGCATATGCCGTCCGTGTATTTTGATAGTTCAACTGAGAACGCTCAAGGTCATTTTTAGACCCAATATTCTCAGCCCAGAGACTCTCCTGACGGATATACAATAATGAGTCATTCATCATTTTACTTCGGGCCAGTTCGATTTGGAGGAGTAATTCATCCAGTTTAACCTGATTGGCCCTCAGATCTGTCAGTTCTGCCGCGAGCTGTGCATTTTCTCTCGTCAATCGGGATGTTTCATTCAGGATCGAAAAAAGTGGGGAACCTTTTCGTACGGTATCCCCATCTGCAACATAAATCTGTTGCACCAGGCCGGTGACACTGGCATAGACCTGATATTGATTCTTTGCTTTGATCGTCCCGGACGCATAGACAGATTCAGTGATCGTCTCCAGAACGGGTAGTGTGGTGATATCACCATTTTTACAGCTCTGAACCAAAGCTGAAAGGAGCAGAAGAAATGAAATCCGGTACATACATCCCGATATGACGGGATAAGGTTAAGCAATGTTTTTGGAACGGCAGCGGTACCGGATCAAAATTTCTTTCATTCCAGATGAATAATGATCTGAGCCTGTGCGCCCGTACCTTCCAGTACGAGATCATCTCCCTCAAAGTGAAAATCATACGTTTCCGTCGGACCGTTTTTCGGCGTCAGGCTCAGGGAATTACATCCTTCATTGACTGTATATGCCCCGATAACCATTTCGGAACCGCCAATCAGAAACGTCAGGTTCAGGATATAATCTCCCTGTCCGCTGATCAGCGGTTTAAACGTCAGGTCAGCGGCAGTAAAAATTTGTCCCGGACCCAAAAGCTGGACGCCTTCTTCAGTCCATGACTGACCTTGCCAGGTACCCTCCAATCGGGTACAATTGGAAGGATCATCGTCTTTTTTACAGGAAAAGGCCAGCAGCAGACATACACCTAGCCCCAACAAATGAATTGTTCTCATTGTATTGTGTTAAAATGGTTAAAAATGAAAAGGGGTGAGAACTGAAGGGAGGAGCGAGACGAATATAGGGTATTTAGTTGATTGGAGTTACTGGCTCATGGATAAAAGGGAATTGGGTAATTTGATAGGGGATAGAAGAGGAATAAATGAAGAGGGCAAAAGCCCTGCTGGCTACAGAGTTTAATTCATTTACTTTTGACTCCCCGCCATTTCCCCTAACTTTGCCGTATGATTGACCTGGACGTTTCTTCGACCCCTTCACGCAGCCGAAAACCGGACTGGCTCCGGGTCAAATTGCCCACTGGGGAGGAATACCGTAAAGTTCGTCAGCTTGTGGATACCTACAACCTCCACACCATCTGCCAGAGCGGCAATTGTCCGAATATGGGCGAGTGTTGGGGTGCAGGAACAGCCACGTTTATGATCCTGGGCAATGTGTGTACACGATCATGTTCATTTTGCGCCGTCAAAACCGGCCGTCCCAATGAGTATGATGAAGACGAACCACGTCGCGTCGCTGAAGCCATTTTCTTAATGCAGGTCAAACACGCCGTGATCACATCCGTCAACCGGGATGAACTCAAAGATCGTGGTGCAGAAATTTGGTATCAGACGGTCGTTCAGGTCAAGCAGCGCTCTCCGGATACGACCATTGAGACCCTCATCCCTGATGTCAAATCCAACTGGGATGCCCTCATCCGCATGATTGAGGGCGGGCAGGAAGTGGTCTCACACAATATGGAGACTGTACCCCGGCTCTACAGACTGGTCCGTCCACAGGCAAAATATGAACGAAGCCTCGAACAGATCCAGCGCACCAAAGAGTTTGGAAAGCGCACCAAGTCCGGCATTATGGTTGGTCTCGGTGAAACGCAGGATGAGATGCTCCAGGCTATGGATGATCTCCGCGCGCATGGATGTGATGTACTGACCATCGGGCAATATCTTCAGCCCACTCCGATGCACCTTGCCGTAGCTGAGTTTGTACATCCTGACACATTCGCCATGTACAAAGAGGAAGGCATGCAACGCGGATTTGCTTTTGTAGAGAGCGGACCTCTGGTGAGGTCGTCCTATCATGCAGAGCGACATCTCTGATCCCTTCTGTTCGTAGATGCACGATGTTGCCCTTACCAAGTGCCTGACGATATGTCTATCGGTTGCATGATGGCACTATTCCCTCCTGGTGGCAAATTCACAGTCGAAAACCTTTGACATACCCGTTGATTGGGGAACCTCTTGCGCTGCAAACACAAAAGGATTAATTTAGACATTTGAATTTCATCACCTCACCAGGTTTACCATGAAAACACAACAGCTTGAGCAAGCGTTAAAGACCTATTTTGGGTTTGACCGATTCCGGGAGCACCAGGAAGCCGTCATCCGTCATGTGATGGAGGGAAAAGATGCCCTCGTCATCATGCCGACAGGCGGAGGCAAATCTATATGCTATCAATTACCGGCCATTCTCAGTGATGGCTTTGCCTTGGTCATTTCTCCCCTGATCTCCCTGATGAATGACCAGGTACGTTCCCTGCGGGCCAATGGCATCAATGCCGGCGCACTTCATAGTGGTACCACCGGGGAAGAGCAGCGTACAATCTCGCAGGATATCGAGTCGAGGAAGCTCAAGGTTCTGTATGTGTCACCTGAACGAGCAGTGACGGCCCGTTTTATTGAGTATGTTGTGACATTACCGGTATCTCTTATCGCGATTGATGAAACACATTGTGTATCGATCTGGGGCAATGATTTTCGGCCTGAGTATGCCCAACTGCCTTCCCTGACCCGGCATTTTCCTGCAGTGCCGGTGCTGGCCCTGACGGCAACAGCAGATAAAGCTACACAGGAAGATATCCGTCATCAACTGCAATTGAAGGCTCCGGAGACCTTCCTTTCCAGTTTCGAACGTCCCAATATTTTCTTGTCGGTACGTCCCGGGATAGACAGGATCGAGCAGATCAAAGCCTTTATTCAACAACACAAAGGAGAGGCGGGTATCATCTATTGTCTGGCCCGCAAGACAACTGAATCCATTGCCGAATCCCTACGGCGGTATGGCTTTGCTGCGGCAGCGTATCATGCAGAGATAGACAATGTGACCCGAAAGAAAGTGCAGGAGGACTTTCAGTATGACAAACTGCAGATTGTATGTGCCACTATTGCCTTTGGCATGGGCATTGACAAGCCCAATATCCGGTGGATTATCCACTATAATTTGCCCAAGAATATTGAAAATTATTACCAGGAGATAGGCCGATCAGGCCGGGATGGCCAGCCGGCAATCGCTATGATGTTTTATAGCTTTCGGGATGTGAGCATCTATCGGGATTTTATTGAGCAGGGAGAGGCCAATGAAGAATTCAAACGGGTTCAGTCCGAGAAACTGGAACGGATTTGGGAGTACAGCCAGGCCACAAGTTGCAGGACCAATGTGATCTTGAATTATTTCGGTGAATACCGCAACACCGGTTGCGGGCATTGTGATCTCTGTAAGCAACCCCTGCAGGGATTTGATGGAACACGGCTTACACAAATGGCATTGTCAGCCTGCAAGCGAACACAGGAGACAGTGGGGATCAACCTGCTGATCGATGTACTGCGTGGATCTGCAAAACGCGAGATCATGGATCGTCAACTCCATCAGGTCAAAACCTATGGAGCCGGTCGTGATGTAAGCCAACGGGATTGGTCAGACTATATCACTCAAATGATTAATCAGGGACTGCTCGAGATCGATTACGTGCGACATTCCGTATTGAAATGCACCCCGTTGAGTGACGAGGTGCTGTACGAAGGACGACAGGTGATCCTGCATCGTCAGGTGGACTTCCCGGAGGAACCGGTGGTCCGGAAGAAGCCCAAACGAGTTCGTTTTACTGAGGAGTTGCTGGGACGTCTCGAAAAGCTCGGCGCACGGCTGGCTAAAGAGGAAGGATTGCCACCCTTTGCCATATTTCCGAAAGGTACCTTACGGGAATTGGCTGAAGTTCGACCATTGACGGTAGCGGAAATGATAAAATTACAAGGTGTAGGTGCATACAAGGGGGAGAAATATGGGACCTCCTTTGTTGAGGAAATCCGGGAGTATATGAAAGACCAGAATCTGATTCGTAAGCCCAGGGGAGTTACTTATATTGAAACCCTGGCTTTGTTTCAGCAGGGACTTTCATTGGAGGATATAGCGCAGCAGCGGAGTATAGCGGTGACCACGGTTGCGGGACACCTTGCACGATTGTATGAAAAAGGGGAGGATCTGGATCTCAGAAAATTATTACTCAGAGATGATGTGATGATGGCCCGGCAGGCCTGGAGGGCCAGCGGTTTCAGTGAACAAATAAGTAAGGTCAAAGAGCAGGTCGGGGATAGTCTGGATTATACGCGGTTGCATTTGGCGCTTGCGATTGTCAGGAGAGAGGACCGTGCGGGAAAAGAATAGACGAGATGCTGCTCAGCTCATTCCTGAGGTCTGGAATTCGGCCATTCACCGGATTCTCGGAACTGGCGATGCTATGTTTTGACCCCTGTTAACACCCGGAGAGGCGCCGTCTTGCATTCCCATCCCGAATTACCCTATTTTTGTTCTTTCAAATATTGACGGATATGCGCCTACTGAACTATTTATTGTTTGTTTTGACACTGAGTTTCTTTCGCGTTGAAGCTCAGGGGATCGAGTTTTTTCATGGTACCTGGGAAGAAGCATTGCTGAAAGCACGTGCTGAGGATAAGATCATTTTTGTAGATGCCTATACAACCTGGTGTGGACCCTGCAAGCGCATGGCCGCTAATACCTTTCCGGATCCGGAAGTGGGGAAGTTGTTCAACCAGCATTTTATCAGCATGAAGATCGATATGGAAAAGGAACAAGGCCTGGAGTTTCGGAAGAAATTTCCAGTGAGTTCATATCCCACTTTGTTTTTTATAGACTATGAACAGATCGTGGTGCAGAAATCCATTGGGGCCAAAAGTCCACCTGACCTCATTGCCTTGGGTGAATCTATCATCGCCAAATACGACAGAAGCACCAAATATGAATCAGCTTATGCCGCTGGTGACCGGAGTTATGAGCTGGTCTATAACTACGTCGCAGCCCTGAATAAATCAGGAAAACCATCTGTCAAGATTGCCAATGACTTTCTTGCCGACCAGAAAGATGTGACGACCCCTGAGAATCTGAAGTTTATTCTGGAGGCGGCCTCTCAAGTGGATTGTCAGTGCTTTGATTTATTTGAGAAGTATAAAACGGCTATCTCAAAAGTTGTGGACGCCACGACTATACAGGAAAAGGTCCGGCGGGCATGCTACAATACAGCTAAACGGGCGATTGAATTTGAAAGTCCTGATCTTATACAACTGGCCGCTGAAGCTATGAAACGGCACATTCCTGCTGAAGCAGATTTCTTTCTTTCCGAAAGTGAGATCAAGTATGCGCTGGCTTTGCACGATACAGAGCGAATTCCGGAAATGGTACGTCAGCACCTGAAAAAGCATATTAAAAGTGATCCGGTGGCCCAGCATCAACTGGCCCAGGATCTTGACAAATATGTGGGAGATCACGCTGAATCCATTGACGTGGCCATTACACTTTCCGCCCGTGCTGCGAAGGAAAAGAATCCCAAGTTTGTCTTTACGTATGCTCATTTGGTCTATAAGTATCGGGGCAAAACAGAAGCCCTGCAAATACTGGAAGAGGCATTAAAGGGGTATAATGAGGAAGCCGAAAAAAACAATAAGGACTACAACAATCTGAAAGGATTGCGCAATAAGATTCAGCACTCCTGATGTGCTGATCGAGATGAGGAGCTCATAGGGTGGGATTGATGTTAGGTCATGCCAGTGTAGTTGCTCATATACGGTTGCCCCTCGACAAAAACCATCATATTGGACTAAAATGTAATGTTTCGACCACTGTCGTATCTTTGATGAATAGTCCTGTTTAAAATCGTATGGCGAAGAAGGAAAAGCGTGTGGAACGGCCTCAGGTGGTCACCGGACATGGCGGAATCGTGTATCTACAGGGCATGTATGAGGATTATTTCCTGGATTATGCCTCTTATGTCATTCTGGAGCGGGCTGTTCCGGATATTCATGACGGACTTAAACCCGTGCAGCGTCGTTTGCTGCACAGCATGCATGATATTCATGACGGCCGGTATCATAAAGTCGCCAATATCATCGGCCATACCATGCAGTATCACCCGCATGGCGATGCTGCTATTGGTGATGCATTGGTCAATCTCGGTCAAAAAGAACTGTTGGTCGATACCCAGGGTAACTGGGGTGATATCAGAACGGGTGACAGCGCAGCTGCTCCGCGATATATTGAAGCCCGTCTGACCAAGTTTGCCCTCGAAGTCGCAATCAATCCGCAGACCACACCCTGGCAGATGTCCTATGATGGCCGTCGTAATGAACCTATCACATTACCTGTGAAGTTTCCTCTTGTGTTGGCGCAGGGTGTAGAAGGTATTGCCGTCGGGTTGGCCACCCGCATATTGCCACACAATTTTGTTGAATTGCTACAGGCCTCCATCAAAGTGCTGGAGGGAAAAAAATTTAAACTCTACCCTGACTTTCAGACCGGGGGTATGATCGATGTGAGTGAGTATCAAAGCGGACTCCGGGGAGGTCGTGTCCGGATCAGGGTACAGATAGACAAAGTGGATAAAAGCACATTGGTCATTCGGGAGATTCCGTTTGGCGTCACGACGACGTCCCTCATGGAGTCTATTGTCAAAGCCAGTGAGAAAGGGCAGATCAAAATCAAACGGCTTAGCGATAATACAGCGGCCGAGGTGGAGATCCTGATTGAGCTGCAGCCCGGAGTATCCCCGGATCAGACCATTGATGCCTTGTATGCTTTCACCCAATGTGAAGTGTCTGTTTCGCCCAATGCCTGTGTCATCAATGATCATCGCCCCGTATTTCTTGGGGTGGAAGAGATTCTCAGACAGAGCACAATGCAGACTCAGGAACTACTGCGGCAGGAACTGACTATACGACTGGGAGAGTTGGAGGAAAAATGGCACTTCGCCAGCCTGGAGCAAGTATTTATTGAGAAACGAATTTACCGGGATATCGAAGAATGCGAAACCTGGGAAGAGGTCATGGCTGCGATTGATACAGGTTTGGCCCGGTACATTGCCACTCCCGCCACCCGGACCAAGGGAGATAAGCGCCAGTTCTTGCACCGTGACATTACACCGGAAGATATTCAGCGATTGACAGAGATCCGGATCAAGCGTATTTCAAAGTACAATTCCTTTCAGGCGGATGAACTGATCCGGGGCATTGAAGAGGAACTGACCGTGGTGCGTCATGATTTGGCACATTTGACTGAATATGCGATAGCCTGGTTTCAGCGATTGTTGGATAAATATGGTAAGGGCCGGCAGCGTAAGACTGAAATCACCACGTTCGATACCATTCAGGCGGCAAAGGTCATAGCGACCAATGCCAAATTGTACGTGGACAGAAAGGAAGGATTCATTGGCTGGGGATTGAAGAAGGATGAGTTTATCGCGGATTGCAGTGAGATCGATGATATCATCGTGTTCAGGAAGGACGGAAAGTTTGTGGTTTCCCGTATTGCGGAAAAAGTATTTGTTGGGAAGAACATCCTGCATGTTGCGGTTTGGAAACGCGGAGATGAACGTACTACGTACCATCTCATTTATGTTGACGGAAATTCCGGAAGGGCTTTTGCCAAGCGATTCAATGTCACCTCGATCACACGGGATAAGGACTATGATCTGACCAAAGGAGGAAAGGACTCGAAAGTACTGTATTTTGCTGTACACCCCAATGGGGAATCTGAGCGGGTGGAGGTGCAACTGACACCTGGATCCAGTGCCCGAAATAAGGTCTTTGATTTTTACTTTGAAGAGTTGGCCATAAAAGGACGAGGCGCGGGCGGGAATATCGTGACGCGATATCCGGTCCGGAAAATCACTCAGGCAGAAGTCGGTAAGAGTACGCTGGGATCACAAAAGTACTGGTATGATGAAGTCAACGGACGCTTCAACACGGAGGAGCGCGGCAGGTATTTGGGAGGTTTTGACACCGGTGATCAGCTCTTGTCCATTTATGGAAATGGGGAGTATGAGATTTCTGTGCTGGACCCATCCGGAAAACTTGATGTCCGGGATCTGGTGTATGCCGGGAAGTTTAGACCGAATGTATCCGTGTCCGCTGTTTACTTTGAAGGAGAGAAACAATGGACGATGGTCAAACGATTCCTGATTGAGACGAGCACCGTGGGTCAGCGTTTCAAATTTATTACAGAGCATAAGGATTCCAAACTTTACCTGGTGACTCCGGATGAAAGCACCCTGATTGAATATGGGTATATGCGTCAGCGTCAAAAGGTCGTGGAGACCTTTCAGCCCGCAGAGTTTATGGAGATCAAAGGCTGGAAAGCTATTGGAAATAAATTAGTCGATAAAAAACTTATCAGCATCCATCAAACGGCAGGACCGGATGAGCAGGATGAAGCGACTCTGGTTGACGATGGCGGAGATATAGGGGGCGGGGGCATCCAGGGCGACCTTTTCAGTCCCGCCGCAAAAGGTCCGGTATCGGAAAAAAAGAAGGCTGAGGCGACCGAATCCAAGCGGAAAGGAAAATCGTCACCCGATGGTGGTTACCTGTTGACCGGAGATACTATAGAATTTGATGTTTGATCCGGCAGACCCATCATCATTTACCGTTGATGTCTGGCGGATCAAATGACACCCGGATTTTGGACACATTATCCAGCAGGAGATTCCCCATGTAGTATCCGTCGCCTACCCAGGTGGCGACCAGGTAGAGATACTGAAACTTACCGGGGCTGGTCCAGACCAGGGTATATTTTCGCCATTCCCGGTGATGGATGACGCTCGTTTCGGTCAGCAGGCTGTTCGACAGATCTTTTTCACTTTGGAATCCATATACCTGAAGTTTAACCGGCTGAAGATCCGTTTCCGAATCTCCTGCGTGCAGGATGGGATGAATGGTGGTCCGGAAAGGTGACCAGGCAAGCCAAAGGTCCATCGTGTAGTAATGACCTTTGATCATCGGGTAATTTAGCTTTTGGCCTATATTCTCGCGAGTACCATTGGTATATACGGCGAGAGCTACATGGGTGTTCCCTTTTTGTGATTTTTCTTCAGGGCGGTAAAATCGGGTGAGGCGAAGGTTTTTAGGTGGAGTTGTCCCCAGGAACAAGGGTTGGGGAAGCCAGCCGGGTGGAATGACAAAATGTTTGTTGTACGCATCAAAGGATCGGTTGCGCAGTCGGAGTGTTTCCGGAGTCTGGCAAAAGATAAATGCCAACGGAGTTGTCACCACAAGGATCACGGATGCACAGGTTTTTATAATCCATTTCACTCAACTAAATTAGCAATCATTTGTTAACTCAGCCAATTCGTTCAGGATTCATTTTTTCCACACGTTGGTCTCAGATTTCCTGGTTTGGCATTACGCTTCAGCATGAAAACCTTTTGAGTAGAATTGCATTTAATACAATGATATAAAACGGGAGAAGGTGACGAAGAAAGAGCTGATCGAAGACGGTTGGATTGATAAATATGTTTTGGGCCTTACCACAGAGGATGAGAGTGTAGAGGTAGAACGGTTAGCGTCGTTGTATCCTGAGCTTCAGGAGCAGATTAATCAGGCCAGGACTAAATTGTTGGGCACCTTTAATCGCAGTCTGACACGTCCGGCCCTGCGACATTCGATGCTGACGAAACGAAGGATCCTGATGGGATCGGCTCTACTGATCAGCATCGTTCTGGCAGGATTTGCTTTTTTGTGTCGTGAGCATTTTTACCTCAAGGAGGACTACCATACACAGTATGAAAAACTGGCAGCAGAACAAGCCAAGGTCAAAAGATTTGCTAATGACTCCAGGAAAGCAAATGAACGGGCCAGTTTTGTTAATTCCGCCACGACCAAACGAATAAAGCTTAAGGGCTGCGAGTCTTCTCCCGATGCTGAAGTCCTTGTTTTTCATTGTAAACTATCCGGAAAAATGATGATGCAGGTAGTGGATCTTCCGGAACTGCCATCCGGTCAGCATTATGAAGTTTGGGCCCAGCATCCGGAATTGGTTGACCGGAAAGTTGGGCAGTTACATCCTCCGGTTCGGTATGACAGCCTGTATATCCTGGATACGGCTTTATATTATACTTCCCTTCAAATCTCCAGTGTTGACCCCGTGACCCGGCTGAGCGAGCCTGTGTGTCTGGCTACTATTAAAAAATAATTAAACACTACACCCTCCTCAAACGTTGCTAATCTAAGGTATAAAGCGCATTCTGTCAGAAACAGATGTGGTTACGTATACTATCATTCAATTTATGAATACAACCCTATGCCAAATTCCAGCCATTACCATTGTGTGTTTTTCATATTGACCGGCCTTGTGGGATTATGGTCATGCTCAACACCTGAGGCCAGTCTGGCCGATAAAAAAAATTACACAGAGGATGACCAGCAATATCGCCGTCGACATGATGTCACGCCGGAAGAAGGAGAGAAAATCCTTCGGTACTGGTCTCATTATGTAGTTTCGAAGACGCCAAATGCCTATCGGGTTAGAATTTTCCATCCTGAAAAAAAGGTGCTTACAGAAGATAAAAGCTATTCCACTGCGGCCCTCACGCTGCTTCACGGAACCTATAAGGGTTATTGGGATGATGGCTCTATCAGAGAAAAGGGAAGTTATCAGTATGGCCGAAAGCATGGCAACTGGCTGGAGTGTGAACCCGGAAAAGGAAAATGCTCAACGGGACCTTATCTCAACCATAAAAAAGATGGAGTCTGGACTCACCTGGATACGACCGGCCTCATAGAATCTGTGTATACCTGGAGTGATGGTCAGCGTCACGGAAAGTTTTTTCGCTATGACTCTCTGGGTCATAAAAGCAATGAAGGACTCTACCGGGCGGATACCTTGGTAGCTCAATTGTTTCCTCAGTCAGAGACAAGCCGGCCGTATTTGAAAGCCTGCCAGCAATCCGGAATCTTGGATGTATATGGATGCACAGAGGCTATGCTTTCAGATAAGATTATTTCCTCCCTGAAATATCCGGCTTCGGCCCGCCAGATGGGTATTGAAGGTTCTGCCGTAGTCCAGTGGGATGTCATGCCGGATGGATCTGTTCGAAATATCCGTATCCCACAGGCGTTGTCCGATGATATTGAAAAAGAATCCCTTCGTGCAGCTCAGGGCATTCCGGAATGGATTCCGGCTCATCGGGATGGAAAGCCCGTTCGGTATACCATGACCCTGCCGATCAACTTTAGATTATAACTGATTCAAACAGGAGGTTTTTTATTTGACATCTGATGTAAGTAGGTCGCCCAATCTTCTGCAGTATCAATATCAGCTAATACAGGAAGTTCGTACCAGCTTAGGTTCAGTTTCTGTATCATCCTCTTCGTTTGCATCAGAACGGAAGAACTTCCCCAGTTGATATCTGAGAATAGGGGTGGCCAGAGTGCTTTGCAGGCCAGTAAGTAGTACCCACCATCAAATGCCGGACCTATGACACAGTCAGTTTGGTCCAGATGATGAAAGGCTGCAAGTATCAATTGGCGCGAAATTAAAGGACAATCACTACCTATGATCATCACTTTTGAATGGTGCATCAGTACTTCACGAAAAGCAGAAATCATTTTCTGCCCTAAATCACCCCGGGATTGGTGATGCGCGGACAGAGACGTGATTTTTTCGATGTCATCAGGTATACCCCCTTCAAAATAGAGATACACGGCAACGGGTAAATCCGCTACCAGATTCAGCGTTAACCGGACAAGTTCAGTATAGATCGTCAGTGCTTGTTCAGGGCCGACTGTAGCGGCGATTCTGGATTTTACTTGCCCGGGAAGAGGATTGCGCAGGAAGACAATTAAACCGCATTCAGTAGTACGGAGAGACATTACTCGTCAGAGGCTTTTTTCTTTTTGTCCTGCTCGGTTTCCTTTTTCTTTCGTTGCAGTACCAGGCCGTTCTTGAGTTTGCGGGAAACAGTGGAATAGGGGCCGGTGATGACCTCTTGTCCGGTCACGAGTCCGGAGGTAATCTGAATATACTCGTTGTCCTGAATGCCGGTCGTGACACTGATCATACGGGCTGTATCCGCATCGATGACAAAGACCACCTCTTCAATAATCTTGTCTCCTGAGGTTTTTCTTGAGAGGGAGGATGTTGTATCCGAAGTGTTGTCTTTTTCCTTTTCGCGCGTAGTCACGGCCTGGATGGGGATGGCGATGGCATCTCGTTCTGTCCGCGTATTGATATCGACTGTGGCAGACATGCCGGGCCGGAAGGGAATCTTTTGGTCGGGCAGGGAGGCATAGGATTCCGGGAGTATCCGGATTTTGACAATAAAATTGGTGACCTGATCAGAGGTGAGCTGAACCTGTGCCATGCCGGTATTGGCCGCAGAACTGGCTATTTCCCGAACTGTTCCTTTGAAAGTTTGATTGAGGTATGCATCCACTTCGATGTCGGCTGTATCGCCTACCGAAACACGGAGAATATCATTTTCGCTGACCTCGACCTGCACTTCCATTGAGTTGAAATTGGCGATACGCATCATTTCTGTACCTGTCATCTGGATGGTGCCCACGACGCGCTCTCCTTTTTCTACATTGAGTTTGCTGACGATACCGTGTGTAGGAGAAGTGATTGTAGTCCGGCTCAGACTGGTGCGAATTTCCTTCAGGCTTGCCTCAGCGCTGGCTACATTGAACTCGGCGGATTTTGCACCCTGTACTGCCGCGCGGTAGGTTGCTTCTGATGAGCGGAGATTGGCTTCCAATTGGAGAAGACTGGCTTCAGAATTTTCAAAATCCTGAGCCGAGATCACACCATCTGCTTTCAGCTTCGTGTTTCGGTCATGAATACGGCGAGTATTTTCTAATTGGGCTTTAATTTGTTCGATTTGCGCTGTGGCATTTTCAATGGAAGACTTGGAACGGGCCAGTTCGGATTTAGAGCCATTGACGCTGGCATTGGCTCTTTCAACGGCACTGACATAGGCTTCAGGATCTATCCGGGCCAATATTTGGCCGGCCTGGACGGAATCGCCTTCTACCACAAAGAGCTCGACCACCTCGCCGCTGACATCGGAACTGATCTTGACTTCTTTTTCGGGAAATATTTTGCCCGAGGCGGAGACGGTCTCCCGGATATCTCGTAGCGCCACCATCTCGGTTTCAACGGGCTCGCCTTTCGGTTTTTTTCTGGCTTTGATGGCGGCTGCAGCTAACAACAGGATGAGGAGACCCGCGAGGGTCCAAATGATCCATTTGCTGGATTTCTTTTTTGGTTTTGTCATTTCAGTTTATACAATTGATGCTACAAGCGGAAGGATCGGATTCAAATCTCAATTCAACCGGATACCCCGGCCCATATAATACTCGATGACCTTGATCCGGAAAAAATAGTCGTACCGGGCGATCAGCAGGTTGTTTTCAGCGATATCGCTTCGGTTACGGGCACTCAGATATTCAAAGTTGTTGAGGGTGCCAAGAGCAACCCGGCGTTCGGCATTGTCCAGGGCTATACGGGCAGCCAGAGCTGATGCCTCTGCACCTTCAAGCGATTTCCGAGAGGCTCTGGCCGTAGTCAGCGCGCTTTGGATATTGGTTTTCAAACTTTGTTTGATCTGATCTGATTGGATAGACGCAGAAATCACGTTGAGCTTAGCACGTTCGACGGAAGCTTTATTACTATAATTATTATACAAAGGAATAGATAAGGAAGCGCCAACACCATACCCGATATTGTTTTCCAGTTGATCACCATACGGAATGGGTTGTAATGATGTGGGGAAGGTGGATTCCACTTCAAATATCGCCGATTCACCGTTGATAAATACACCAGATTGGGGTATGCGGAGGGTGGTATAATCTCCAGGTTGTTTGGCAAGGTCAGACCAGTTGGAACCAATATTACCTCCGATACTGAGGGTTGGCATCAATTGACTGCGGGCGATGGGGATACCCAATTCGCTGGCTTTTTGGCGTAGCTCAGCGGCTTCTATCTGAGGCTGGGTGGTCAGAGCGGCGGAATAGACATATTGAAAAGATTGGGTTTCAAGGGCTTCCAGTGTTTCAACATCAATGACTGGTCGTTCAATAGCCAGCGGATAGTCTGGTTCCATCCACATTTGCTGTTTGAGACTAAGCAGGTTGATTTCAATATTGTTTTGTGCGGAAATAACGCCTTGCTCATCTATAGCGATTTGGCTCAGGATATCATAGCGATCATTATCAGGTCGGCTTCCGGCCTGGATCAATTTTTCGAGGTTTTCCAGTTGACTTTGACTGAGGGCGACTCTGTTTTCTGCAATGGTGAGGTTCTCATAAGCAAAGAGTACATTCAGGTATGAAAGGGCTACATTGAGAGCAAGGTCATTTTCGCTTTGACGAATATCTTCAGTCGCCGCAGCTACATTCAGATTGTTTTGGCGGATAGAATTATGGATTCGAAATCCATTGAAAAGTAGAACTCCGGAATTCAGTCCAATACTTTGATAAAGGGCATCTTCTGTTTCAAAATCGTTGGTCGCCGGATTGACAAATCGACCGAAGGTGATACCAAAATTTGTACTGGCGTTAAGATTGGGAAGGCGTTGTTGCCGAAGTTGCTTGCCGGAAATGTCAAAACCTTCTTTATTGAGCCGGGCCTGTCGGATATTCATGTTGCGGCTTAGCGATTCCCGGATACAGCGTTCCAGATCCCATTTTTCCTGAGCGTTCATGCTCATGAGCAGCACGACGACGATCCACACCGACAAGAGGAACTTACGCATCATATTTTGGTTTTGCGGGGCTAGTATAGTAAGGATGTACCGAATGGTGATGAATTTTCTATCAAGTCGTGTAAATACCGGATCAAATCCATGTGAGGTCGATTCATGATGCAAATTTACAGTACTTAGCCGGTAATTCGGGAGGAAGTCAGTCGAGGGAATTGAATCCATGTACCCCAACCAGCTGGTCATACAAACCTCCCCGGGGTCTAAAATACACCAGGATCGAGTACTGATTTTCAGCGCCGAACCAATTCCCTTCAATAAAAGAGAAATCAGGATGACCATATCGGTCAGGGATCGCGTAGGCGTAATTGTAATATCCTTGCTTGAGATACAACCGGCTGAGATATGAGCCCACCCGGTCGTCCCATGTTAGCTGATATTCCGGAAGCATTTTCCAGTCGGTCATACCGCCTACGATAAAAATCGGAGTTCCGGCAAGTTCCGGGTGATTGAGGTTGAAAATGACTTCGACATATTCGGTGTTGAGTTGTTGCTCTCGGTAGTTGTAGCGGTCCACGAGATTGAGTGTGGACGCCAGCGAATCTGGTGGCACCCGTTTTCGGTAGTAATCCCGATTGAAGGGTACGAACATACCATTGATATCCCTTTGCCAGAGATAGGCCTGCCTGGCCCGGGGCTGATCCTGGAGGAGGACGATACTATATCCATCTGTATGTTCCTCGATATTGAGGACATTCTCCGAGCGAAATAACATGCTGCTGATGTCAAGAAAGCGAAATTCTTTCCCCGCTTCGAAAGTGATTTTATCCTGATAATTATAGTCTAAGAGAGAGCCGTTGATATTGCGGGGTACAATTTCCCGGAGGCTGTTGTCCCACCTGCCGTTTTGGAGGATGGTACAGTAAAAATCCATTCGCGGATTAAAGGATGGAAGGGCCGCCGTTTCCAGGATAAAATCAATTTCATGATGAGTGGTCTGTTTGGAGACATCTGCAGGTTTTGCCAACTTGGGAAATACAGCGACTTTCTCCTCGGTCACTAAAAAGCGACGGGTGAGGATAGGATCATGGTCATGACCGCCTTCATAGACGACTAACAAGTAATTGCCACTGAGTGACCAGTTGAGTTCGTCATTGGGGATCGCAATACTGTAATGCAGATAGGATTGATAAGCTGCGGTCGAAATGGCATAATCTCGCATCTCACCTTCGCGGTATCCCCCGAGATATTCAAAGGGGGATAGTTCCTGGGTGGGTTGCCAGTTCCGGTCACAATGGATGGCAGTGTAGTAGTATCGGGTTCCCTGGCCATCCAGTTCGTCGAAAGACAGGGTGAGGGATTCTCTGGACCCCAGACGGGAGACGGGCTGAGTAAGGGCAAGTCCAGTGACATGCATGCGGACCGAACGGATATAGTCCCGGTAGACCGCATCATCATAACTAATCAGCTGAGGCTGAGCGGCTAGAAGTTTGATGGTGAGGCAAAGTATCAGAGATGATATCAATCTGGAAAATGAATGCAATGGGATAGATTTTACAAGGATAAAATTCGGATAGATAACGGTTGGGAGGATGTAATAGTTTGTTAAACAAGGGGAAAGGGGTATAGATGGTAGTGAAAAAATGGGGGTTGAAACCACCCTCAAACTCCGAAAAACGTGTGGCACACCTAGGTGTGCCACACGTTTTTTAAAAAAGATGGTCGATGATATGGCCTGGAATTTCACAGTCATTGAAGGCCTTTAACTCCTTGATATTCACATCTAAAAGCTTTCTTCCAAGCTTCAAATTGCATATCGGGTCTGTAGATTTTCCTAAGTACTCATGGTAGGAGGAGTGAGGCCATTTCTCAGGAGACGTTACAAGTCCGGAAACAACTGGATTATTATGGATGTAGATAAAACACCATAGCGAATAGTCCATTTTGAATGCATCACTGGACGTTTGTTTGGCCTTTGTGTTTTGTTTAAATAAGGAACCGGACCGATTATGACGCTGGTTAATCGCTTTGGCATAGCTGCTGAGCAAGAGTTGTATGCTGTGGGAGAAACGCGACATGTGTATATAGGGATTATTTTCCCGGACAAATTCCATCTCCTCCAACTTTTTAACTGGAGCGATACTGATATCATTTGCATGAACCAGCAGATGGAAGTGATTCGGCATGAGACAGTATGCCAGAATATCACAGTTGGGGGAAAGGTAGTGCCGAACCTTTTGAAGGAAGTAATGATAGTTGCCCGTATTGTAAAAAATACGTTGCCGGTTATTACCACGGTTATACACGTGGTACATCTCCTGAGGACGCAGATTCATACTGGTGAAGTATAAAATGAAGAATGTCAAATGAGCGTAAGTCTTACGCTTTGCCAAATATAGGGAATTCAGGGACACGTTTTGCGTGCACTGACGTAGGGATTGTGCTTGATGAAAAACCTCCATGGCCAATGCGCTGCGTCCCCTGCGCTTTCGACACCAATCCGGGGTCCGGCACAAATTTGATCTGTGCGTATAGATTCTCCGCTTTCTTCGATCCACAAGGGACCGGTTTGTGAAAATAACATTATACCATTCTTTTCACTGGTGATACCTAGTGCCTGACTTAACGCTCCCGGACCCACGGTGAGACGTAAATTCTCTTCTGACATATTTCTGCGGCGGGCCATGTGTTCTACACCACAATCCGGAGCCAGCGCCCGGATTAAAATCGCATGGGGATGGTCCTTTGGTCCCGTGACCACATTCATCAGATGATGGATGCCGTAGCAGATGTACACGTATGCATGGCCTCCGGGAGCAAACATGATTTCTGTTCTGTTGGTACGACGATGGTTAAACGCATGGCATGCGCGGTCATCAGGACCCCGGTATGCTTCCGTCTCGACGATCATTCCGCGGCAGTACTTACCCGCTATATTGGAGACCAGATATTTGCCCAGCAAATCACGGGCCAACCCGACGACATCAGTAGTCATATAGTATGACTGCGGTAAAATGATGCCTTGATGCATCCTTATCTCCTGGAGTAATTAGGTGATTCTTTGGTAATGGTGATGTCATGCGGATGACTTTCACTTATCCCGGCAGGCGTAATACGGACAAAAGTGGCCTGATGTAGTGCAGCAATATTTTTCGCTCCACAATAGCCCATTCCTGCCCGCAGCCCACCCGTATATTGTTGCATGACTTCATGCAATGTTCCTTTATAGGGCACTCTGCCTTCAATGCCTTCGGGTACCAGCTTTTTAATATCGTCTTCCACATCCTGAAAATACCGATCCTTGGATCCTAGGGCCATCGAACTTAACGACCCCATTCCGCGGTATACTTTAAACTTACGGCCATCCAGAATAATCGTTTCCCCCGGTGATTCTTCACAACCGGCAAACAAAGAACCGGCCATAATAGTATCTGCTCCCGCAGCGATTGCTTTTGCGATATCACCCGTATACCGAATACCCCCATCTGCTATGATGGGTACACCAGTTCCTTTGACAGCTTGTGCAGCCCCATAGATAGCACTCAATTGGGGCACACCTACGCCCGCGATAACCCTTGTCGTACAAATACTTCCAGGACCCACGCCAACCTTTACTCCATCCACACCGGCTTCGACCAGTGCTTTGGCACCTGAACCAGTGGCTACATTTCCACCGATGATTTCCAGATCAGGATATCGCTTGCGAAGCTCCCGGATAATACGAAGCACACCTTCAGAATGACCATGGGCTGTATCCACTACAATCACATCCACATCTACGGCTTTCAAAGCATCCACCCTGTCATGTGTGTCCGCTGCAATGCCTACCCCCGCTCCCACCCTGAGTCGGCCGCGTTGATCCTTGCTGCTGTTGGGATACGCCTCCAGTTTCATCAGATCTTTGTAGGTGATCAGGCCTTTGAGTTTGTTTCCTGAATCGACTACAGGTAGTTTTTCAATCTTATGTTTTTGTAAAATTCGTTTAGCCTGATCCAGTGTGGTGCCAACAGGGGCAGTGATCAGGGGGACTGCGGTCATGAGTTCCGCCACTTTTTTCTCATGGCTGGCTTCAAACCGGAGATCGCGGTTTGTGAGTATCCCGACCAGTATACCGTGGTTATTGGTGATGGGTATGCCACCAATTTTATATTGGCGCATGAGTTGTAATGCTTCACCGATAGTGGATTCCGGAAACAAAGTGACGGGGTCCTGAATCATCCCACTTTCGGACCGCTTGACAGACCTCACCTGATCGGCCTGACTGGTAATGGGCATGTTCTTATGAATAATGCCGATGCCACCTTCCCGGGCAATAGCAATAGCGGTCTCCTTTTCAGTGACAGTATCCATAGCGGCAGACACCATGGGGACATTGATACGGATGTTTCGGCTAAACTGTGAACTGATATCTACTTCCCGGGGTAGTATGTTGGAATAATCCGGTACCAGTAATACATCATCGAAGGTGAGGGCATCAGCAAAGAGCTCATGCTTGCTTTTCATATTGAATTCCATGCGCAAAGATAATCACTGCGTCCTCATTTTCACTACTATATTGATTTTTTGCATATTCCATGTACGCACACAAGGCGGTGGATGGATTTGTGCTGGGGTACATGATTGATGCTCAGGTAATCATTCGGAAATGGTCTGGTTCCACTCTTTGGGGTATGCGTGACTGGATTCATTTTTTACCTTCGTCCCGATGCACGTGTATGATGATAAATATTTTATGAAGCTGGCGCTTCAGGAAGCACAGAAGGCATCCCAACTTATGGAGGTACCTGTTGGTGCAGTGATTGTCTCGAATGATCAGGTGCTGGCGAAGTGCCATAACAGTACTGAAATGCTGTTGGATGTGACAGCACATGCAGAGATCCTGGCTATCACAGCTGCCTCTCAATATCTCAGCAGTAAATATTTGCAGGAATGCACGATTTATATTACGCTTGAACCTTGCGTCATGTGTGCCGGAGCGTTGCGTTGGGCACAGATCGGCAGAGTCGTATATGCATCATCGGATGATAAAGCCGGTTTTATGCGATACGGGAAGGCATTGTTGCATCCACGGACTCAACTTGAGATGGGGATTATGATGGAAGAGAGTGCGGTGTTACTGAAGTCCTTTTTTGCTGCACGACGTAAGCAGGGGTCATAGAGAGGGAAGTTTTAGGAGGGGTGAGCTGCTTCAGATGCTATCGAAAATTGGTCGGGTGAAATTTGCTATTAATATGTATATAGAATTTAAAACCAATTCTTAATACATTATATAAATATTTAATAATAACGTATATTTAGAATTTAAATTTATCTCGATCTCCAGCTCTTAACATAAATTTAGTGCCTGCATTAATTTCAGGTTAAACCCCTCCCTTGCGGTTTCGAAAACCTACTTTCCCCCTACTTTGGTGAGACCAAATCAATCGTTTGCCATATGAGACAGTTTCAGATTATTTTCCTCCTGATTGTTGTCGGGTTGATGTCCTGTAGTCCCCGATACTCCTTTTTCACACATGACTTGTATGAAAATCAAAAGTGGACCCAGGAGGATCTGCGCCGAATCCAGTTTTTCGTGTCACGGGATATTCTATTGACCCGATCCTTCCAGGAAGGACAAACCCGGATTGCGGAAGGAAAAATTCTGATAAAGAATGGTCAGCGAATCGAGCAGGTGGTGATCCGGGAAGGTACTCCGGGGGTCTTGATTTTCATGCCCCGTGATGACCGGTTTGGGATAAGTTTTGAATCAGATGACGAGGCGTATCTCATGTTTGGGCCCAATCCAAAGTATCATAATCGATTCGCTTTGCTGGCGCAGGATTGGGATCGTACGGAGGGCAAGTTGCATTACAGGGGCAATGTCTACACAGTTCCTGCGGGAAGTGCTTTTGCCAGCCTGATGGTGGACTTGCGGAAGACAGGAGATACCCGTCATGACCGACACGTAGCCCAGGGGAGAAGGCTGAAAAGCTGAAGCTGGGTTACTTTGTTCCTTTTAGAAATGGTACAAATTTGAATCGTCCAAAAGATTCGCTTTTGATGGATCCATCCGGGAGCTTGGTGTATCGCCACATAATCTGACTTTGATCGTCTCCGATAGGAATAACAAGATGTCCTCCTGTCGCCAGTTGCTCGACCAGAGCCTCCGGCAAACTGGTAGCACCAGCAGTCACGAGTATCTTGGCGAAGGGTGCCAAACGTGGCAAGCCGGCATATCCGTCACCCAGGAAAGTGCGAATGGCTCCATAACCCAGTTCTCGTAGCAACCTATCTGTTTGTTCATACAGGACCTTCTGGCGCTCAATGGTATAGACCCGGGCTCCCAAAAGATAGAGTATACAGGCCTGGTAACCAGAGCCTGTACCCACTTCAAGAATTTTGTCTCCTTTTTGAACGTCCAGCAAGCTGGTCTGTATAGCTACAGTCTGGGGTTGTGATATAGTCTGATCGCAACTTATGGGAAAGGCGACATTTTTATAGGCCCATTCTTCAAAGGCCTTCTCGAGAAACAGGTGCCGGGGTAATCTGGCCATAGCCTCCAGGACTTTTTCATCCCGGATGCCTTCTTTTCTGAGCGTTTCGATCAACTGCTGGCGAAGTCCCTGAAGTCTGAATGTATCTCTTCGCAAGTTTGTTTATTTTTCCCGTCTGTTGCGGATATCAGATCGCGTAGACTCGGATTATTCCGGAATCTTGATAACCCACTTAGCTACACGAGGCCAAATATACCCATTTTGCATTATAAAAAAATCTAATATATGAGTGAAATCAAGTTTGGAACAGACGGATGGCGGGCTATTATCGCAGATGACTATACCGTCAGAAATGTGATCCGCGTATCAGAAGCTTCCGCCATTTTTATGGAAGAGCGGGCGATGCAGAAGGTCGTCATCGGATATGATTGCCGATTTGGCGGCCAACTTTTTGCTGAAACAGCAGCCAGGGTATTTGGTACTCATCAGATCGAAGTCGTAATGGGTGACCGTGTAGCCTCTACCCCCATGATTTCCCTGGCCGTCAAGGTCCTGGGTGCCGATTTGGGCGTCGTCATTACCGCCAGCCACAACCCGCCTTCCTATAATGGATTCAAACTAAAATCAGCGTATGGAGGACCCTCAGTTCCGGATGATATTTCAGCCGTCGAAAGCCACATTCCCGAGAAAGCCTTGAAGAAACTCGATTCCCTTCAGGATATACGGGATAAAGAGCTGTTTTCATACATGAACCTCGAAGATCTCTACTATGATCATGTAATAGCCGCATTTGATATGAACGCCATCCGGAATGCATCCCTTGGTGTAGCTTATGATGCCATGTATGGAGCCGGGTATAGAATATTTCCACGTCTCTTGCCGGATGCTGTTTGTCTGCATTGTGAGTACAACCCTTCGTTCTATGGACAAGCTCCGGAACCCATCGAACGGAATTTAAAACCGTTTATGGACCTGATCCATTCTGATCCGAATCTGCAGATTGGTATTGCCCATGATGGCGATGCGGACAGGATTGGGATGTTTGATGCGGACGGCCTGTTTGTGGATTCCCATCATATACTCTTATTGTTGCTCTATTATCTCCACAAGCATAAACATATGACCGGCAAAGTGGTCATCACGTTTTCTGTAACGGACAAGATGGTGCAACTGGCCCAGAAGTTTGGCCTGGAAGTAGAGGTCACCAAAATTGGTTTCAAATATATCGCAGAGATCATGACCCGTGAAGATGTATTGGTCGGGGGAGAAGAATCCGGAGGACTTGCGGTCAAAGGACATATTCCGGAGCGGGATGGTGTCTGGGTCGGTTTACTCATCCTGGAGTTTATGGCCAAAACCGGCAAATCCCTTCGGGAATTAATCCAATTGGTCTATGATGAAGTAGGGACATTTGCTTTTGATCGCGATGATCTTCATATCACTCCGGAACAAAAAGAGGAAATTCTGGATAAATGTCATGGGGACGAGTTCTCTGTATTTGGCCCGCACACCATAACCCGGATTGAGAAACTGGATGGATTTAAATACTATCTGGACAATGGCACATGGGTCATGATCCGACCCTCTGGTACAGAGCCCGTCCTCAGAGTGTATTGTGAAGCACCAGACAGACAAATAGCTAGAGCTACCCTGGATCATGTCCGGAGTACATTATTGGGTTGATGTTGTTCGCTTTAGGAAGGTTGGATTTTTGTATAAGTACAATGAGTGACGCAAGCCATGGCTGATATTTTCCAACTTCTTTGCTATGAAATAATAATCCTGGATGCTATAAAAGGAGGGAATGAAGGAATAAAATTAGCTGCATTAGGAAATAAAAGGGTATATTGTGGAAAATTAAACGATTATGAACCAATTACGTATGTTTTGGGTGCTATTGCTACCCGTTGTTTTTCTGTTGCCGGCATGCCAGCCAGCAGCTACACACGATCAATCAGCAGCAGTAAATGTTGATTCCGTCAAAGCCCAAATTGAAGGAATGGAAATGGCGTATGCCAAAGCCATGAACGCAAAGGATGCAGACGGGGTTGCCGTGTACTATGCGTCCGATGCCCAAAGTTTGGCATCGAATGAACCTACCCGGGTGGGTCAGAAAGCGATCCTGGAAGGTCTCAAAAAGGATTTGAGCATGGACACCACAGGAAATACAGTCGCCTATGCCACCACAGGCGTGTGGGCTGATGGAAAGTATGCTGTTGAAACAGGTACATCTACGGTATCTGACAAAGACGGAAAAGTGGTATCCACAGGTAAATACATGACCTTGTTTGAATTGCGTGATGGCAAGTACATTGCGATCCGCGATATTTGGAACAGCGATGCTCCGGAAAAAGCTGCCGGTCAATAACCTATCGGTAAGAGAAATCTCACTGCTTAACCTTTCATAGAGTCTGGCCAACAGGTCCAGACTCTATTTTTTTCTACTTCCAAAAAGGTTTTAAGAAGGCCTGCATCAGGGTGTCCTCTTCCAGATGGGTGTTTCATCCCGCTTAGGGTCGGTCGTGAGCTGTATTGATGATGGGAAAAAGGGGCACATGGTTTGTTGTAAGCCTATCGGCCATGTCTCAACATTTCCGCATACGCATCAGGTAAAGGACTGGCCTCAATGGCACTTGTCGCCCTTTCTACGTCATACGGAAACCGGATGAATTCCACTCCGATACTATTTTTTTGATGTGGGGTACTGAATTCATCCATCGTCAACAACACAAAACATCCCATAGGATTGTCATCTTTGGGCTTGCCGACCGATCCAATGTTGATCGCATGCCTGAAATATGGAGTCGATCCGGACCTGGATTCCAGTATCCGATGGTACGGTTTATGGGTATGACCAAAGCAAAGGATATCGGCCTGCGCCTTTTCCAAAATGCGGAGCAAGGTTTTTTCTTCACGATCCTCAAAAAGATATTCATTAACCTTGCGGGGGCTGCCATGCACCATCAGGAGTTGAAGAAGACCTTCCGAAAAATGATATTCATGCCGGATGTGTGCGGGAAGCGTCCGGAGGTATTTCCTTGTATCGGCCAGCATCAGCGAATTGGTGTACGCGATGGATATCTTTCCCATTTCTTTTTCAATATCCGATGTGTAGGCACAACCGCAATCATCTGATTGAAGTCCGATCCCGTAGTCATAATTTCCTGCGAGGGTAGGTATCCGACGTTTTTGAATTTCCTGTATGACTTCATTCGGCCAGATATTATATCCGACCAGATCACCAAGACAATAGACAGCATCCGGCTGTAGCCGGTCGATTTCATGCAGGCATGCTTCCAGTGCAGGCAGATTGGCATGGATATCGGAGAACAACGCAATACGCATAGCAGTCTATATAGGATGTACGGTTTTTAAATAATATTTCTTCTTCAGCCAAAAAGCAACACGAACCAGCAGAATGAGCGCCGGTACTTCTACTAACGGTCCGACCACACCGGCAAACGCCTGAGCACTATGGATGCCATATACACCGATCGCCACCGCAATAGCTAATTCAAAGTTATTTCCTGCCGCGGTAAAGGAAATCGCAGTGTTGGTGGGGTAATCAGCCCCGAGTTTTCGACTGATGAGAAAACTCAGGAGAAACATAATAGCAAAATACAAAGTCAAGGGTATAGCGATACGGATTACATCTATCGGAATCTGAACAATAAGATCTCCTTTCAGACTAAACATAATGACGATCGTCAGGAGTAATGCGATCAGGGTTATAGGTGAAATGGCCGGCACAAAGCGATTCGTATACCAGATCTCTCCCTTAAGCCTGAGCAATATCGCCCTGGTTAGAAAACCTGTAACAAAGGGAATGCCCAGATAAATAGCTACACTTCGAGCAATTTGGCCCATAGTGATTTCAATGTTGGCCCCGGCTATTCCCAGCATGGGAGGTAAAACCGTAATAAAGAAATAGGCGAAAACACTGTATAACAAGACCTGAAACAGGCTGTTTAGCGCCACCAGTCCAGCCGCGTATTCCCGGTCTCCCTCGGCCAGTTCATTCCAAACCATGACCATGGCTATACAACGGGCCAGTCCAATTAAAATCAAACCGGTCATATACCCCGGATGATCCCGAAGAAAAAGGAACGCAAGAAGAAACATCAGAACGGGTCCTATGACCCAATTGAGCAACAACGAAATACCGAGAACGCGTGTATTTCTAAATACATGTTGGAGCTTTCCATACCGAACTTTTGTAAACGGTGGGTACATCATCAGGATCAATCCGATAGCCAATGGGATATTGGTGGTGCCAGATGACATACGCTGTATGACTTCAGGCAGTGCAGGAAAAAAATATCCGAATATAATTCCCAAAGCCATGGCCGCAAATATCCAGAGAGTAAGACATCGGTCGAGCCATTGTAGTTTTTTCCTGGGACGAAGGACCGGGAGGTCATAAGAGCTTGCCATCAATGTCCGTATTTGAGGATGATCGCTATTTGACCCGCATGAAAATCTGACGGATGAGAAAACCAATACTATTGGGGGAAGGTGCGAGTGTTTTAGTCAGGTCTGATTCATACAGCTTTGAAAGAAGGCCGGTAAACCGGGTCTGGCCTTCTTCCCATAAACTCAACAGGTGTAATGTCACCATCGATAAAGATTTTTAGCAGCAACCTGAACCCGGCTCACAGCAGGATTTTGGTTTTTCAGCGTAAACGGTAATACTGAAGATACCCGTTTCGCCCGATGCAAAGGCTACCATAGCTGGTTCATCCAGATACCGGCGCAGGATATCATCCGGGATCACAATGGCTTTTTCTTTCTGGAGCACCACATTTGTAAATCCATTGGCATAGATCAGATTGAGATAGGCATGTTTGTCGATGGCACCTGAAATGCAACCCGCATACATTTCTGCATCGCTGCGGAGCGCTTCAGGCAGTTGACCTGAGAGGACGATGTCGGATATACTAAAATGACCACCAGGTTTTAACACGCGAAAAATCTCTTTGAACACATTGTCTTTGTTGGGGACCAGGTTCAGGACGCAATTACTGACCACGACATCTGCGAGATTGGAGGTCACTGGTATTTTTTCAATATCTCCCTGTCTGAATTCAACATTTTTAAATCCTCTTTTTTCAGCATTGAGGCGAGCCTTTTCGATCATCGCAGGGGTAAAGTCGATGCCAATGACCCTGCCGGTTTCTCCGGTTTCCGCTCGGGCTACAAAACAATCATTACCGGCACCACTGCCAAGATCAATGATGGTATCTCCCTGCCGGATGCGGGCAAATTGAGTTGGAAGTCCACAGCCCAAGCCGAGATCCGCCTCCGGAGTATAGCCCTCAAGGGCGGTATAGTCGTCCGTCATAATATTGTAAACCTCCGTAGAACATCCGCCGGCTCCACAGCAGGAGGTCTGGTTCGTCGTCTTGTCCTGTAGAGCTATTTCACTGTACTTTTGCTGTACCAGGTCTTTGAGTTGTGCATCTGTTTGCATAGTTAGGTGTATTTAAATTGTTAAATCGTAATATAACGATGATATAGTGAAAAAAAATATCAGCAACATTTATTTCTCATTACCGTATAGCTGGTAAAAAGTTCGTGTAGTTCTTTTTTCGCTTGCTCCCAGGCGAACTCATCAATACAATAGCAGACTGTGTTGCCAGAGATGTCTCCCTTGATCAGGCCTGATCCTTTTAGTTCCTTTAAGTGTTGAGAAACAGTACTTTGTGATAAGGGTAGCTCATCCACAATATCGCCACAAATACAAGCTTGACGCTGTATCAGGACCCGCAGTATAGCCACCCGGGCCGGATGAGCCATAGCCTTCGCCCAAGCGGCTATCCGGTTATCCCGAACTGAAAATTCATCTGATTTGGTCGCTCCCATTGGTTATTATTTATCGCAAAAATACGATTAATATCAATGCCGCGCAATACCCCGCTTAATTTTTTTACCTCGTGAGCGGCCCATGAGGGCTATATATCTGACTGTTTCAGGCATCAGAGTCAAAAAAAAAGATTGAAAATGGGATCGTTGACAACCGACCTGTATCTTCATCCCGCATTCATCTTGCTGAAATAATGAACCGTCCGGTGGATATACAAGCACCTGTTGCCAACTATGGGCCATAAGAAACTAAGACAAGAACGGAATTGCCTTAATTGTGGCCACCACGTCACAGATCGGTACTGTTCGCATTGTGGCCAGCAGAACCTTGAACTTAAGGATTCCGCATGGTACCTGATAGTCCATTATGTGCAGGACCTTTTTCATTATGACGGAAAGCTATGGCATACGCTTCGAAATCTCGTACTTCGTCCTGGCCGGGTAGCTGAAGAGTACATGGAGGGTAAGCGGGTGCAGAATCTCGAACCGATCCGGTTTTATGTGTTTGCCTCTACAGTATTTTTTCTGCTGTTGTATTTGACAGTTGGCTCTCTCTCGGTCAATTTGCAATCCGATGCCAGGTTGGACTATACCCGACGACTCCATGTACTACAGCAGGAGAAGCAGTTTGCCGCCGGATCATCTGACACTGTATTGCTCAGTCAGCTGATCGAATCCCTCCATCACCAACGGGATAGTCTGGCAGTCGGGGGCAGTGCCAGAATTGGTGATGTTGAGATAGACCTCTTTTCGGCGGATGGAGATGATGAAACAGCCGCGACGGGCTTTGGGGGATGGATTGAGGCTCGGCTGAAAGCTAGAAGCGCAGAACTCGAAAGCCAGTACGAAGGCGATGAGGTGAAAGCGACTGCAGCACTTTTAGACGAACTGTTTCATAAGATTCCCCATCTTTTATTTCTCAGCCTGCCTTTTTTTGCCTTTTGGCTCAAATTGCTGTATTGGCGGTCATTCCGTACACGGTATGTAGAACACTTCATTTTTTCGGTCTACCATTATGCCTATGTGTTTACCTTCTATACGTCTTATCTGATCGTTGATTGGTTGCTGGATGCCACCGACAGTTCAATGGTAGAAACGCTCCGGCCCTGGATCATTGCTTGTTACTTCCTCTACCCCGGGTTATATCTGGCCCTTTCCTTGAGGCGATTTTATCAGGATCGATGGTTCACGCTGATGTTAAAATACCTGGTACTTGCTCTGTTGTTCGGCATTACATTACTCTTCTTGTTCCTCGTGGTGGCCTTTATTTCCTTTATTTGGTAAAGGAAAAATATCAAGGGGCATAGACCAGTTTCCCTTCACAATCAAACCGGTAGCCAGTTCATCCTTAGTTTTGATCAATTCATGTAGCAGAAGACCAGTTCATCCGTTTTGATACGGGAGCAGTGAAGGGTTTCGCTACCTTGGACCCATGTCGCTGAAGCGTTATAGCCGAAAGGAGCCACTGGTGTTTATCTGGGTCATGGTCCCGTACATCATCTTTATGAATCTTTTGGTATTTGGCAGTTGTATACTACAATCAGTAGGAGCCTTTGCCAAGAGTTTCGGAATTACAACCTTCTATTTTTCAATCGTCTATGGTATATTCGGTTGGGTCGCCGTGATGATCCGTCATCGGTTTGCAGCACCAGGAGATTTGTTTAAGCGGGTGAGAATCATGCTCCCTGTGTTTTATATCATGAACGGACTGGGGATTTACGGCATTTATGAATTGTATGAAGTATTGGACCTGGTGGATTGTGTGACCAAGCCGGAGCGGTACGGATGGACGGTACTCTATGGCTGTATCATGAGCACCCTCATCACATTTATCAATGAAGGTATGGCCAATTGGGAAAGTTGGAAAAATTCCCTGTCCGAAAGCGAAAAACTAAAAAATGCCTATCAGCGCAGTAAACTTCTGGGACTGAAAGGTCAGATCAACCCTCATTTCCTGTTTAACTGCTTTAATTCCCTCTCCGGTCTGATCCAGGAGGATGAAGCCAGGGCCGAAAAATTTCTGGATGAGATGACTAAGGTTCATCGTTATCTGCTTCGGGGAGATGACGTGTATCTGGTAAACCTTGGTGAGGAGATGAAATTTGCCACCTCCTATCTCTATCTGACTCAGGCCCGGTTTGGAGAGGCATTGAAGGTATCTGTACAGTTGCCGGAACATTTGATGTCCCGCAAAATTCCCCCACTCAGCATGCAGGTCATCCTGGAGAATATCATCTATACCAATGCGCTCAATCGACGGGAACCTCTGAATATCCTGATAACAGCAGATGATAAGGATAATCTGCTGATCAGCCATAGTCTTCACGAAAAAGTCATCGTTCAGCATCTGAACGTAGATGAAGGGCTTGACAATCTGGTGACAAAATATCTACTGCTCCATTCAGAAGGAATTCGGGTACAAGAGACCGGGCATACCCGTCGTATTACAGTTCCATTGTTTGCCCACAATCCCGTAAGGACATGAGGGTTCCCAAGCCACCGCGGTATCAGTTCATCGGATTTTGGTGGTCTATGCCATTGATCACGCTGGCACTCCTGTACATCATGTTTCATGAGCGGATACTCGAAGACTGGAGGGTCTTAGCCATTGGTTTTCCGATCATCTATTTGATCGGATATGTTTCCTGGCGATTACATTACGTCTATGATGCATTTATTCACACCCGGTATCCGTCACTCGGGGATACCCGCAAAAGGGTGTTGTACAAATTGCCCTTGAATCTGCTGGTGATGACCCCATCTGTGCTTCTGATCTTTTTTACCTTCCAGTGGTGTGGCATTTTGGGCTATACCATCGAGGAGAATGACCTGAAGTACGGTTACCTCGTAGGACTGTCCGTCAACATTGTCTTTGAATCGCTTTGGGAAGTGATTTACATCATTGAAAAATATAAGGAATCAGCCGCAGAGAAGGAAATGATTGAGCAAATGCAACTCCGACAGGAATTTGATAATCTCAAGGAAAAGGTCAATCCACATTTTCTCTTCAACAGTTTTAATACGCTGTCTTCGCTCATTTCCGAGGATAAGGATCAGGCTGAAAAGTTTCTGGACGAGTTGAGTAAAGTGTACAGATACCTTCTACGCTCCAATGAAAGCGGTTTGAGTACGGTGGAAATGGAAACCCGATTTATCCGGTCCTATTCCCAATTGTTGCAGACCCGGTATGGTGATGGGTTTCATCTAAAGCTCGATATCGATCCGGCACTGAAAGACCGTGAAATTCCCTCTCTTACCTTGCAGCTGCTGGTGGAAAATGCCGTTAAGCACAATGTCGTGAGTAAACTACATCCCGTCCGGGTGGTCATTCGCTCTGTTCCGGAAGGCTACCTGATCATTGAGAATAATCTGAATAGAAAATCTCGCCCTGTTATAGAATCGACAGGTATTGGGTTGAATATAATTCGGGAAAAATACCGGCTACTGAATCGGCTGGATGTTTTCATTGAGGATACAGGAGATCAATTTGTCGTCAAAATTCCACTTTTATCATGACAGGGGATATCACATCTCAACATTCAGGGCTGACAGTTAAGACCGGATTTTCATCAATTCGATCACAGTCGGCTTGCCTGAAGGCGATACAGACCTCAATTTTATAGTTCGATACACATCTATTCAAGGACCAAACCATCTCAGACGTATGAAAATTTTTATTGTGGAAGACGAAGATCTGGCAGTTAAAAAACTGCAGAAAACACTGCAGTCTCTTGGTCGTGATCTGGAGGTCGTCGGTACAGCGGATAGTATTGCAGAGGCGGTGACCTGGCTTCAGACCCATCCCCGCCCTGATCTAATCCTGATGGATATTGAGTTGGCAGATGGACAAAGCTTTGAGATTTTTAACCGGATCGAAGTGAGTAGCCCGGTGATTTTCACCACCAGTTATGATGAGTATGCTCTTAAAGCGTTTAAGGTGAACAGTGTGGATTATCTGCTCAAACCCATTCAGCAGGATGAACTGGAGTTGGCGATGACGAAGTTCAGGAATATGAAGCAATTGTATGCCAGTCCGGAAAAGGAGTCTGTACCGATAAAGGAGCTCGTCAGCGAGCTACAGAAAACCCTGGCACATAAAGAGTACCGCAAACGCTTTCTGGTCAAGCATGTCCAGAAGCTTGTTTCGGTTGAAGTCCGGGATATTGCCTACTTCTTCAGCGATGACAGACTGAGTTTCTTTAAAACCTTTGATGATAAAAAGTATGTGATCGATTATACCATCGACGATATAGAACAAATGGTAGATCCGGAACAATTTTTCCGCATAAACAGAGCCTTTCTGATCTCTGTCCGGAGTATCGATCAGATACACGACTATTTTGGCAACCGTCTAAAGCTAAATCTCAAACCTCAAATCGATAAGGAAGCTCTGGTGAGCCGGGAGAAGGTTTCGGATTTTAAAAACTGGATGGGGAAGTAGAGAAAGTAATAATGGTATAAAAGGGAGCTGGTCTGTATCAGCTCCCTTTTTTTTAGCCACCCATTAACGGAGAAAACTTCTGTGAATATCAATTCAATCATGAAAATCATCAATTCATGTACTCGACCATTGTGTACGACCTGTCGGGTCTTCAACTTTGAGCCATCAATTCAGTAGAACAACGAATACAATTTAATACTATCATGAGAAATCGGAACACAACGAAGGGGTCTTGGACACATAGGGGCATATTCATTACATGTTTAAGTTGCACTATGATGCTAAGTATCTTTTGGATGTCAAAGGGGTATTCAATAGGGCACTATACAGATGCAACAACGCGGATCGGTCATTGGGACTTTGATCCATGCAGTATGTATCAGTTTTTATTCACAAACCTGGGACGTTAAGAAATCTCCGTCCGACTCCATTTTATATCACACCAATTTTCAATACAATGGATAACACAGATACCCAAATTCTCACTCCGGATCAGCGACTCCGGGTTTTTATTAGTTCTACGCTCAATGAATTGGCGGAGGAACGATTGGCGGTCAAGGAAGCCATTCAACAGATTCATCTGACACCCGTCATGTTTGAAATGGGGGCACGTCCGCACGCACCCCGCAATCTGTACCGTCAGTATTTGGCGCAAAGTCAGATTTTTGTCGGCATTTATTGGGAGAAGTATGGATGGGTGGCTCCGGAGGAATCTGTCTCTGGTCTGGAAGATGAGTATAACCTTTCCGGGAACATGCCCAAACTGATTTACATCAAAAAGGAGCAGGGAAAACGCGAAACTCGGCTTTCCGCGTTGCTCGAACGGATACAGCTGGATGATAAGGTCTCCTATAAAACCTTCTCTTCATCCGAGGAGTTGAGTCAGCTGATCGTAAATGATCTGGCGTTGTTGCTGACGGAGCGATTTAATCTGACGTTACAGGACAAAGTGACAGAGTCCGTTTATCCTTCTTTTACTCCTATTCCGTCTGTACCAAATTCTCTCATCGGTCGAGAAAATGCTATTCAGGAAATTCAGGATTTACTGGACAATCCGTCTATCCGTTTATTGACGCTGACAGGTCCTGGGGGTATTGGCAAAACAAGGTTGGCCATGGAGACCGTCCGTCTGATGCAGCATCAGTATCAGGATGGCGCTGCTTATGTGGCCCTGGCACCGGTACGGACTCCTTCCCTGGTAGCGGAGACGATCTGTTACAACCTGGGCGTGAAAGTATCCGGAGGCAATAATCTCGATAGCCTCCGTTTATTTCTACAACACAAGAGATTTTTATTATTACTGGACAATTTCGAGCAGGTCATTGAAGCAGCCTCCATCATCGATGACTTGTTACTGGCAGCACCCGGACTCAAGATCGTCGTGACCAGCCGGGAGCGTCTGGCTCTTTCTTTTGAACATGTTTATGTTGTACCCACACTTTCAACCCACGTCCCGGATCGCCACGGTGCTGAAGAAAATCTATTGCCTCCTTCCGTAGAACTTTTTGTGGCCAGGGCAAAAGCAGTGGATCCTGCCTTTACACTCCACGCTCAGAATCGCGAGACCGTCATGCGTATTTGTGAGCGGTTGGAAGGACTGCCATTGGCGATAGAACTGGCTGCCGGACAGATCAATCTATTTAGCCCGGCCCTCCTCCTCCAGAAATTGAATAGAAGCCTGGATGTACTCCAGGGAAGCTTCCGCGATATTCCGGACCGCCAGAGAACCATGCGGAATACCGTCGCCTGGAGCTATGACTTACTTTCACCGGGAGAGCAGCAGATGCTTTTGCAGATGAGTTTGTATGTCGCAGGGTGTATGCTGAAGGCCATAGAGCAGATGCATATTGAGGGTCAGGATAGCTACACGACATTGAGTTCATTGTTGAACAAAAGTCTGCTTATCCGACAGGAAGAAGGAGAGCATCTCCGTTTTCAAATGTATGAAAGTGTACGGGAGTTTGCTCATGAACAATTGAAAGAAAATGGTTTAGAGGATGTGTACCGGCAGCAGTTGGCCGATTTTTATGTGACCTCGTTGGAGGAGATGCGGCTGCAGAAAAGTGAATTGAGCCAGTCCTGGATTATGGGTTCCCTGGAGAAGGAGCATGCCAATATCCGGGTGGCCCTCGAGTTTTTAATGCAACGGCAGGATATTAAAAAAGTAACGTCGATCGCATGGTGTCTCTGGTTATTCTGGTGGGTCAACGCTCATACCCGGGAAGGATATACCTGGTTGAAGCAGGCATGGGACATGAACAAAACAAGTGCTGCAAAGTTGGATGACTTTACGTATGCTGTTTTGGCGGCCAATGTAGGATTTATGTCCTTTCTCCAACGTGATATGGCTACGTTTACTGAATCATTGGGGCAGCATCTCGATTTTATCCTGCAGCAGGATGATGATGAATTGGTGGCTACGACCACGCTGATCACCGGAGTCGTCAAAACGATCAAGAAGGAGCATGAGGTGGCGGACCAGTTACTTCACATGAGCCTTGAGCGGTTTACGCGCCTTAATCTGACCACAGGAATCAGTCTGGCACTCAGTGCTTTGGGACGAAATAAGGTCTACAACGGCAATCAGACCACTCAGGCTAAGGAATACTACCGCAGGAGTATGGAGTTTGCCCGCAAGGACCGGGATGAAATTTCAGTGATCATTACACTCGCCGGATTCGCCCTGTGCGAGGTGATGGAGAAGAACTCAGATGCAAAGAATTATCTCCGGGAATGCATCCTGTTGAGTCAGAGTCTCCATTTCTTCGAAGCTTTGGCCTGGTCGATTGAGATCTGGTCACTGGTCTCGATCAATGAAGGTAAGCTCAATCATGCAGTGACCCTCATGGGCGCTGTAGATCATCTCAGGCAATCCACGGAACTGCCAGTCTGGGAAGATCTCCAGGCGATTATCCTGGAGGCCAAACGTAAGGTCGAGGCGATTATGGAACCTATGGCCTTTACCCGTGCCTGGGATGCAGGAGTAGCGATGAGTCTCGATGGCATGGTGGCGTATGCTATGGGGGAAGTTGTCGAGTAAGTAGAGTATAGTCCATGCTTAATCCTGCCACGTACAGATTTTAATGACAACGGGAGGTAGAAGCTGTTGGAAAGAATTTTTCAAACCAAAATTCAACCGACGCAGTAAGCGGGCATTGTAGGTATAGTCAATCGAAGGTCATGGTGGAATAGTTTTCAACCCTCGTTGGTGGGGAGGTCTTATATTTGAGGCGTACCCATTCCTTGCGACGATGACAGTGGACATGATCATAGTGCTGGTGGTGCTGGTGGGCGCTGTCATTTTATTTGCTACCGAGCTGATGCGGGTGGATGTGGTCGCCATATTGATCATGGTCACGCTGATGGTGACCCAGATACTGGCACCACATGAAGGCCTGGCAGGATTTAGCAATTCGGCTACGGCGACGGTCGCCGCTATGTTTGTGCTGAGTGCGGCTGTCGAGAGTACGGGGATATTGAATCCCCTTGCAAAGCGAATGGAACAGGCGTTTGTCAGAAACTTTTGGTTCGGTTTCCTACTCATGATGCTCGTAGCCGGATTCTTTTCTGCCTTCGTCAACAATACCCCGGTTGTGGCCTTGCTCATTCCTGTCGTGATCGCGGCTGCATCCAAGTCCAGATTGAGTCCATCGAAGATTCTCATTCCACTCTCGTTTGTTTCCATGTTTGGTGGTGTGTGTACTCTCGTAGGCACATCTACGAATATCCTCGTGAGCGATGTAGCGGATCAATATGGATATGGGGCGTTTAGTATGTTTGAAATGACCAAACTCGGGCTGATCTTTTTTGCTACAGGTTCGCTGTTTCTGATACTCTTCAGTAAAAAATTGCTTCCGGATTATGGCGCTTCCACTGATCTGGATAAGGAATTTCAGATCACCCAGTATCTCACTAATATAGCATTGGGTAGGGAAGCTATCGGAAACGGGAAACGATTGAATGAGATACCCTTTCTCAAGAAGAATGATATCGAAGTCATTCAGGTGCGGCGAGGGACCGTGAAATACTACTTGCCCCCGACGGATTTTGAGGTGATGGAACATGATGTTTTGAAAATTCGCTGCAATGTCGAACAGATCAAAAAGCTCCACGGAAAGAATGGTATTGAAATGCGACCGTTGATTTCAAAAGAAGTGGCCCAACATGGACAGGAGGGATTGCGGTATGTTGAGGCGATTGTATCGCCGGGTTCATCCCTGGTGGGCCGGCAGTTTAAGGAGATTGATTTCAGAGGGTTGTATCATGCAGCCCTGTTGGGCATCAGATCCAGAGATGGGTTGTTTCGCCGGCTGATTCGCCATGAGCATATTGTATCCGGAGACACCCTGCTTCTTGCAGTGGAGAAGGAGGCCATACCTTCGCTGCAACGCAATCATGAAGATTTTATCCTGATTTCAGCCCCTGATCCGGTGACGCAAAACCCCTGGAAAGGTGTTCTGGCCCTGGGGATCATTGCCTTGGTGATTCTGGCAGCGACGCTGAATCTGACTTCTATTTTGGTGGCGTCCATTGTCGGATGTCTGTTGATGCTACTGACGAGATGTATCGATGCTGAACGCGCTTACCGGGCCGTGGATTGGAAAGTCATTTTTTTGCTTGCCGGGGCTATGAGTTTTGGTATTGCCATGAAAAAGACAGGACTTGCAGATGTAATTGCCAATGGCATGATTGCAGTAGCCGGAGATTATGGACCCTTGGTATTGCTCAGTATGGTGTATCTGTTGACGTCCCTGCTAACCGAAACTATGTCCAACAATGCCACCGTGGTGCTGCTTGCGCCCATTGTCATCTCCATGGCCGTAAACATGGGTGTCAGCCCCAAGCCTTTTCTTATGGCAATTACATTTGCGGCCTCGTCCAGCTTTATGACCCCGATCGGCTATCAAACCAATACCATGGTCTACGCTGCAGGCAATTATAAATTCACGGATTTCTTCAAAATTGGGATATGGCTCAATATCATGTTTTGGATTCTGGCCACCATCTTCATTCCCTACTTCTTCCCATTTTAGACCAGAATCAGAGATACGATAAACTGAATTGGCCATTATTTGAAGTGAAATCCAATCAAAAGTCTTGTCTGATCGACTAGACTCTCCGAACCGGTGGGAAATCGATTTAATGCTTTATTTGGAACTACAGGTGCTGAGTCCAAAAAGAGAATAAAGCGGACAGAAACGGATGATACTGGTGAGCAAAAATACACCCGCAATAATCAAAAGTACTAATCCGAAAGTGCCTGAAATAGTGTGCGTGAAATACAGCACCGCAATGATCGCTGCGATCAGCAACCGGATCACGCGGTCTGTTGTACCCATATTGAATTTCATAGTGGACATGTGTTGAGTTGAGTAAAAATTGAATTAAATGAACAAGAGCGATGACCAGCATGACCTACCAGATGCATGACAGGATCAGGGACGCCAACCTTACCTTGATTTGTTAGCTATAAAATTAGATGCTTTGATCCTTCACTATTGTAACCTATGTTACATATCCGGATCAGCCGGCGCACCGGACACAATACAAGCTTTCCGGCATAATCAGAATGCGTCCGATGGGGATTGGATTTTTACATTTTTTACACAACCCAAATTCCGGCGTATCCATCCGGGCTTTCACATAGGCCAATTTGCGAAGTTTGTCCTCTGCCTGGCGAAGGGCTACCTCTGCGATGCTTTTATTATTGATTTCATCCATCCGGGATATCCGTCCAATGGCTACATCCGGCGTTACAGGACGGGTCATATCGATATAGGTCTCAATCAGGCTGCGCGTCTTTTCTATCTCTTTATCTATTATCCGTGCGATTTCTTTTTTATCCATAGACTAAAGATATAGAGATCCCCAACGTCGAGGGCTCATTCGTTAGGAGAAATGGTTTTTCTGGCCTGTAAGGCGAACCACCGAAGCAGGTCCATTGTGATTTATCTTGGGTTTTAAATAATGGATTCTATTTCCGGATTCCTACAGATTTGAGAAATGCATCTTTGTACATCCGGCCAATCGGAATCTCAACGTCCCCGATTTCCACATCATGTGCCGTATAAGCTTTGATTTTGTCGTAGGCCACAATAAATGATTTGTGGATCTGGACAAATCGATCAGGAGGGAGCTCTTTCAGGAAATGCCCGATCGATACTTTGGTCATCACATTTTGTCGGGACATGATGATTCGAACATAATCCTTGATCCCTTCCACGTATAGAATTTCTTCGAACGGTATACGGATCGTCTTCCGGTCTGCTTTGACAAAGAGGTGATCGGGCCCCGGGCTATTCGGTGAGAGAACGGATTGCCTTTTTGCATCCATAAACTTTTCTATAGCCCGGACAAATCGATTGAAAGGAATGGGTTTGACCAGATAATCCAGGACATTCAGCTCAAATCCATCTATGGCGTGTTCACGGTAGGCAGTGGTGATGATGATCTCTGGTTTATGCTGTAAGGCTCCGATCAGCTCAAGTCCCGTTATCTCCGGCATCTGGATATCGAGCAGGAGAAGGTCAGGTTGAGTGGTCTTGATCTGCTCGAGGGCAGCTAACGGGTCAGTAGAGGAGCCACACACCTCCACCCCTTTGAGTTTGGATATATATTGTTCAAGGACACGGATAGCCAACGGCTCATCGTCCAATATAAAACATTTATAGTTCGCCATCCCTGAAAAGGATTTCAAGTTGTACCTCAAATATAGCGGAGGTCCCTGTGATCTGCAGACGATGTCGATCCGGATAGAGCAGGGTGAGCCTTTGCCGGATATTGTCTAAGCCCAGTCCACCGGGATGTGTTGCTGTATCTCGCCCGGTTTTTATGCTATTGCTGATATGAAATTTCAATTTATGGTCAGTCGCCTCCAAATAGATCCGGATATGAAAGAGCTGATCCTGACCCGGGCCCCCATGTTTGAAACAGTTTTCCGCAAAGGGGAGAAGAATTAATGGGGCGACGCTGATATTGTCAGACCGAAGGTGGAGTTCCGATTCTATCATCAGGTGTTCGCCATATCTCAGTTTTTCAAGCGCGATGTAATTTTCGAGCAATTGTACTTCTTTTGATAAAACAACCTTTTCTTTATTGGCATGGTAGAGTAAATATTCCAGTAGTTCAGTGAGTTTTAGTATACTGTCTGCAGTCTGATCCGATTTCAGTAGCGCCAGGCTATAGATATTGTTGAGGGAATTGAAGAGAAAATGGGGATGTAATTGTCCTTTTAATAATTGAATCTCGGCTTCGGCCCGGGCCTTGATCAGTTGCTCATTCTGTTTTTGTTTTCGTCTGTAATCGGCCAGAATGGACACACAGACACCGAGAGCGATGATGGCATAGTCGCGGATTATATTTTTCAGCAACTTGGAAACCGGTATTTTAAAGTATTCACCACTTTGCATATAGTTAATGCCTTCAGCCCACTTGATGCGGGCAAAAAAAGTAAACACCCCGACGCCGATGATCCAGAGGAGAAAGGTGGTCCAGCGCTCGGTTTTTAAGTACCGGGGTACCACATACCAGGCAATAAAGTAGGTCGGTACCATTATCGTCGGCAAGGTGAGTAAGGTGGAGTGAAGAAAGCGCAGGTTGCGCCCAGGTTGCATATGCAGGAGATTGGCAAAATACTCTGAGGCCACATAGAGAGCCCAGAATAGCACATGTATGGCTATACCCTGTACGCTTTGTCCTGTAGATTTTTTTGGCATCCGATCGAAGATTTCTTCCGTCAAGTTTCAGGTGTAGTGCGTTCCCGGCGAGTGGAAAGCGATCAACTCCTGTTTTTCGTAGAGCAACTCCCGAATCTACATCCTTTTTTGACAAGGGGGTTTGAGTCGTCGTTGCTATCCCGAATGAAGTCATTGGTCTACTTTCAGGATTCCAGACATTCAGACAGTATAGTTTTAAACCTGATAACCATATTTCTTTTCATCTTAAATGCAACTGTTATGAAAAATTTATTTTTGATGCTGATGGTGCTGGGGCTGACCAGTTCGTTTCAAATGGGTCCGTACTCCAATTGGCAAGTGGCCGAAATGGATGCGTCTCTCATGGTCAAACCCGTTGGAGGGGCCTACCTGGTTTTTGCCGGTAAGTACGGTGGTGATATTACCAGAAAGGAAATGGAGAGCCACACCCTTTTGAGTGTGGATGGTTGTGCTCATGGGTCCAGGATATTTAAGTACACACTCCATGTGAAAAAAGAAGGCAAGACGTATACCTATCAGGCTACGTCAAATGAATTGACCACTGAGATGCAGCAACAGTTTAAGCGCCTGGTTAAAGGGGATACATTCGAGTTTAGCGGGATCAAAGCCTATCTGCCAAATGGCAAAGATGTAGTGGATGTAAATGCCGAGCGATTTAATGTGATCTAACTTATCTGCAGGGCGCAGGATAGGCCTGTGCCCTCTGATTTTACTCGCCCCGGATCAAATCTTGACCACTCTTTTTACCCGTTTTCCACTTTTGTTTTCTAATTGGATAAAATAGACTCCGGATAAAAAATGCTCTACCTGAATAAGTTTTTTTCCGCTCAGTTTTTCTACATACACGGTCTGTCCACTGTGGTTCATGATGCTCAACAAAAATAATCCTTCAATTTCAGGAACTTCGATCAGGAGTTCAGTAGATGCCGGATTGGGTATGGCCCGAAAGGTCCAATCCGGGCGTATGTGGTCGACCGCCGAAATCACAAGTTGGATGGTATTGGAAGGTTCTGATACACATTCTTCAAGCGTCACGATGACATAATACGTACCGTTTTCCGTAGCTATAAACTCCGGCTCCGTCGCACCTTCAATAGGGCCATGTTCGTTATACCATTGATTTCCTGCCGGAGCATCAGAAATCAATATGTGATCTATGGCTACGATCACAGGTTTCACTGGCTTTTCCAAAACTAATATATCCAGTGAGGATGGGCCACCTGAACATCCAGCATTGCGACCGGATACAGAAATAGTACCGGAAAGCGCCGCATCTCCGAACGTAACCTCAATGATACGATCTGTCCCTGAGCCGGTAGCACCCGGAGGTAATGTCCATTCATAGGATTCAGCATATTGAATTTCATCAATGGTATATAGGATCGGATCTCCATCCTGACAAAGGATAGTATCACCCATGATCAAACCCGCATCTGCCGGTCTGTCAATGACTTCTACAACGGATACATTACTGTATACAGATGGAAAGGTGGGTTGATTTATTTCTGCCCTGTACTGCATTCCGGCGAGTAGTGGCGGGGTGGTGTAGACAGGTGTATTCATTCCGGCCCCTGTTGTCGCTTTGGCCCAGTTGTCCATACCTATTTCAGATGACTGCCATTGAATATGACCACTGTGCCCCGACAGCGTCAGGGTTGTGTTGTCGTCTATACATACCGGTGAGGAGGAAGATGTTATTCCGGGTGCTGGCGGTGTCGGGGCCAGTTCTGCTCCGATCATCAACCGATGTCCGGAATAAAAAGGGGAGAGTCCTGATCCATCAATCGACGAGCGATAGAATGTTTCTGGGCGCTGGGGATCTTCCACCTGAACGCCTGGCATATAGTATTCCTGATCTGACGAGGTGACTGATAAACCGGCATAAAAGTTGGATTCCATCACCAGAAGTGGAATGGAGAAATTAAAGGTAATCCAGGTACCCAGGTCAGCAGGTTGAATGACGTACAGTTCGGATTGTGCAGCTATTTCGCCCTGGTCATTCAGCACGACGCCAAATACTGTCTGTCCCGTATTGGATTGGTGGTATGGAATAAATGCTTTTACAGCCTTCACCTCAGCTGTTCCTGCGACATGGTAGGACGCGAAATATGTCCATTCCTCACCATCAGGTACCAGCAGGCCGATTGCAGGACTTCCCGCATCAGCGTAATTAACGGAATATTCACCCGTTTGCTGAGCCCATTCTTTTTGGTTGAGTTCAGCGTGATCATCATCTGGTAAGGAGATCTCAAATGTGGCCAGCCCAAGACTATCAGGTCTATACCCGGAAAACGGAACGATAGCACTATGGCCTGGTGCAAGTGATGTAATAAATATGGTTTTGTCTTGGGTATTGGCACCCCCAATCCGAAGTGAAACAGGAATATCCGACATGGTATCCTTTCCGACGTTGATGATTTGAACCGAGACAGTTTGAGGAGAGGAGTAATACACTGAAGCTTCTCCGAGAGCATAAATTTCGCCTACACTCAAATCCCGCTTGTACAAGGGGACAAATCGCAACGTTCTGCCCTCATCCGGTGCGGGACTTTCAGGTGGGCTCGAATAGTTGATGCCTTCAGCATAAAAAAAACTGGTATTGGCAAACCGGACCTGATCCCAGGACTCCAGTGCCCCTTTATTTAATAACAGCAATTGATCTGCTTGTCTGCCTGAGCCCTTTATCCCACATGCGGCTGTTCTGAAATCATCCATATGACCGGAGGGTGTCCAGTCACCATAGACAAACTCAATGATATTGGATGTTTCATACAGTTTGATCTGAAATTCCATCCGGGTGTAATGGGGCAATGGATCTGATGTAGCTTCTGTTACATTCCGAAACTGAATGGTGCATACTCTGTAAGGTGAGCTGCCGGAGGTATACACTCGATATTCGGTGGAGCCTTCTTCGCCAGTCAGATCAAGGTTGAGTGGACTCAGGATATTGACATCCTGAGGATGATTGTTATTAAAAGGTCCTCCCTGTTTTGACCGGGGTCCATCAAAAAACAAGGCGGCTGCAGAAGGAGGTGTGCTACCCAGTTTGACAAATCCATTGGTATTGAGTACAAATTGATGAAAGAACTCGCATTCAAATTCAAATTCAAATCCGATGTCCTGTGGCCCGGAATTAGCATTGTCCCATTCAGACGTAGGAATGACGGTTCCTTCAGCTTCCAATCGAACATAATCGCCGGGAATATTCCGAACGTTGTGTGCAAAATAATGCAAAGGTCCGCAGGGGTCAGGAGCATAGATGAAGAGGGAATAGTCCTCAACTTCACCCCAACTTGCATTGCCGCATGGCAAATTGTTAGATCCGTTTTCTGTGTCGTTCAAACGGATGCGCATACGGGTTAATCCGGTTTTTGCACCGGGTGGAGGCGCAAATGATGTAGTATAACTGGCACTTCCAAGCACTCCGGAGGAGAAAACTTTTTCACTTGCGTCATCAAAATTACCGTCTTTGTTCCAGTCCACCCAAATAAGAAGTTCATCGGAAAAATATGGCGACTCTATTGTCACGGTGATGTCCTGACTGACCCCAATCTGCATATCAATTACCGAAGACGAAAAATCCTGATATCCACCTGTACCTTTTCCGGACAGTTGAATCACTTCGCCCATAGCCACTCCTGCAATATATTCCCAGTCCGGTTCTATTGAACCCGCCTGACAATATTCAATGCCAATGGTTCTGTTCCCTGTGGGATTGGTAGCAGTAAGTGTTCTCACGGAGTCGATTACAACGGACAGGCATTGGGCATCTAGTAAATTGTCGGTTGTTGCATCAACAGATATATCATAGGTTAGCCAGAAATGATTTTTTCCCGGCAAAAGTGATTGTGTTCCTGTTATGATAAATTCGCCATCAGGCGCGGCAATGGTATTGCCAAACTGGATACCGGCGGAAAACTGGCTGTTCGTCCCGGTATAGAAGAGTTTGGCTGCCGTGATATCCATCCCCGGGTGGGTAGAGCCTTCGGTGCTAAAGGTAAAAGACGAAACTTCCAACGGGAAAAGATTTCCATTGGTTACGATTTCCACTTTAATGATTTCCTGATCTGTCTGATCAGGCGCGACCTTACTCCAGTTGTTCTGGACGGTATTGGCAGATATAAAAACCATAGGTGCCGGTATGTACTCAATTGGGGTTTCCCACATCCCGCGACCGTAGGTAGCGGCCCGCAGTTTACTTTTGGATGGATCCGGAGCGTAATAGATTTCGATTTCGCCAATACGGACATTCGGTAGCCCGCTGGAGTAGGGTCTCCATTCTTCTTCGCCTTTCTTGAAGTATACGCCCAGCTCTGTACCGGCAAAGAGTTCTATCTCGCCGGTAGCCTGATGATTTTGAACGACAGAATACACCGGGATAGGGGGGAGTCCGTTTGAAATGTTGGTCCAGGATGCACCTTTATCTTGTGTTTGGTAGACACCAGGATGGGAATAGCTGCTAAAGGCTACCCAAACCGTTGCCGGATCATCATGGCGGATGGCGATGGATTGCACATCAGCATTTCCCACAGGAATGCCGCTGGAAACCGAAGTCCATGTTGTCCCGCCATTCATCGTTTTCCAGACGTTGGATGGGCCTGAGATATACAAGGTCTGTGGGTCAGAGGGTGCGATGGCCATAGCCCGGATCTTACCACCCACATTCAGGGATGAAATGACGTCCCAGTCATTCCCCCGGTTTACAGTCTTCCACACTTCTGAATACCCTGCGTAAAGGATTTGAGGATTTTGCGGGTCGATGATAAAAGGTGTAATCCAGGCACCATCAGAAGCTGGTGAAATGTTTTGCGCATTTTGCCAGTGATTGAGTGTGCGGTCAATCGCACCGAAGTACAAGGTGCTATACTGAATGTTGACATTGGTATAATCGATCAGACACTCCATACCATCACCACCACGTACATCATGCCACACTTCACCGGAAAGAAGTTTAGTGCCATTATCCTGAAGTCCGGTAATAATATCCCCAGGATCCGTCTGCGATACACTCAACCGGTACATCTGACTGATTTCAATCCCATTCGTCCTGTCTGTCCAGTTGCTGCCATTATTCGTGGAAACATATATGCCTCCATCATTGCATTCAAACAGATCTCCATTCTTACGAAAGACCAGATTGTGTTTGTCGGCATGCACGGCCTGTACACCATCGCCCCACCAGTGATTGACGATACTCCACGTGAGACCACCGTCGGTAGAACGCCAGGTATTGACACCACCGACCAATACCACATCAGCATTGATGGGTGAAGCAGCCATAGCCAGGTCGTACCATCCTTGTCCGCCTGTACCAGCACCACTGGATTCCCATCCCAGCATATTTTTACTGGCCCCGCTAAATACCTGTGTGAAGGAAACTCCGCTATTCTCAGATTTGTAGATGCCGAGTAGACCGCTTTCCCCATTTGACATCACCGCATAGACCCGGTCGGGTTGCTCAGGCGAGACCGCCAGTTCTACACGATGGCCATCGGGATCACTGAAAGCAGGACTGAAGGTTATGCCATCGGTAGAGCGGTGTATTCTGCCATTTTTTGTTGCGCCGTAAATCATATTGGAATTACCGGGATGAAATTCCATATCAATAAATTCTGTAGTCGTGAGCCGGGTATTCCACGTAGTTCCACCATCGGTGGTTTTGTATACCCCCACCGTTGTTGCTGCGATCAGCACTTCAGGTTGGTTAGGGTCCATCAGGAGGCGGTTGGTCATGCGGCCCTCATAAATCGTATAGGTAAGTCCAGTCGCATTCCAGGTCAGACCGCCGTCTGTGGATTTGAGGACTCCGATGCTCCGGTTGTCCCAACCATCGCGATCCCCGGTGGCGATATAAATCGTGCGGGAGCTTTCATAATCAGGGGCTATGGCAATATCACTGACCGCCAGAACACCATTGTTGTCCGTCAGGCAGGTCCAACTTGCTCCATGATCGGTCGTGACCCACAGGCCTCCTGCAGCCGCGCCCACCCACCAGATATTGAGATCAGTAGGATGAAATGCCACACAATTTAATCGCCCGATACCGGCGTATCCACTGAACGAACTGCGTGGACCTAATGCACTCCAGTTGCCCGTACTACCGGGTGATCTTTGGGGTCGGGTACTTTCATATTCTTCCCGAAGGGTCAGCGCGGATTTTTTAGGAAATGCGCCGGTTTGCTTTTCGATACGGCTTTCCAATTCATATTCCCAACGTTTGAACTGTTTCCAGCCTGAAGCTTTTTTGGTCACCCCATTTTCAGTATAGGTTCCTCTTTGGACATTAAAAGGGGCCCAATAGGTTTCAAAGGCTTGTTGATAATCATAGAGGGTCAATTCTTCTTGCGGAATATGGGCCGGAAGATGACGAAGCCAGGGTTGGCCATAGGTAGTGGAACAGAAAAGGAAGATCCAGACTGTCAGGGAGACAAACTTCATAATGTATCCAAATAATTAAGTGGAAAATGAAAGACCTGCCGAAAGGTAGTGAATAGGCATGATTTCCATACCTGTTCAACCAGGAAGGGTACAGATGAATACGAAAAAGTAAACCAGCGATTAGTTTTTCTCGATTTCTGCATTCATCATAGAGATGAATGCAGCCACATCCAGGGCACCTTGGTCCCCTTGCCCCTGCTTGCGTACAGCTACTTTACTTTCCTCCATTTCTTTGTCACCCGCGATCAGCATGAAGGGTACTTTTTTCAACTCTGTGTCCCGAATCTTGCGACCGATCGTTTCATTCCGGTCGTCGATGTATCCGGATAGTCCTGCAGCTTCAAGTTGGGCCAGCACTTCTTTGCAATAGGCTATATGCCCTTCACCGATCGGTAGAAGGGCAAATTGTTCTGGTACTAGCCAGAGTGGAAGCTTGCCTGCTGTGTGTTCGATCAGTATGGAAATAAAACGTTCCATACTGCCGAATGGAGCTCTGTGAATCATCACCGGCCTGTGTGGCTGATTGTCTGCGCCGATGTATTCTAATTGGAATCGCTCCGGCAGATTATAATCTACCTGGATGGTGCCCAGTTGCCATGAACGGCCTATGGCATCCCGGATCATAAAGTCCAGTTTGGGGCCATAGAAAGCAGCTTCACCCGGCACCTGCTCAGCCTCAAGCCCTGCTGCGGCCACTGCATCAATAATAGCCTGTTCAGCTTTCTCCCAGTTTTCCGGATTACCAATATATTTTTCAGGTTTTGACAGATCCCGTAGTGATATCTGGGCCGTAAATTTTTCAAATCCGACACGCGCCAATACCAGTTTGGTGAGATCCAATACATCCAGAAACTCATCCCGCACCTGATCTGGTGTGCAAAAGATATGTGCATCATCCTGAGTAAAGCCCCGCACTCTGGAAAGGCCATGCAACTCACCGCTTTGTTCGTAACGATATACCGTTCCAAACTCTGCGATTCGGAGCGGCAAATCCCGGTATGAGTGGGGCTTGTGTCCATAGATCTCACAATGATGCGGGCAGTTCATCGGCTTGAGTAAAAACTCTTCACCCTCCCGCGGGGTATGGATGGGTTGAAAACTATCCGTACCATATTTTTCATAATGTCCGGAAGTCACGTAAAGTTCTTTCTTACCTATGTGGGGTGTCATGACCTCCTGGTAGCCACGCTTAGCTTGTTCCTGACGAAGAAACTGCTGGAGCCGGTTTCTCACGATCGTGCCTTTGGGCAGCCATAATGGGAGACCTGCACCAACTCGCTCCGAGAATGCAAATAACTCGAGTTCTGCGCCTATTTTGCGGTGATCTCGCTTACGGGCTTCTTCCAGTAATGCGAGGTATTCGGTAAGTTCTTTTTGCTGTGGAAAGGTGACACCATAAATCCGCGTAAGTTGCTTGCGGGTTTCATCGCCACGCCAATAGGCTCCGGCGATATTGGTGAGCTTGACCGCTTTGATTTTTTCAGTATTTGGGATATGCGGACCCTTGCACAGATCTGTAAATTGGCCTTGTTGGTAAAAAGTTATATCACCATCTGCAAGGTCTTGCAATAGCTCGACTTTGTATTCATCACCTTTTTCACTGAAGAAGGCGATGGCCTCTGCTTTCGACACATTTCGGCGTCGAAAATCATTTTTTTGTCTGGCCAGTTCCAGCATTTTAGCCTCGATGGCGGGTAATTCGTCCGGGGACAGGCTCCGGTCTGCCAGATCCACGTCGTAATAAAAACCGGTCTCTACCGGAGGACCAATGCCGAATTTGATGCCGGGATAGAGTGATTCAAGTGCCTCGGCCATCAGGTGCGCTGAACTATGCCAGAAGGCATACTTCCCTCCATCGTCATTCCAGGTGAGGAGTTGTAGCGTTGCATCCGAGGTGATCGGACGGCTTGCGTCCCATATTTCGCTATTCACTTTGGCGGCCAATACATTTCGTGCCAGCCCTTCACTGATGGATCTGGCGATGTCCATAGAGGAGGTACCCTCAGCATATTCCCGAACGGAGCCGTCGGGCAGCGTAATCTTGATCATGGCGCAAAGGTAAAATATTGGGCAGGCTGTAAGGTATGGGGTCCTGAATTCTTACTTCAATCGGACCACATCCCCTGCACAAACATGAGCAGGCAGCATGCAGGAAGAAAGAGGTGCCGGACCATCCGGATGCTGGTAGAGCGCCTGGCGTATACTTTGACGGCGCTGGAGCACGATCGTATTTTTCAAGGTTTCTTTTTCGGTCGGCGCAATGGTAAAAATCAGATGATCTGATTTTTTGGCAGTCGGCAGTGTATTTAAGCCCAACGCCGGTAGTGTAGATACCTGAAAGGTTTGGCGGATGGGTGGGGTAGGGACAGCCAAGGCTTCCGAAACAACTGCGGGAAGAAGTTCTTTTATCGTATGGCGAATCTCAAGTCGCTGTCCAATGGCCAGACGGCTGTCGCGCAGACCATTCCAAAGCATAAGCTCCCGTACGGAGCATTTATGGCGTTGCGCAATGGCATACAGATTATCGCCCGAACGGACGACATATTCTTTACTCGTGACGGTTATCTTATAGGTCTGACCATCCAGGGTGATGGTTTTGTTAGAAGCGATCATATCGTCCATAATCTCCGGAACGTCCATGGATCTGCGTGAGTTGAAAAGCTCAGCGGCAGTATAAGGAAGCACCAGTATATGTCCCGCCGGTGAGGCAGGTACATAATTCCGTACATAACAGGGATTGAGGCGTTTTACTTCATCGACTGTCAAACCTGATCGTCTGGCCACTTCTGTAATCGACATTCCTTCAAACACGGAGACCGATACCATGTCTCCCATGGCCAGTTCAGGATAAACAGGAATCAGGTTGTGTGCATCGTGAAAATGGACCAGATAACTGGCCGCAATAAATCCGGGAACATAACTCTGTGTTTCTGCAGGAAGGAAACGTGACATTTTCCAATAGTCGTTAGTGCCGGCCCGTTTGATGGCTGAACGAACTCTTCCGGGCCCTGCATTATAGGCGGCCATGACGAGCTCCCAGTTGCCAAACATACCATAAAGCTGCTTGAGGTATTTGACGGCTGCTTTGGTGGATTTTTCAGGGTCCATGCGTTCATCCACATAGGAACTGATCTTAAGACCGCATTCCCGGGCTGTGGGTTTCATAAACTGCCAGAGTCCACCGGCACCGGAGCGCGATATGGCAGTAGGATTCAGAGCGGACTCGACGATGGAGAGATACTTCAAATCCGTAGGAAGTCCTTCATCCGCTAATGCTTTCTCAAACATGGGGAAATAGACAGCAGCCCAGCCCAACATCGCGGAAGTATGGTCGGGTCGGCGATAGATATAGGTATTGAGATACGAGCGGACAGCGGGGTTATATGTGGGGGTCACGATCGTAACCGCTGTAGGAATGCGCTGCCGGATGATCTCTTCCTGAGCATCCAGATGTGAGGATATCACTTCATCCGCGACAGGTTCGGTCCAGGCCAGCAGGCACAGAAGGCCTATGGAGGACACAAAGAGGCGACGTAGAAATATCTTGTTCATAGGATAATTCAAAAAAAGCAATTCCACACTTCTTCAACTGAAAGGGCTAAAGGTCGGTAAATATATGATACAGAGTGCTGTCTTGACCCCAATGTTAACTTTTTATCGACTTTGTATATGTGTATTTTGCTTTAAATTAATGCTTTATACATCAGGCTAAAAACTATTGCTCAAAATTATTCTCCTATCCGGGTTGATTTGATGTTAAAACGGCAGTACACCTTGCAAACTTCTTTTTTCGTAAACGTCTACTACTTCCCGAATCGTATCCCCGAGGTCCCGGTAAGTCATGCCGGTCAGGGACATACTTTTAGATGCATCGTAGGTGAATGTCCCATATACCTGATGAAGGGCTTGCGTACCCAATGTTGAATCTTTCACCAGATTTTGAAGTCGCAATACGATGTGTGCCAGCCATTTTGGCGCCAGCCTGAATTTTTTTCTTAAACCAATCTCATGTGCAATCATGGCATACATATCCCGGTAGGTCATGTTAGCACCATTGATGATCCAACGTTCCCCGGTTAGAGACCGATTGATCAGTATATCCACAAATCGAACCACATCCCTTACATCTACAAACCCTGTCTGACCCCCCGGATAAAAAGGCAGCTTGTATTTCACCTGATCAAAAATTTGCAGGCTGGACCTCTGCCAGTCACCTGCACCCACTATCACGGACGGGAGCACGACCGACACTGGGAGGCCTTCTGCCGCACCACGCCATACCTCCAGCTCTCCAAGGTACTTCGACAAGCCATACGCTGTACTATATGATGTGTCCAGCCAGGGTGATGTTTCCGTAAGCGTTACCTGATCCTGTTCTTTGCCCAACGCGGCAATCGATCCGATATAGATCAGATGACTGACTGCATGGGCCAGACACGCATTGACTATATGCTCAGTACCCGTCTGGTTAATGTCCAATAATTTGAATTGATCCTTTTTCCGATAGGATACCATACCTGCTGTATGGATGACTACTTCCTGGCCGGCGATAATGGCCAGCGTTTTTTCCTGATCCGGGAGTGATACTTGTTCCCATCGGATTCCTTCTCGCAAATGATCTGGAACATTGCCGACAGAACCCTGACATGTAGCGGTGATGTACGGATATCCTTTTTGTCTGAACCAACGGATCATATAGGATCCCAACAAGCCGGTACCACCAGTAATGAGGAGTTTAGTATTCATCGGACGGCTCTAAAGATAGCCCCCCCGATCGTATCCCCCGCCGCACCGGTAATGGAGTCAATACCATATGGGACGTTTTGAAGTGTCATCCAACCCAGAATCGCCATCAGCAAACATTCTTTAAAGTCAATCAGTATTTTTTCCGGTAGCTCAAATTGAAATCCATGAGGTTCTCCCAACAACCTGAGGCGTTGGATCAGATGATGGTTATGTGCACCACCTCCGGTCACCAGTATCCGGGCAGGGCCATGCATGTGCGGTATCAGATGATCCAGGATCATCCTTGAGATAGCTTCGGAGACGGACGCTAAAAGATTTTCTACAGGATGCTTTTCAGTTTCGAGATACTGGATCCATGTGGAGTATACGTGCTGATTGGACAATCCTCTGGGTGCACCCTCCTGTGCCGGATACATCGTCAACAGGCTGTGGACAACATCAGTCTGGATATTTCCTTTTGAGGCCATGTTTCCGCCGGAATCGAAAGACACGCCTGTTTTTGCCGCGAGAAAATTGAGGACCTGGTTGCAAGGCCCGATATCCCAGGCTTTCCATCGATCTCCGTGTAACCTCACGGATGCATTGACGATGCCACCAAGGTTGATGTAACCGTCATATCCGGTCAACAGGTGGCGATCCGCTACAGGTGCAAATGGTGCGCCCTGTCCTCCTGAGGCAATATCAGCAGCTCTGAAAGTTGTGATGGTGTCGAGTCCGGTCTCGACAACGATATGTGCACCACTGCCGATCTGGGTGGTAAAATCAAATTGGGGTTCATGAAAAACGGTATGCCCGTGTGATGCAATCAGGTCAGCGGTGAGACGTTGCTCTTTCATCCATGTGGCAACAGATTGCCCTATATACCTGCCAAAACGAGCATCCAGTCTCATCAGGTCACGCCCGCTGAGTGAAGGTGCTTGTTGAAGTTGCTTCACCCATTCATCGGAATAGGATAAGGTTTGTGCTGCTTCAATGCACCAGGTGATCGAAGCGGCATCTCCTTCCAGCCGGCACAAGGCCATGTCCAGGCCATCCAGCGAGCTCCCGGACATACAACCGATGATGCGGATGGAGTTCACTTGCTTTTGAGCGTATAAGTATAGGCCGCGACAGCTTTTATTTCTTCAGCGGTGAGGATGCCCTCAAAAGGGGTCATCGTGTTTTTCCCTTTTGTGATCAGGACGATACGTTCGGCCTCATTCAATTCGGAGAGCGTAATATCCTTGGATCCGTTGAGCCCCAGTTTACCATCCGCCCCATGACAAAGAGTGCAATATTTTTTATAGATCAACGCCCCATCGGGTTTGCCTGATGCATCAGTGTGGGATTGGCCGGCGCAGGCAATGATCAGGATCAGGAAAAGCAATGAAATCAATGAGGTGTTCATACAGGTGGATGTGTTGTGTATTTTCAATCGGACCCAAAAGTAACCAAAACCTTTTTTAGATGCCAGTCGAAGCGCAGCGAAGATTCCGACCGCAAGGCGGAAAGCAGCAGATCGAAGCACCCCACTCACCCCACTCACCACACTAAACTCCTAAACTCCTAAACTTCTAAACTCCTCAACTTCTAAACTCCTAAACTTCTAAACTCCTCAACCTCTCAACCTCTCAACCTCTACTATACTTGGGTATACCCAAAAAAGTTCATTTCAGGTATGCCGGACTGAACAGGTGACCTGCGGTGTTGTTATGGAAAGACTATGCGTATTATACCTGTATCACAACAAGCAAGAGGCGCGTTCAACAACGGCCAGATTATAGAAAACAAACCGATCGGATTTCCGCAAGACGGTGGATTTGTCAGACCTTATTCGTCATTGTTTTATTGGGCAAGGGCGGAAGGTATGGTCGACAGTACCATCGGACTACATCCGCACAAGGGATTTGAGATCATGTCCTTTGTACTGGAAGGCCGCATACGGCATTTCGATACGCAGATGAATGACTGGAAGCCGCTGGAGACCGGAGATGTACAAATCATCCGGGCGGGCAATGGTATCTCACATGCAGAACATATTGAAAAAGGAGGCGTGATCTTTCAGATATGGGTGGACCCGGACTTGTCAAGAACGATGAACCAGGAAGCTTCGTATGATGATTATAAGGCTGCTGATTTTACGACGACCCAGGTGCCGGGTGCTACTGTCACGCATTATGCAGGAGAGAAAGGTCTCATCCGTTTGGATACACCAGAAGTCGATATCAGGAGGATAAACGTGAAGGAGACGCCCTATACCTGGGCTCGAGAGTCAGGAACGATCAGGTCGCTTTATATTATTTCAGGATCGGGTATGATCAATGGCCAAACCGTCGAACAGGATGATTTTATCATCGCGGAGGATGACACAGACGTCGTCATCGATGCGCATGATAGCGGATTGGATGTTTTTGCTTTTACCGTGCCGGCTGATCCCGGGTATGCCACGTATGCGCACCGGTTGACCGCCTGACCCAGGAGGTTTAGAGAGATTGCATATTGTTTTTGATCTTTGTCCATAGTGGGACATATATTCAACCCAGATTTTCAGGATTTCATTCTGGCGCTCAACAAAGCCCATGTGCGCTATATACTGGTGGGAGGATATGCGGTCATCCTACATGGTTATAACAGAACCACCGGCGATATGGACATATGGGTTGAGCGATCAGAGGCCAACTATCTGAAACTACTCGAGGCCTTTCACTTGTTTGGCATGTCTACGTTTGATATGTCACTACAAAATTTTCTTGATCCTTCCGCTTATGATGTATTTACCTTTGGTGTTCCACCAGTCAGTATCGATATCATGCTGGATGTGAAGGGACTGAGCTTCCCGGAAGTTTATTCCAGATCCACATCACATGAGGTGGATGACATACAAATCCGGCTTATCGACAGAGCATCTTTGATAGAGGCGAAGCATGCAGCAGGCCGGTTCCGGGATATGGATGATATTGAGCATCTACTGTAAAGTGATTTGTACAATGGAAGAGAAGCGATTGGACCGAAATGCTTTTAAGCGGCAGACCGCAGAAGAGGCTTCCCGCACTACAGCCTGGTGGCGTCAGCAATCCGCTGCGGAGAGGTTGCGGTCAGCCTACCATCTGTCTCTTCGGGCGTATGGCTATGATCCGGCGCATGAGCCACGTCTGGACCGAACCGTTTTTTCGATGCGGAAGCGGTCATAAAAAAAGCCATCCGGCAACGGATGGCTTTCAACGTCCACATGAAAATTTCAGATTACTACTTGATTTCGATCGTGGTAGCGGATGGTTTTTTCCACGATTCTTCTTTTTTCGGCAACCGTACATTCAGCACCCCATTTTCGTAGCTGGCCGAAATACCTTCCCGGTGGATGGAATCATCCAGTTGAAAAGAACGACGGAAGGTGCTGTAATTAAATTCCCGGCGGGTAAACCGCTTTTGGGTTTCTTCCGTCTCTGTTTTCTTTTCCGCGGAGATGATCAGAGAATCGTTTTCGATACGGAGCTGGAAATCACTTTTTTCCAGTCCGGGTGCTGCAAGTTTCAGGTCGAAATGATCCTCATGCTCTTCCACATTGACAGAAGGAGAGGAGATTGTGAAATCGGATCCCAGTACATCGGTCATGGTCGCATTAAACAGGTTGTCGATCCACTTTCCAAAGGATCCCGAGGGGACTACCGGATGAAATTTTGAAGTACTCATGATAGATAAGGTTTAATGGTTATTGAATGTGTATAGTCATTGTTTCAGGCTGGGCATCCGGAATGACGATCGCCAGAATGCCTTGCTCGAAAGTAGCAGTGAGGGCATTGGTGTTGGCATTTTTGTGCAAACGGAATACCCTTTTAAATGTGGAATAGTCAAATTCCTTTCTAACCATTTTAAGGTCAGCACCTTCCTTTGCCGACTGGCCGCTGATGATGAGCTGGTCATCCTGAATCTCGATTTTGATTTGATCCCGGGTAAATCCGGGCACTGCCATCTCAATCGTATACGCTCCGTCTGTCCGAAGGATGTTTGCCGCCGGACGTGCTGCAACGGGATTTGTTGTATTGTTTCCAACTGTATGTTGAGGTTGGTATGGGTTGGCCCATCCAGTTACGTGTGGCCGGTAGCCAGCTCTGGTCTTTGGATAGCATGCATAAGGTCTCATGTAATATCAAGTTTTTAAGTGATCGAATACCTCCCTTTATTCAAAGGATGTACCACTCAAAAACTTCATGACAATATGTCTTAAAGGGCCCAAGATAAGCGCCATTATGACATATGCTAACTTGATCTCCTATCAAAATGGCATTTGGAGAATAGAAAAGCGAATACTGACGGCTCAGTATTCCCTTTTCTACAAAATCCCTTGGAAAGGGTATGAACTTAGAGTTCTATTGCTTGGGCAACTGGAATAGGATCGGCAGTTTCATTCTGACCGGAACGGTCTTTCCATCCTGCATGGCGGGTGTCCAGGCGGGCATACTCTCCAGGATACGGAGAGCTTCCTCATCGCATCCGTGGCCAATGCCTTTGATGACCTTGGCATCTGTGATGGCACCGGTCTGATCGACTACAAACTCCAGGACCACCTGACCGTGGGTCTGTGTTTTGATTGCTTCCTCAGGATATTGAAGATTGGTTTTGATATGCTGGAGGACTTTCTGAAATGTACAGTCGATAGAGTCCTTTACCTGAGGATCGCAGCCGGCAAATCTTGGCATAACTTCAGCTATTTCCCGGATATACACGGTTGTATCTGCTGCGGCAGGAGTGGATGGCGCGACTTCTTTAGGGGGCATGGCCAAACTAAAGCTCACGGGTGACACGTACCGGTAGGCTACACGCTTTCCGTTATGCTCCGCGGGCACCCATTTGATTTTTTTGGTTTTCATTAAGGTGATTACGCGGGTGGCTTCAGGTCCCAGACCCAGCCCGGGATCCTGCAGCGCTTTCACTTCGCCGATGGTGCCGTTTTTTTCAATAACAAATTCCATAATGACGACTCCACCAACCCCCTGTGCCCGTGCTTCGGGAGGGGACTGCAGATTGGCGGCGATAAAATCTGCCAGTCGTGATTTGGTACAATCCGGGATTTTGGGATCGCAGCCCGGCCACGCCGGTGCGATGTCAGTGCGGCGTAATGCTTCGCTCAGCGGGGTCTGCGCCGACATGGTGCATGTAGCAGAGGTCAGGACAATAGCCGCACAGATAAGATAATGGAATGTTTGCATAGTATGGGAATATACGATTGGAGGCTCTCTAACGAAAGAGCAAAGATAAATATTCCCTTTCGGCGAGATGCGAAGGCTATTGTTTATAATATGCTAATGTGAGATCCTGCCCATCAAATACGGCATACGAATTGTACGTCAGCCAGTCCCCCAGGTTGATATACCTGGCGCCTTGCACACCCAGGTCGTAGTCGATTGGCAGGTGTCGGTGACCGAAGATAAAGTAGTCGATGGTGTGGTCTTGGAGGTACTCCAGAGCAAACTGGATTAGCCATTCCTTTTCCGGGACTAAAAAGATTTCCTCGCGGGTATGCTGCCGGCTCGTACCGGACCAGTACTTCATGATCCGCAGGCCGGTATTGGGATGGACTCGCGCATAGAGCCATTGGCTGAGCGGATGGGCAAATACCTTTTTGATAAATTTATATCCATAGTCGCCGGGTCCCAGACCGTCGCCGTGGCCGATAAAAAAACGTTTGCCATCGATCTCATGTGTCACCGGAGACCGGTGTATAGGGATGTCGAATTCGTCTGTAAGATATCGGAACATCCACATGTCATGATTACCAGTAAAATAGTGGATGGGTATACCCGCATCCCGGATCCGGGCCAGACAGCCCAGCAGCCGGCTATACCCTTTGGGGATGACACGGCCATATTCAAACCAGTAGTCCCAGACATCGCCCACCAGGTAGAGCGCTTTCATGTCCGGGGCTGAGGCATCCATCCAGCGGACGATGAGTTTTTCACGTGCTGAACTTGTGGTTGCGGCGTCTGTCCCCAGGTGAAAGTCAGAGGCGAAAAAGGTCTTATGGCTCATTCCACAAATCTCGGATCAGCATCCATGACGTGGCCGCAGTTGGGGCATGTCCGCATCTCGGTGGAAGCGTAAAATTCTTGGAAGCGGGGCAGGAAATCCTTTTCAATATTGGTCAGATGAAAGCGGGTATCATGAAGTTTGGTATTGCATTTTTCACAAAACCACATCAGTCCATCCTGCTCGGTTTGTTGTCGTTTGAGTTCGATGACCAGTCCGATCGTTCCTTCCGGTCGCATGGGGCTGTGCGGGGTGTTTCCAGGCAGGAGAAACATCTCGCCTTCCCGTATAGGGATATCCACGGCCTGGCCGTTTTCCTGGATGCGCACATTGATATCACCTTCGAGCTGATAATAGAGCTCTTCGGTTTCGTTGAAGTGGTAGTCTTTCCGGGCATTGGGTCCGGCGACGATCATCACGATATAATCCCCGGCATCATGATAGAGATTCCGGTTGGCGACAGGTGGCTTGAGTTCGTGGCGATGCTCGTCTATCCAGGCCTGGAGGTTGAAAGGTCGGCGTATCATGGTCTAAAATTAGGAATAATAATAGAAAATGGATGCAGGAGTGAGCCTGATTTGGGTCCGTATCACAATGTATCTATGCGTATCAAAACGTATCATTTTGATAATGAAATTTCAAATCATAATCGTATATTTGCGTATCGAATCGTATCAAAAAACAGAAAAATGGACAACCGAGTGTATGATTTTAAGCTGAACATTGAATGGAAACTGATCAACCTCATCAGCGAGATAGATCGGTTTGACTCACGTTGGACGGCTATTGACCGAAAGGAAGGTCATAGTCTCAAAGAGTTGAAAAGTATAGCAACCGTAAGAAGCGTAGGGGCTTCCAACCGGATAGAAGGAAATAAAATGAGTGATGAAGAGGTGAATGTGCTGTTGCAAAAAATAGACATAACAAAACTTAACGATAGGGATTCGCAGGAAGTTGTAGGCTATTTTGAGACGTTAGATCTAATATCAGAATCATACCAGGACATATCTATTACTGAAAGTCAAATAAAGAATTTGCACAACCGATTGATGAAATACAGCACAAAAGATGAATGGCACAAGGGAAATTTTAAAGAGCATAACAATGCTGTTGAAGCTACTTTTCCTGATGGGACTCGCTACATTGTGTTTCAGACAACGGAAGCAGGTTTTGCAACCGAAGATGCTATGAGGCGGCTGGCGGATTGGTATAATGCTGAAAATGAAGTTCACCCCGTGATTAAAATAGCTTCATTTGTGTATGAATTTTTGAGCGTACATCCGTTTCAGGATGGCAATGGCAGATTAAGCCGACTTATTTCTACGCTTTTGTTGCTGAAGAACGGGTATAAATGGATACAATATGTAAGTTTTGAACATGAAATAGAAAGTCGAAAATCAGAATATTATCAGGTGCTTGGAAGTTGCCAGGCACAGCGCCCCAATGAAGATATAACGGGTTGGCTATTATTCTTTTTAAACTGCTTGGCAAATATTCAGCTACAGTTATTGGCTAAGCTGGAAATAGTCGGAGTGCAAACGCAATTGTCGGCGAGAGAAAAATCGATACTCACTATCATACAAAACCGTCCAGGCATTCAGTCGGGCGAAATTGCCAGAAAATTATCCATACCTGCCCCAACGGTTAAAAGGATTTTATCTGCCTTGGTCGGCAAAGGACTAATAGAAATGCAAGGAAGCGGACGTAGCGTAAGCTATACCATAATATAGCGAGTTCTTGAAATTGCTTGGCTCATACCATAGTTTGCTCCGGCATGCGGGGTGGGCCCGGGATGCCGGAGCAAGCATGATTTGGGTCCAGGTTGCAGGAGTGAGTCTGATTTGCTGTTGTTGGAGTTTGCTTCAACAACGGGGCACAGCTTCGGTGTTTGGGCACAGATCCGTGTTGCAGGAGCAAACTCCTGCAACAGCAATACCTGCCGGATCATTTCCCGGGCTGCGGAATCGAACTGCTGCAACAGCAAAGCATGATGGTTCACTCACCATTGGATTTGATTGTGAATAGTTGGCTGTTGTTGGAGTTTGCTCCAACAACGGGGCACAGCTTCGACAAGTGAAAACAATTTTACACTTTCTAAGCAACTTTCAAGAGAAAGTCTTACATTTCGACTGAATTGTAACTAAGTCTTTATTGAATTTGATAAAATTTATAATTATGAGGCCCAACCATTTTATAGTGGGTTAACTGCTCATTGTCATGCTTGGCAGCATTACCTGCAAGTTTGATGAAATGGCTTTAAATGATATTGATCCGAAGAGCCAATTGGTTTCAGATACACAAAGGAGCTTTTTCCAGATAGGATATATTGAAATGAAAAACCCATTGATAGCCGATCGCATTCGACCAAGGAACTCGGAGCACTACGCAGATTCACTCTTTGCATATTTGTTGGATTTGGAGTTGAGTGATCCGTATATTGAAAATCTGGTCTCATTGATTGGGTTTCCGGTTTGGACATTTGCCATTGTGCACGCCAAAGTTGACAGTATTTTGGAAACAGTAACATTGCCTTTTACAGGTACTGCTGATTCCACTACTCTCGGCCATCTTACTTGTGTGTATGACGGGGCAGTATGGAGTTGTACTGTGTTACGACGAGATACTTTGTATGCTGTGCCGGGTTCACAAGAGCTCATTCTTGATCCGAATGTACCTTCATACGTGTTCATGATCACGTTCTACGATGAAATTCTATTCGGTTATTATGATTCAACACTGCACCTTTTGAAAAAGGTTATAAAAGATGGATTTGCTGATGGCCAGGAAGTAATCAAGCCCAGATGTGAAACGAGTATAACACAAACTTGCGAGTGGTGCACAGGTGCGTTTACCGGAAAAGAAATTATTGTGAGAGGGTGGTGGTGCAATTGTCAGGTATATATGGAATCTGTAAATTGCCAAGAGACAGGATATGGGCATACATTATGGGATGCAGGCGGATCAGACGGTGGAGGCGGAACTGGTGGTGGAACCGGTGATGGTGGTTCGGGTTGGAGTCCACCAGTAGTATGTCCATGTGGATGCACCCCTTATCTGGCTCCTTATTTGTGTTTGACTGATCCTGATTTGACAACGTATGGAGGCGTCTATATAGCAGCCTATAATCAATTGGTTGTATATTTGTATGCAACTCATGCGGAATGGATTTTAAATAATGTTGGTCTCACTGAGATTAATAGCTATCTGGACTTTATAAATAATTAGAGAAAATCAAGGGATATATATGATGTTTCCCTATGCAGGCTCAAATTGGGATGCCTCCGGACACTGTGATTATCTTTATCAACAAAATCCAGAGACATTGACATACAAGACTACCTCTGGATTTAAATGGGAATGGGTTGGAGTAGCATATTTATGGATATTGGAATGAAGCGATTCAAATTTATACTCGTAATTGCATTTATGCTCATCTATTGCGGAAAGGGTTTAGCTCAACTCTCCCGAAATGAGATGATATCTTATTATAAATTGGTTTTCCTATATACATGTACAGAGCCATTTGAAGTTGACTGCGGCTTTCGGGAAGAAGTTTGCAGTTGGTATCCAGATGGGCTTGACAAAAGGAGTTATTTAGAAATTGCCAGCATGAGTGCCTTAGCTGGTGATGAAATTCGTTTACATGTGAAAATGATTAATGAAAGTTCAAGTGGAAATGCGTATCCGTCCAGAGATTGTGTTTTAAAATATTGTCTTGATCAATATGAATCTAAGAATATGCAAAAGATGGCAGTTGATTTTGCAAAAAGAATGAAGAAGGTAAATCCAATTGACTATCGTAAGTATTAATAATATCAACTTGAGGTCAAGTCATGCATACAAAATGTATCCTGTTGGATGATATCACTAATTCACGTTCATTTGGGGATGAATAGTGAACTTCCGCAACATCAACTTCGACCGGTGACCTCATGATGAGCGTTGAATCAGCATGAATAGCTGTTGTTGGAGTTTGCTCCAACAACGGGGCACAGCTACGGTATTTGGACACAAATCCGGGTTGCTGGAGCAAACTCCTGCAACAGCAATATCTGCTGGTTCGTTTCCTGTGTTATGGAAGGTTACGTCTGATGCAGCAGCCTCACAATGCCATTAACTCCCGATACACCCTATCCAATTCCGCCGGTCCAAGATCAGTATCCCGCAACTCCCGACAATAGTTGAGCAGCCACTCATCCTGCAGGTTGCCACGATGACGGGCGACGGAATACGGAATATCCTCACAAAAGGTCACCAGATTGTATTTGGAGGCATAGTCCGGATACTGCTTTTCCAACTGCATTTCTATTTTACGCTTCGCAATAAAGTCCGGGTTATCTACATGATCCCGCATTTCATAATAATTCTCTACCGCCAGATCCGCAATGGCATCTGTATCCTTCTTCCGATCGAGCATATACGCAGCAAAAGCAGTTTCCCAATCTTCACTGGTCTGGTCCAGCATGTGATCCAGTTTGAGCACATCTTCCATCGCGCAGTTCATGCCCTGACCGTAAAACGGCACCACGGCATGCGCCGCATCTCCCATGAGCATCGTACACGCGGTATGCCAGGGACTACATTTGATCGTCCCCAGTGAGCCCGTTGGATGGGCCTGAAAATCCTGCACCAGATCCGGCATGAGCGGCACCAGGTCCGGAAATTGTGTATGAAAAAAATCATGCACCTCCCCGTGAGTCGTCAATTGATCAAATCCCGGCTGACCATCAAAGGCCAGAAACAATGTCACCGTAAAACTGCCGTCGAGATTGGGCAGCGCGATGACCATATAACGTTGACGGGGCCAGATATGAAGCGCGTTTTTTTCGATCTGCCAGGTTCCACCCGGACCAGCGGGTATTTCCAGTTCCTTATATCCATGATCCAGAAACGCCTGACTGAAATTGAACCGGATCGTCGACCCTGCCTGCATAAATCCCTGTCGTACATCCGATCCCGCACCATCCGTCCCAAACAACACATCACCCGTGATATCAAAAGGCTGGCCTGTCACTGTATACTGGCCCCGCACACCAGCACGGAAGATATCGGTATGCGTTACGTTGTGATGAAACCGGATATCAATAAGGGGATGCTGAGAGGCCGTATTCAAGAGCAAGGCATTGAGACCCGGTCGTGAAATAGACTGGATATGTTCTCCGGGACGACCACTATAAGGAAGCAGCATTGTCGTATCACCTCCAAGGGGATGGATCATCCGGCCCAGCATGGGGATCGAGATATCCAATGCCTGCTGCTTAAGACCGGCCAGTTCGAGTGCCGCCAGTCCACGGTCTGAGAGTGCCAGGTTGATGGATCTTCCGGCAGCCATTTTTTCTTTGCGCAGATCACCTCGTTTTTCGAGCAGGGTGATCCTGTGGCCCCGCCGGGCAAGAGTTAGCGCTAATAGGGTGCCGCAAAGGCCGGCACCGCTGATGATGACATGTGATGACATGAGGGAAAGGTAGGGAAAACAAATTTTTTTCAAACCCCTTATACCCCGGCATTGAAAGGGTTACAGTATTTTGGCTGCCAAATGCGCTATATCTGCTTGTCAAATATCATCCTAGTCTTTACGGGCTTGCTCTGCGGAGCCCTGGTGAGTCCTAGCCATGCTCAATTGGTTACGATTCAGACTGAGCCCGTTTCAGTTGAGTATTACAGGCTACCGGACGAGCCACTCGATCCTTCGTTCACCACCTATAGTGCAGGATTGGATATCCAGTTCAGGGACCTGTCCAAAACCGGCCTCACCCAGTCGGGTCTGATCGACGAGTATATCCGGCTGGAAGGATATAAAAAAGTGGCATCCAAAGGCGATGTCCAACTGGAAGCGGCCATTGGAGAGTTTATGATCTGGGGTGAATTCCGTAAAAACACCCGGAGTAAATCAAAAGACAAAGATGGAAATGAAAGGACGATCACGAAACATTATATTGAAGTCAAATATAGCTTGCCCGTAGCCATCCAGGTCAAAGATAAAAACGGGCGTCGCCTGATCGATAAGTATATCTTCACCAACTCAGATACACGTACCTGGATATCACACTCTTTTAATGATCTTTCAGATCTCGATTCGTACTGGCGGAGCGAAAAGCAGTCCCGACTCAATACACTCCACAAGGAACGTTTGCAGGAGGGATTGAAAGCAGTGTACGACCTGGTCAATTCAAAGTATGGGTTTCGCCTGATCCGGGATAACATCCGGTTTGAAATGATTGGTAAAAAAAAGCATCCGGAGTATAATGCTTTTAAGAAGAATCTGGAGATCATTAAGGCCGGATTCAAATTGATGACCGCAGAAGGAAGCCTTGACCCGATACGTATTCGGGTCAAGCCAGCACTGGAGTTTTATACTGCCAAAGCGCTGAAGTATTCGTCAAGTCAGGCTGATGAGGAGCGTCTGAAGCATATATGTCTGTACAATCTGGCGCTGGCCAATTTATGGCTGGAGAAATTTGATGAAGCGGAAGCCTACGCCAATTCTCTCTTGGAAATGAATGAACGTGACAGGGATGTACGGAGGATATTGCAGGAAGTCGAGTCTGTTAGAAACTCTCTTTCGTGGAACAATAGAGTGACCCGGCATGGGTTGTAGGAACAACTGAGATGACGATCCCCACTTCCGACGTGATTATTTATCGCCGAACCGGACGATAGCACTTGTCTGGGCCGGAACTTCCAAAACATCATGTGCCTGTATAGCTTGACCAGTGACCAGGTTGGTAGCCGGATCCATGATGGGAAATGAAACTTCGTTATCGCTCAGATTGTGGACAACCCAGCAAGTGGTGGTGTCGTCTCCGACAGTATAACTCAGCACGGCGTTGTTTTGCATATCTCTGAAGGTCAGGGTGCCTGAATGGAGCACCGGATTTTCCTTTCGGATGGCAATCCATTTCTTATAGTGATGATATATGGATGCAGGGTCCTTCATTTGGTCAGCCAGTGATAGTACTTGCGGACTCACGGAATATACCGGTTTTTCCCAGCGGGTATTCATCAGCGGATTTTCATCCCAGGGAAACGGTTCACGCAGGTGGATATCGGGTTTGACCCCTAACATGCCGATTTCTTCGCCGTAATAGATATAAGGCGTGCCCGGTAATGTGAGCAGCAGGGCTGCGGCTAATTTCGATTTGCCGGGATCTCCACCGAGCGTGGATCCTATACGGTTCATATCATGATTGGATAGCAAAAGGGCATCTTCAAAAGGGACAGCTGATGCATTGTACGTTCTTCGAATACTTTCCCACACAGAAATAAATTTTCCTGCATCTCCCATGAGGATGGCTTCAGGTATAGCTTTACTCAATTCGAAATTGAAAAGAGAAGGAAGTCCTTTAAAAAGTTTGGCCAGCATAAATGGATCAGCCCATACTTCGCCGATGATTTTGACCTCCGGATTATAGGTGCGCATCGTCGTGGTAAATTCTTCCCAAAACCGTCGTGTGTCATCAAACCGATCATCAGGGTAAATATGCTTGGCCGCATCCAGCCGGAAACCATCGATGCCTTTGTCGAGCCAGAATTTTCCAATTGCATAAACCTCCTCCAGTACCGGCGGATGATCAAAATTGAGATCCGGCATACCTTTCCAGAAAAAACCATAGTACCGCTCTGCATCACCCGGCCATTCGTGCCATTGCGTCAGATTGTCGGAATCGAAGGTGGCTGATTTTTTAAATATGGCATCCTTTACCTCTTCATAATCTTTCCAAACATAATACTGGCGATGGGGGTCATCCGGTGAACTGGTGGAGGCAACAAACCACGGATGTTCGGAAGAAGTATGGTTGATGACCAGATCCAGGATGATTTTCATCCCGCGTTGATGTACTTCCTTGATAAGTCGGTCCATATCCGTCATAGTACCATAATCCGGATGGATCGTATAATAATCTGTAACGTCGTATTTATGATAGGAGGGAGATGGATGAACCGGCATCAACCAGATCGCTGTGGCGCCCAGGTCGTGGATATAATCCAGTTTGGATATCAGGCCCGGCAGGTCGCCAATCCCGTCACTGTTGCCGTCACAGTATGACCGCACATATACTTCGTAGACGATCTCAACTGGGGTGGTGGGTGGACTACCGGACATACTGGCGGATTGGCACGACGGTAAGATAGTAAGAACATGAAGGACAATCAAAACCAGGATCGGGTAGCGTTTCATGTTTGCAAAATACGTAACCCGATGGAGGATACATTAAAACAGTACATCAAGCGGAGGCGAACAGATTCTTAAATTTAGTCCATCAGGCGGTCAGCATGGACACAAACTGTTCCACATCTGAGCGCGTATTGTAGAGGGGTACCGGCGCGATCCGGATGACATCCGGTTCGCGCCAATCCGCGATCACACCCTTCTGTGTCAGTCTGTCAAACAACATTTTTCCATCCTGGCGGACCAGTAGGGACAATTGACAGCCACGTTGCTCCGGGTCAGCAGGGGTAATGATTTCTATCCCTTCTATCATAGACAATTGTTCATACAGCCATTGCACATTTTCTCTTGAAGCCTTTCGCAGATGGCCGATACCAGCCTCATCAAACAATTCCATCGAGGCTCTCATGGCCGCCAAAGGGAGGATCGGTGGATTGCTGAGCTGCCATCCCTCCGCACCTGGCAGCGGATCAAAATCATCCCGCATTTTAAACCGCGTCTGTTTGTTATGTCCCCACCATCCGGACAGCCGGGGGATCGAAAGGTCCTGTCCGTGACGATCGTGTATGAAGATACCGGACAAACTACCCGGACCTGAATTGAGATATTTATAACTACACCAGGCGGCAAAGTCGGCATTCCATTCCTGCAATTGCAACTCCACATTACCGGCTGCATGAGCCAGATCCCAACCCACGATGATACCATACTGATGACCCAAGGCTGTAATACGTGGGATATCCAAATACTGGCCCGTATAATAGTTGACACCGCCAAGCAGGATGAGGGCAATGGATTCTCCGTCTCTTTGAAGGATTTCTTCCAGGGATTCAGTTTGAAGGCAATGTTCACCCGGTAATGGTCTCCATTGGATGATCGCTTCCTGCGGATCATAGCCGTGCCATCGTGCCTGAGAGGCTACGGCATACCGGTCAGAAGGAAAAGCATCGCTTTCGATCAGGATCTTGTATCGTTTGACATCGGGCCGGTAAAATGATGCCATCAACAGGTGCAGGTTGACGGTCAGTGAATTCATGACCACGACTTCGCTTGTGCGCGCGCCGACCAGCCGGGCCATAGAAGCGGTGAGAAATTCATGATAGGGAAGCCAGGGATGGCGTGCGTGCAGATGGCCTTCAACACCAAGGCTGGCCCAGTCCTCTAATTCCTGCAGGACATATTCGCTGACTTTTTTTGGCTGTAGGCCTAGGGAGTTTCCACACAGATATACAGCCTCTTGTTCATGAACCTTCGGGATATGGAATTGATCTCGGTATTGACCTGGTATCATGTCTTGATGGTATGGATAAAAATGGGCGGCGATATATGGTGTGTTACACTTTCAGCATTGCAACATACATTACTTTATTTAATTGGCGGTAGTGGTGTGTAATGTCTCTCTGCCCATCCAGGCCAGAGCGGATTTCGACAATAGCCATTCTTTTGTATTATCGCTGTAGGGCATATGCTGAATGAGTTTTCCGGGTGAGGCTTCGCCCAGTGGAAAAGGATAGTCGCTGCCCAGGGCGATCCGGTCGGCTCCGACCAGGTCGATGAGATAGTCGAGGATGCGTTCATCATGAACCAGGGAATCGATCCAGAATTTTCCAAGATACGATCTTGGGTTTTTATCATTGTCTACGGCCACGAGATCCGGACGTACATGAAAACCATGTTCGATGCGGGCGATGGTACCGGGAAATGAACCACCTCCATGCGCAAATGCAACCCGTAGATTTGGGAATTTTTCAAAGATGCCGCCAAAGATCATCGAGCAGATCGCCCTGCTCGTTTCTGCCGGCATTCCGACGAGCCAGGGGAGCCAGTATCGCTTCATTTCCTCACTGCCCAACATTTCCCATGGATGAACAAACAAGCAGGCGCCTGATCGTTCAGCGGCTTCATAAAAGGGAAACAAAACCGGATCATTCAGATTCCAGCTATTGACATGTGATCCTATTTCGATACCGACCATTCCGAGTTCCTGCATACATCGTTCCAGTTCCCGGATGGCCAGATCAGGGTCTTGTAAGGGTACTGTGCCCAGCCCGATAAAGCGGTCTGGTTGACGGCTCACGACTTCGGCGATATAATCATTGAAGTATCTGCTGGTCTCCAGCGCTTCATGCCCTTTCGCCCAATAATAGAACAGTACGGGTATGATAGACAAGACCTGCATATGTACACCGTGTTCGTCACATTCTTTTATACGTACATCCGGATCCCAGCAATTGGATTCGATCTCCCGGAAAAATGTATCCCCGATCATCATCCGGGCCCGGCAGTTTCCGCAATCTTCCAGATGTACAAATTTTCCGTAGCCAAATTTTTCTACCCAGCGAGGGATGTTGTAGGGCATGATGTGCGTGTGGATGTCAATCTTCACCTTGGAGCAATTAAATGATAAAGGATAAAGCGTTTAAGGTAATGTGAAAAATCACATGTGGCCAAATTTTTTTACTTCTAAAAGACGTATCATTTCAAGTGATGATTTATTTCTCTTCCCAGATCGTGAGATGCCAGTCGAAGCACAGCGAAGATTCCGACCGTGAGGCGGAAAGCCAGATGCCTTATTTAGATGCCAGAGCAGAAGATACCAGATGCCAGATTGAATGCTGCCGGATGGCACAGATACCAGATCGAAGCACAGCATAGATT